>CAZNCI010000050.1:8925-17320 GCA_964571475.1 uncultured Saprospiraceae bacterium | reverse complement strand
GGAGAATAGAGAGAAGAAAAATATTTAAAGCATGAAAGCGCTATCAGGTAAGATTGATAGCGCTTTTTGTTTTTCGGAAGTAGAAAAATAACAGAAGTAAAATATTTTTTCTAATTTGCCTGTATTTATTTTTGATAATGATAAACATTGAGTATTTTTACCTTTTTAGAAGCAAATTAACCTACCTATCTCCTCTTCGACAAATACTCTGCCTATGCTCTAAAAGAATTGGGACACTATCTTAAATTGTATAATTTATATCAAAAATAAATGGTGTTAGAAACTATTGTTATCTAGCTTATTTTTTTGATTTTTGTAAAACAGACCCACATTGGTATTTTGTGCCAATAAGGTAATTTAAAATAAATAAATGAACAGAATTGACGAAATATTTTCATGTTGGACAATTCATCGAAACATGAGCCATGCGAGCATAGTGATTGTTTCGATGGAGCAGTACAGCGTGAAAAGATAAAGTCAAAATACTCTGCTCCGACGAATGACGGAGTTTAATTTATTATTTTTAATTGCCTAAGTGGGGTTTATAATTTCTATGATAAAACCATGAACCTGTCTTTAATTAACCAAAGGCAGGTTAAAAATGATGCCACCAATTTGAAGGTGGATTTATTCATTTTTGTTGGTAAAAAAACATTCTTATGAAAAAGTTCCTCAACTTTTTATTTGTTCTTTGTCTGCCCTTAGCTCTTATTGGGCAAATCAGCTTTTCAAATCAAACTGCTCAATTGTTCCACCAGACCATCCGGAGTGGTGCTCCCATTGGCATTGCCGATATGGATGCTGACGGACTGGATGACATTGTTCGTTTGCATGAAGGCAATAGCCTGGTCATTGATTATCAAACGCCAAGCGGTGTATTTATGGGATACACTTATGGGACATTGATTGGGGGGCAATGGAGTATCTCCATTGGTGATATTGATGGTAATGGTTATAATGATATTTTTACCGGAGGATCGTATGATGGTTTGAAATTATTAAAAGCGAATCCTGCGGGTAATGGCTATTCGTTGAATACTATTTCTTTTTCCAATACTTTTCTGCAAGGATCGAATATGGTGGATATAGATGGAGATTTAGATTTAGACATCTTCGCATGCCATGATGATGGCATCAGTCAGCCCTATGAAAACACGGGCAATGGTAATATGCAGTTTAATCCCAATTTAATCTCCGCAGCCTCCACAGTACCTTCGGATAATTCAGGAAATTATGGTTCAGTATGGATTGATTATGATAATGATAAAGACCTGGATTTGTATATTTCAAAATGTCGATTAGGGGTGACCAATCCAAATGATGGGCGAAGGCTCAATCTATTATTTCAGAACGATGGAACCGGGCATTATACCGAAGTGGCGGCGCAGGCAGGTTTGCAACCACATGGGCAATCATGGGCAACAGACTTTGGTGATATTGATAATGACGGAGACTTGGATGCAATTGTCATCAACCACGATATTCCAAATGTATTATATCGAAATGAAGGCAATGGTGTTTTTACAGATATTACAATGGGGTCTGGGATTTCAGTTGCAGAAGGAGGCGGCATACAGGTAAAATTTGTAGATTTTGATAACGATGGGTTTATTGATATTTTATTTGGAGGCAACTCATCTAACTATAAGGTCTTACGCAATAATGGCAATAGTACTTTTACTGGTCTGCTGAATGTATTTCCGGGAAGCGGATCTGTCCATAGTTTTTCCACAGGAGATTTAAATAATGATGGATTTATTGATGTTTTGGCCAGTTTTGGCTCTGGGTATAATACGCCATCCCCAACGGTTAGTGATCGTTTGTATATGAATGAAGGGAATAATAATCACTTTATTAAGTTAAATTTAGATGGCGTGATCTCCAATGAAAATGGAGTGGGCGCAAGAGTGGAATTATACGGTGCATGGGGCAAACAAATACGAGAAGTGCGTTCGGGAGAGAGTTATGGTATTTCGACCTCTCATCTGGTGCATTTTGGTTTGGGGCAGAATGTGACGATTGATAGCGTGGTGGTTCAATGGCCGTCCGGAACAGAAGACCATATTATTGCACCAGGGATTGACCAGACATTGAATGTAACGGAAGGAAGTGATTGCTTTTTGTCTATAGATTTCACTTATGAAGTGGATGATTTGACTGTTAGCTTTCAAGAAGCCAGTACATTGGGGGCGACGAGTTGGCTTTGGACTTTTGGAGACGGCACTTCTTCTTCGGAGCAAAATCCTGTTCATACCTACGCAGAGCCGGATATTTACACGGTGACCCTAAATGTAATAGGGATTTGTGGCACCGGACAAATACTTCGAACAATTAATGTAAGTTGCACGCCACCGGTCTCCAATTTCATGGTCTCCAATTTAGATGGACTAACGGCTACTTTCGAAGACTTGTCAACAAATTCTCCTAATACATGGATGTGGAATTTCGGAGATGGTTCTGCCCCATCATTCGATCAAAATCCGACACACACTTTTCCGCAGGAAGGTTATTATACGATATGCTTTTTGGCACAAAACAATTGCGGTTTTGGCCAGATATGCCGCTCTACATTAATAGGGTGTTTGGAGACGGTGCCCGGGTTTGTTTCCGGGAGTTCGCAGTTATCTGCCTTTTTTACCAATACCTCCAGTGCGGATGTATTTGCCTGGGCATGGGACTTTGGTGATGGAAGCACCTCTAATATGATTAATCCCAATCACACCTATTCGCAAGCGGGTACGTATGAAGTTTGTCTGGTCGTCACAGGTGCCTGTGGTGATGAAGAACTTTGTCAAACGATTGTAATTAACTGCCCACCACCAACCGTTAATTTTTCGACCAATATAACCAATAGAACAGTAGCTGTTACCCCCATTATAGGAGGAGGAGCTAACTCATTATTATGGGATTTCGGTGATGGAACGACGGCTAACACCAATGCACCAACCCATCAGTATGAGGAAAATGGCACTTATCAAATATGCTTGACTGCTACGAACGCCTGCGGACCAACGACGGTTTGCCAGACGGTGACTATTGATTGTATAATACCGGAGGCAAATTTTGAAATTGTTTCCGTTGATGGGTTTACCGTGACGGTACATGATTTGTCAACTAATAACCCAACAGCATGGCGATGGGATTTTGGAGATATGTCGATGAATTTAAGTTATGATCAAAATCCAGCTCCTTATACTTATGCACAAGAAGGCGGTTATTCTATTTGTATGATGGCGACGAATGAGTGCGGATCAACGGCCTATTGTGCCTTTGTAGAAATAGGCTGTAATGAACCACAGGCGGCTTTTACCAGCCAGACGAATGAATTAGCTGTGAATTTCACAGATACTTCGACAGAGTCACCTGACACCTGGTCATGGAACTTTGGTGATGGGACAACATCAACACAACAACACCCCAATCACCAATATGCCCAACCGGGACAGTATAATGTTTGTCTGGAAATAACTAATGCATGTGGCACTTCTGAGGTTTGTAATTTTGTTGAAGTCAGTTGTCCGGCACCTGATGCTAATTTTTCCACCCAAATCACCGATTTAGTTGTTCAGTTTTTTGATAATTCATCACCGGCAGCTACTTCGTGGTTGTGGACGTTTGGGGACGGTCAGGCAGCTAATGTGCAACATCCAATACATACTTATGCTACGGGAGGGACATATCAGGTATGTTTAATGGCATCTAGTATTTGTGGTACATCTACTATTTGCAAACAGGTTGTTGCGAATTGTCTGGCTCCGGAATCGGGCTTTGATTTTAGTAGTGACGGTCTATCAATAAGCCTGATGGATATATCTGCTAATAATCCAACGGGATGGATGTGGACCTTTGGGGATGGGCAAAATTCAACGATGCAGAATCCTAATCATGTATATAGTTCTCCCGGCACGTATGATGTTTGCTTACAGGCGACTAATCAGTGTGGTTCTACTACGGTCTGTCAAAATGTGACGGTGAGTTGCACCACACCAATTGCTTCATTTTCGACCCAAAGCAATGGTTTGGAGGTTAACTTTCTAGACCAATCTATTAATTCACCTACTAATTGGCTTTGGGACTTTGGAGATGGGCAAAGCTCTACGCTTAGTAGTCCATCACATACTTATGCCATGCCGGGCGCATATATGGTGTGTCTGCAGGTCAATAGTGTTTGTGGTGATAATCAGATGTGCACCCAAATACAGGTGAGTTGTACGCCTCCGAGTCCATCTTTCGTTGTTGACATCAATGATTTAGTAGCGAATTTCACAGGAGAGGTGGCCATGTCGGTAGATACCTGGTTTTGGAATTTTGGAGATGGTACATTTAGTTCCGAACAAAATCCAATACATAATTTTGCAGTACCGGGAAATTATAATGTCTGTGTAGAAATAACAAATGTTTGTGGTTCGAGTCAGTTTTGTCAGGAGGTATTGGTCTCTTGTACTGCGCCTACTTCTAATTTCACCTTTAGTTCAGATGGATTAAATGTTAGTTATTTTGATCAATCAAGTGGAGAAATAAGCAATTGGGTCTGGACTTTTGGGGATGGAGGAATGACTGTCGGAGCAAGTCCTAATTACAGCTATAGCAGTCCGGGCACTTATCAGACGTGCCTAGAGGTGAGTGGTATTTGTGGGAGTGATATTTATTGTCAGGAAGTGACGGTGGATTGTGCTGCACCAGTGGGTTTATTTGGATATGAAGCAGCTGGCTTATTGGTCAATTTTGAAGATCAATCAAGTGGCGGACCATCCAGCTGGTCGTGGGACTTTGGCGATGGCAATACCTCTAGTGAAGAAAATCCCACTTACACATATAATGCCCCCGGTACTTATACCGTATGTCTTGCGGTCGAAAGCGTATGCGGGAGTGATGTAAAATGTGCAAATATTGTCGTAGAATGTGAAAGCCCGGTTTCGCAGTTTAGTTATTCTACCACTAATTTGACGGTGATGTTTACAGATTTATCCACGGGGCTTCCCGATTCCTGGACATGGACGTTTGGAGATGGAGTTGTCTCTACGGCACAGCATCCTACGCATCAATTTACACAGGATGGAACCTATACCATTTGTTTGACGACGGAAAATGAATGTGGAGCAGGGACAACGGAATGTAGGACAATCACCCTTGATTGTGCATTGCCATTGGCGCAATTTTCGGTTAATGGTACTGGGAGTTCATTGAGTTTTCAAAATGTATCAACGGGATTGCCATCCTCTTGGTTATGGGACTTTGGAGATGGCTCGACTTCTGTTGAATATAGTCCTAATCATACATTTTTGGAAGCAGATAGTTATAATGTTTGCCTGACTGTAACCAATGACTGTGGTCAATCCATGGATTGTCAGTTGATTCTTATTATTGATGCGATAAATACACCGGAGAGTATTAATAGCTGGGAGGTGATGCCCAATCCAGTCAGTGAAACACTTTATATCAAAATAGACGCAGAATTGGCACAGAAAGGGGAGGTTCGTTTGTATGCCCATAATGGGCAATTACTTAGGACGCAGCATTTGGATTTTGTTTCGGGGATGAATAGCTTACAGTGGTCAGTTGATGATTTGTCAGCGGGGTTGTATTTTGTTCAATTAAGACTGGACGATGGTGTCGTTATGAGGCGGATTGTAGTAGAATAGTAAGCGCCAATCCACCAGGTGGGTAAAGACCTTTGGCTTTGGAGTGGGAATCTGCCCGAGCCAAAGGTTTTCAACCCTGCCTAAGCCACTAAATCATCAGTATTTTCCAGCCCAGCAATTTTAATGTGTTTGCCCTGATTTTTATTACCTTTGTGGTGCGTCATTTTGAAATTAGCCGTTAAAATACATCTTATGTACATTTTGCTTATATCCATTATTATTGGTCTTTTTGTTGCCATGTTATTCGTCAACGTTTACTTTCGGGTGAAAGTATTAAAAGCATATAAGGTACTGGTACAAAATCGAGTCGAATTCAAAGCGGTACACGTATTTAACAGCCATAAAATGGAGGAAGAAATTCTCCCCAAATACCCTAATCTTCAAGATGAAATCACCAGCTTCGCACGTCATATTCGATACTCGATCAAAATGGCAACGGTTTTGATTATTTTAATAACGGCCTTTGGTGCTGTCTTAATGTATTTTAGGTAACACCTCTAAAACCAAACCATCATATCCAAAAAATACATTTTCGGGCAGGGTTTTACTCACCTCTGCATGCAATCCCATCAGGTGACTCATGTGCATGAGATAGGTTTTTCGAGGGCGAATAACCTCCACCAAAGTCAGGGCTTCTTCCAGCGTTAGATGGGAATGGTGTTGTCGATGATGAAGTGAGCTTAAAACCAAAGTATCCAAATTTTGCAATTTAGCGAACTCCGGCTCTTCTATGTGGTGAACATCGGTCAAATACGCAAAATCGGCGATTCGATAGCCCAAAATCGGCAATTTTCCGTGCATCACTTCAACGGGATTAATTTGAATACCTTTGACTTCAAATGGTTGACTTTTGTCTATTTTATGAAAATCCACACAGGGTGCACCCGGGTATTTATTAACCGTATTAAAGATATAAGGAAAGCGTTCTGATAAAGCCTTGCCGACCCTTTCCAAACCAAAAACCGGCATATTTTTATTGCGCAGAAAATTATAGGGACGAACATCATCCAAGCCCGCGATGTGATCATTGTGTTCATGTGTCAGCAAAATAGCATCAATATCCACAATCCCAGCTCTTAACATCTGTTGGCGGAAATCGGGACCAATATCAATAACGATGGATATGCCATTCTGCTCAAGGTGCATAGCCGGACGCAACCGCTTATCCCTTGGATCTGCCGATTGACAAACAGCACAAGGGCAGCCAATCATTGGAATGCCCTGCGAAGTACCCGTGCCCAACATCGTTATTTTCATCTATTCTTCTTCCGTACTAATGATAAATTGTTTGCTCACCTCTTTATATACTTTCAATGAAGCATCTGTTAATGACTCCTGATCGACCTCCAAGCCTGCTGCTATTTCAAAGAGTACATTCATTCTTGCTTCCACATCAAAAAATTTATTAATGACTGCGATATTCCTGTTTTCCACAATGCAGTAGCCAGACTGAAAATTTCCCTTTTCGTAACGAATGGTATAGTCCAGTTCTTTGAAGAGTGTCTCTATTTTTTTTAAATTATTTCGAGTATATTTCATGGTAATACATTGATTCGCCCCCAGGCTTCATGAACAAAAGTACAGTGTAACAAATACAATGATACAATTTTTTATCTTTCAAAATAAATCGCCTTTCAAAAAAATTGCACCTCACCATCATAGAACCTTTTAAAAGCTCAATTGTTTTCCTATTTCACAGCAATGTAAAATAACAAAACAAATTGAATAATCAGCAACGAAAATGGGTCTATCTAATTGGGCTTTCTATTATCTGGGGATCTTCCTTCATTCTTATGAAAAAAGGACTAATTGGTTTGACACCTATTCAGTTGGGTGCATTACGAATTCTTTTGACGTCTTTATTCCTCTTTTCCTACGGTTTCAGGAGTATATTTCTCATACCAAAGAATAAGTGGAAATGGATTTTGATAACGGCGCTTTTAAGCACCTTCTTTCCCGTTTTTTTATTCGCCATCGCCCAGACGAAAATCGATAGTTCGATCGTCTCTGTGCTCAATTCGCTGGTGCCACTTTTTGCTTTATTGATTGGGGCTGTTTTTTTCAAAGCTCCCTTTCTAAAAAAGCAGCTTTTCGGGGTTATTATCGGGCTGCTCGGCACAATCATCCTCATTTTGCAAGGAGCTTCCATCGGACAAAATCAAAATTATTTATACAGTCTATTGGTTATTACTGCCAGTATTGGCTATGCCAGTAATATCAATATTTTAAAATACCACCTTAGCGAAGTAAGTGCCCTCGCCATCTCGGTCGGTAATTTTTTATTATTATTCATCCCCTCCATTATTATTCTCATCTTTACTTCCTTTTTTTCTTACGAAAATCTGAACAACCCCATCACCCAAAGGTCTATTTTCTTTATCGCCCTATTGGCATTATTCGGCACCGCCATCGCCAAAGTTTTATTCAATAAACTCATCAAAATATCCAGTCCGGTATTCTCTGCCTCCGTCACCTACCTCATCCCCATCGTCGCCATCTGTTGGGGGCTCTTTGATGGCGAAAGGTTTAATCTAATGCAGGTAGTGGGTGCCGCCGGAATTTTGGTGGGAGTTTATTTGGTGAACCGAAAGCGGAGGGAGCGATGAGGATCTTTAACGACTTTTTGCGCTGTTGATATGACGCATTTATTGTGGGGGATATATACCATTAAGGTCATAGTGGTGTATTAAATGCAGTGCGAATATTTTAGCCACGAATGCACGAATGGAGACGAATGTTTTAGCCACGAATGC
>CAZNCI010000050.1:0-8825 GCA_964571475.1 uncultured Saprospiraceae bacterium | reverse complement strand
GACGAATGTTTTAGCCACGAATGCACGAATGGAGACGAATGTTTTAGCCACGAATGCACGAATGGAGACGAATATTTTAGCCACGAATAACGCCTCTTGCGTCACATGCCCGTCCCACACTCCTGCGGGATGTACGAATGGATGCGAATATTCACGAAAAGTAAACAACACACTTGTACCGGCACTGCCTCCTGAACAGTGAAGTTCAGTCACCGGTTTTAATATTAATAATGGTAACTACTCAGCTCCCCACACTTTTTGCCATAGCAATATCTGATACACTATCACTGATATATGATTATTTTAAACGACAGCCCTCCTTTTCGCGATAGGGGTAGTAGCGGTATCGCTCCCGAATTTATTTCGGGAGCGGTAGTAGCGGATGACCCGCCCCACGTACTAACGTGGGGATCGCCCTAATCATAAAAAAGACGTAACTATCCATCACCCAGTGGAAAAATGGAGCGGTAAATTATTTACAAAACTTACTTCACCTGTACCCGCACGCCTTCCGAATGACTGGTATAGGCCGGCGCATACATACACTGGATGGTGGTAATACCATTGGAAAAATCGCCCTTATGGATGACGCGAACCGGGTATTCAAACACATAAGTACCCTTGGGTAAATAAGAGAAGAAGAAATCTGTTGCCGTATCCGAAGTACTCTCGTAATAGCCCAACCCTCCCTGCCATTTGTACTGGCTCAGTACGTTAATTGGCTCAAAACCACTGGCTCTCATATCCTTCATGTGGATATATTCCATCGGGCGATCTACCCGCAATTCAATGCGCACCTTGATTTTATCCCCGGGTATCAATACCGTATTTTGATCGATTTTTTTCAATACGGGACCATTATCCGAAGGAACTTCTTTGAACAACTGCTTCTTCAACTGAAGCGGGGTATCCTCGAAGAAATCAATTTTGTCCAAATCCTCAAAATACTGCCAATAGGCACTTCCCCATGCGACTATTTTATTGGGATTTTTGATTTTAATCGTCGCCAAGTCCGTGGTTATTTCCTCCCCTTCCCAATCGGCTTTAAAATAACCGGATCCTGCCTCAACGGTCTGTTGTGCTGCTGCGATGACCTGCTCCTGTGCGGATGCCTTAGGCAATTTTATTTGCAAATCCTGACTCTCCGGCAGCCATTCGGTACCGTTCATCAATAGGGCATAAATCGCGGCTGAAGTCGCCTTGGTTGTCTTCCAGTTGGAGGTTTCCTTATTTCGCAACAACCATAGGCGCATCTCGTCAATGGCTTCATTATCATCGCTCAACTCCGCGAAGACCTCTATCATCAAAGAATGGGTCTCGATGGGTAATTGATACCAAAAATAACCGCTGTTATACTTCCAATACATACCTAATTCTTCGCTATGCAAGGCACGCTCACGGAAGGAAGCCATCATCTCATTAACGGCCTTATTCTTCTTATACCGGTGCAGCGCCAGTGCCAAAAGCCCCTGTTGATAGAGCCCATTGTCCATCCAGTAAGAAGCTGCCTGCCCCAGGTAATAATCGAGGATTTGCTGCATTTTCTTATCTGCAAAGGGCTGCTCGATGAAGAACGAACGCGCGTATAAATAATGAATCGCCATATTGGATAAATGGTCCTTTTGAAAATCATCTTTGCCGGCTTTCACCCTTTTTTCCAATTCTTCGTAATGGCGTTTTAGCTCGGCATCTATGTATCGAACTGCCTTAGACAAAAGCTGCTTTGTATCGTTATTTTGATCTAGACTTTTTACACCTAAATGTTTGAGATGACCGAAGCCTTCCACCAAATACTGCGTAATATACCAACTGTCTCTTCCGCCGGGAAACCAGGTAAAACCTCCGGTCATAGATTGTCGCTCCCTGAGTTTATTCATGGTTTTCTTTTCTTCCCGCGCCAATTTATTTAGGTCAAAAAGCAAACCAATATTTTTGCGTTGTTGCGCCTCATTTTGGGCGTCCAACACCCAGGGCGTTTCCTTCAACAGAGCCGACTTTAGGGCTTCGTTTTTGGTCAATTCGGCATCCAATGCGTCGGTATCCTTCCATTGATCGAGTACCTGCCGAATGCCCGGATATTGATTGGCAACCGAAGCTGCCAGCGAATTGGCATAATACCTGCTGAATATCTGTTCGGTACAATCATAAGGGTACTCCATCAAATAGGGCAGTGATTTGACCGCATACCAAGCCGGATTAGTGGTAAATTCCAGCGTATAACGATGATTTTGTATCGTATTGGACTGGCTTGCTTTCTGAAAATGTTTAAAATCAAAAGTTTTCCGTTTGCCCGCTTTGATGGTCATTGGCATCGTCTCTGTTACCAACATTCGGTTGGTCAATACAGGCAGGGTATTTTCTTCCCCATCTGTAAAATGACCGGCTTTTGCTGTCACCCTGTGTGTCACTGCCATCACCTTGCCTTTAGGAACTTTGATCTTCCACGACAATCCTTGTGAACGCCCTTTTTCGACATTGAATTTCATCTGCGGAATGGCATTCTCCAGTATATCATCCACCGGCTTCATCGTCAGTGCGTCAAAAAGAGAGAGGGTTGCCCAACCCGATAAATTTTCATCCGACAAATTACTCACCTTGGCGGTAAACTCCATCACATCTCCCTCCCTTAAAAATCGAGGTGCATTGGCCTGAATCATCAATTCTTTTTGAGTGACCAGCTCCCTGGTACTAATGGCTGTTTTCAGGTCTTTTGTGTGCGCCAATGTCATCAGCTTCCAGCGGGTCAATGCTTCACTCATGGTGAATTTCAAAATCACATTCCCCTCTTTATCCGTCTGTAAATCGGGCATAAAAAAGACCGTCTCGTTAAAGTTAGTTCGGATTTTGACGGGGTTTTCGTCCGGGTTTGACTGTTTCTGATCATTTTCCGCTACTACCGGAGCTGCCGGTGGAGCGTTCCCATCGGGTGCCTCCATCAAGATACTGGCGTCCATTATCGGGCTTACTATTTTTTCTTCTGACTTAGGCGCTCCTCTGGCGGCTTTTTTCATCTTTAAGGCAGGCGCTTCCTCGTCGTAGGCATAAGTGTCCGCATAATACCGATTATAACCCAGCGTAATCAACGAAATAAGTCGCCGGTACTGCTTATAAGAAATATTGATATTGGGGCTTTGATACCGGCTCAACTGCCTGAATCGACTCACCTTAAAACCTTTAGCACCCCATACATAATTGGGATAATAAGCAGTATGGTATAGAGATAAAAACCAATTATTGACTGCGAACTGATCCAAAGAAGCGTCATACATACCAGCGAGCACCTCCGCAGCGACTTTTTCCCCATTAGGTCCTTTGATTTTCAATTGCCATTCTTCTGCTGCACCCGGTTTTAGCTTATCTCTAAAAACGGAATATTCGATCTCCAGTTTTTTATCATCCCAGGGGACTTCGACCGGCAGATAGGTGTGATAAGCCCGATTGTGTCGCATATAAACGATGGTTACACCCATTTTCCCACGTTCCTTTTCCGTCGCAATAAAATCCGTATTCGCCCAATTATTGACATTCAGCCAGGCGGTTTTCAGGATTTCATCTCCACCGAGTATTTCGTATAAAATAGGTACTTTATCCATGGGTGCACCCAATTGCAGTTTCACCTTTTCATTGACCTGATAGCTGGGTTTATCCAGGGTACTAAAAAGCAATTGACCGTAAGGAAGTTCTTTATGGTATATATCAGAGACCGTAAAAAATTGCTTATCCTCGATCAACGCCCCACTTTTATCTTTGGTAGTTATTTTAACCACGTATTGCCCAACCGGCCATTGGTTGATATTCAGGGTAAGCTGGCTGGTATCGGCCGTATTAAAAGGCTGATTCAGCATGGTTGCCAATTCCTGCCAATGCTCGACTTTATCCTCCCCTTTATAAGCAAAATGAGGAAAATATTTTTTATATTTATGTCGCTTGATTAAGTAAAGATCTGGTTCATTCCAATATCTATCGTTGAAAATCCGGTCGGGCTCCTGCAGGCGGGTCACCTCTATTGTTCCCTGGGCTTCCTGAAAAACGCCATTCAGATTTTTAGTGCTTATCTTGATATGGGCTTCTTTTTCTTTTTTATCCACATTAGAGGGGATAGATACATTTGCCATCAGGCTTAAATACCCGAAACTAAACGACTGGGAAGTACTATGCGTCTCCCCCGTTGGGTCAACCACATCAGCATAAACGGTATATCTGAACAATGGATTTTTATCTTTTGCAATGGACAGATCCGGAATGGCATCAAATTTCACAGTAAAATGACCATCGGCTGTAGTCTCCGTTTCTCCATTGGCAATCTCCATAGAGGCATTTCCCGACCAAGCAGGTCTGCGATACCACCAGGGCCACCAGGGGAAATTCACATTTCGCACCACCCGGTATTTCACCTTGGCGCCATCTATGGCATTACCGGCAAAAGCCTTGGCTTCTCCCTTGCACAACACTTTATCCCCCAGCGCAAAATCACCCTCTACCGGCAACATCTTTACAGAAAATTTAGGGCGTTTGTATTCCTCCACCCGGAAATATTTATTACTACGTCCCAAATCAGCCATTATCCTGAACTGCCCTTTGAGTCCCGTTTCCGGCAAGGCAAATTCGCCGTGAATCGTACCGTACTCATTGGTACGCAAAAACAGGGAGGACACTTCCTGCCCATTGACATCCAGCAGACTTACCTTTATTTTTTTATTGGTCAGAATTTTTGGCTTATCCTGATTAAAGGTTTCAATGGCCAGCCCTTTAAAAAAGATTTGCTGCCCCGGACGATAAATGCCTCTATCCGTAAAGAAGTGCACCGCCTGATTATTGCTTTCCTGGCGATATGGCTCGTAATTATTGTAATAATCATCCAGACTTAGATGGTCTTTTCCTTTGGAGAACACCACCGAGAACTGTTTTCTTTCACCAAAAGTAGTGCGGACAAATCCATCCTTATCACTTACTAATTCTCCTAGTTTTTTCTTGTCGTATCTTCTCTCCTGATTGTTGTATTTTCGTTCCCAAAAGACGGCTTTCACCCCTTTCATCGGTTGACCACTCTCCCGCTCCATCACAGTAAATACCGTCTTTCCTTTTTCATCTTTTCGCTGAAAATACCCAATATTGGAAACGGTCAACTTTGAATATTGAATAATCCCGGCTCCGTTTTTAAAACCAGAATGATTGGACACCATGACTACATAACTCCCTAAAGGCAGGGCGTCTATCATCACTTCCGTGGCATGGGTTTGAAAATCACCCAAGTCAGGTAATTGTGCCACCTCTTGATATATCACAGGTTTGTTATTCAAAAAAGAAAGTATCTTATCGTCTCCTCCTAATTCAAATTGTAATAACTCCTTTTCTGATACACTTACCACTTTGATAAAGACATCCGCGATGTTCTTATAAGAAATATAGGTTAGCGATGGTTGTTCTGGTAAAACCACCTGCTCGGCATTGAAGTACAGTTGTTTGTGCTCTATGTCATTCAGTAGTACCAAACAAAGCTGCGCCCCATAAGTACCCGGATATTTCTGGATGACATCGTGCGCTATTTCCCAGGCGGTTTTCAGCTCCCATTGATTGTCCTCTCCGGCATTTGTGCGATACTTATGCCCTTTTTGCTTGTAATAAGTTGCCTCTTTGTAGTGAATTTCGGCAGCCATGGCGTTGTCTTTGTACTGCTCACCCATTGTCTTTAAGACAGCGAGGTACAAACTATCCTTTTGGTCGTGAACCATATTAGTATAAACAAACTGGATCCGCTGGAGATCGGCATCGATCAAAGCGACCGGATCCTTATCATTGGCATGAAAAGCCAGTAATTCCTGGAATAAAACCAGCGCCTGGTATTTAAACGACTGTTTATCCCTGGTCGTAAAATCATAATTGACAAAGGTGGTGACATCTCCTAAAGCCGCTGCCTCCCGCAACTCAAATTTATAATTTGGTGTCGCCAGATAACTTTGACTATTCATCAATTGATCGATGGCGCGGTGTGCCAAAAAGTCATATAATAAGGGGCGTTCTTTATCGGTAGAACTCTTGCTTGTAATGCCGTCAAAAATTTTGATACTGATCTTTTTAGTCATCTCCGAGTGAGTGGAAGCCAGATATAACTCCAGCATTCGATCCGTCAACTGCTGCAATGACCAGGTCTGAATATCATCCGATTGATAATCGACGGTATGCGTTCTGTCATTAAATTTCCAATAACTATTGCTGAGATAATTGGCATAGGTCTCTGCCAAAATAGATTGCAAAATTGGTTTAACCGGCTCTTTAGCTGCCTTTAGCTCCGTTTCCATATCATAAATGGCCTTTTCAAAACCATCTTCACGCAACTCTGCCTGTAGGCTCACCCGATAGCCCAGTGTTTTAATCACCTGTGCGGGGTTGTTGTCTTTGGTTGCTTTTTCATAAAGCAAATTCACCTTTTCGAGCGCCGATTTAGGAAGCCTTTTCTGTTTTAGTGCTTCTATTTTTTTCCATTCTTTTTTGTAAAGATCAGTACTAAACTTCATATTGGAAGGCTTTTGTGCAAAGTTATTCACCACCACCAGTGTGATAATGACCAGGACTAATAACGAAATTTTTTTTATCCTATTCATACGGGGATTTTTTTTATTAATTGAACTATTTTTTGGGCGTATCCATCCCGATAAAAAATCGGGCTGGTCGGGTCATCGGTGAATCTGTCCAGCTATATTTTATTGTAGCCGGGCAAATTCGCTGCGCTCCGTAACACCGCTGGCATCACCAGGCCACTTCTGTCCCTTACACCATAAGGCGAACAAATGTGTAGTAACACAGACACTTATCACCGTAAATTTAACTCCTGCTACTGACAAATAATTGTTTCAGACGATAAATTCGTTAAATAGATGCAATTCTAATGAAGAATACATAAAATGGATAGGCAAAGGGTGCACTTCGCTTTAGAAAAATAATAAGAAATTAGTAAAAGAACTTATTCCCACAGGCTGAATCCTTTGGGCATGAACTTAAAACAATGATAAAAGACTACGAACGCATTTCACCTTCCTCTCCGACAGTTAACAACTTTACGCCCTATTATTCTTGGACAAATATTATTTTTTGATAAATTGCAGGATAAAATCAACTATAAAGTAAAATTATGAAGCGAATATTTGTCTTATCGTCTATCCTGATCTCCCTAATGATATGGGGATTATCTTTCATTTGGCACGGCGTCTGGTGGTTATTTATTATATTTGGACCAATCATTCTTTTGGGTTATTTCGATATGATTCAAAAAACACACGCCATTCGCCGTAATTTCCCGGTGATTGGTAACTTCCGTTATATGTTAGAACGGATACGCCCCGAAATCATGCAATACTTTGTAGAGACCGATACGGATGGAAAGCCCTTTAACCGGCTGGAGCGAAGTCTCGTTTACAAAAGAGCTAAAAAAGTCAATGACACCACCCCCTTTGGCACTCAACAAGATGTATATGCCGAAGGTTATGAATGGATGGATCATTCCATTTACCCCGTCAATCAACACGACATCGGGCACGACCCAAGGGTAACCATCGGTGGTCCCGACTGCCAACAACCTTATAGTGCCAGCCTCTATAATATCTCAGCCATGAGTTTTGGCTCGTTGAGCAACCGGGCAGTACTGGCACTCAATGGCGGAGCTAAAGCAGGGGGCTTTTATCACAATACCGGGGAAGGAGGGATCAGCCCTTACCATAAAAAACCGGGCGGTGACCTGACCTGGCAAATAGGCACCGGTTATTTCGGCTGTAGAAAGGATGACGGTACTTTCTCCGAAGATTTATTCCAAGAGCAAGCTTTACTCCCTCAGGTAAAAATGATAGAAATAAAACTCTCCCAAGGGGCAAAACCAGGGCATGGCGGTATTTTACCTGCCATCAAAAACACCGAAGAGATTGCAACAATCCGTAAAGTGCCTCCCCACACAACAGTTTTCTCTCCGCCGTATCATTCTTCCTTTTCCAATAGTGAAGAAATGATGCACTTCATACAAAAACTACGACAATTATCGGGGGGGAAACCCATTGGCATCAAATTATGTGTCGGTCGAAAAGTTGAGTTTGTCAACATCTGTCAGGCGATGATTAAAACGGGCATTAAACCGGATTTCATTACTGTTGACGGAGGAGAAGGAGGAACGGGAGCCGCCCCCATCGAATTTTCCAATTCCATAGGAATGCCCTTGCGTGACGGATTGTCGTTTGCCAGAGATGTCCTCGACGGTTTCGACCTCAAAAAAGATATTAAATTAATCGCTTCCGGCAAAATCGTTACTGGATTCCACATCGCCAGAGCCATCGCCCTTGGCGCAGACCTCTGCAATAGTGCCCGAGGTATGATGCTGGCATTGGGCTGTATTCAGGCGCTACAATGCAATGTCAATACCTGTCCCGTTGGAGTCGCCACACAGGATAAATCATTGATCAGTGGATTAGATGTAGATACCAAGGCGATACGCGTTGCTAATTTTCATCAGGACACCATCCATAATCTAGTCGAACTGGTCGGCGCCGCAGGTATAAAAAATCCCTGCCACATCACCCGCACCATGATTAACCGCCGGGTAAATATGGATAAAGTCCTAAGATTTGACCAAATCCACCCACCAGTGGAAGTCGGTGCATTTTTGAATAAAGCAACCATCCCCGATGCTTACCGCGAATTATTGGAGCGGAAGGAGGTGGTCGTTTGAGGAATTTGGGAGGGAAATTATCGTTTTGTTCGCTAATTAAATGTTGTAAATGGGGAGGGGAATTTGACAGGTTGTTAAACCTGTCAAATTCGTGCCTGGGCTTGGAGGGCATGGG
>CAZNCI010000049.1:0-17369 GCA_964571475.1 uncultured Saprospiraceae bacterium | reverse complement strand
CCAAAACAATATTCTGTTTTTCATAAAATAGATATTTGTGTCCGAATAAATGTTTCCACCTGACCCTAGTAGCAGTATTGAGAATACTGCCCAGTTAAGTCGTTTTCATTTCCGGGATGAAACAAACTTAACAGTCCTCTCCAGGCTTGCTAAAGCTCATTTCAAATACCCGGAACAATTGTTCGGACGGGTTATAAAATATCTCTTTAGGTTTTATTGGCGTTTTTTATTGGCTTAAAGATAGGGAATATTTGGGAAAAAGTAAAAAAAGAGGGTATTTTTTTTCACCCCAAGTGCCTGCAAATTGATTAAATACAAGCTATCTTAACGAAAAATGGAATTGATTTAGGGAAGGAAAATTCTTAGCAATTTGGGCAAAGTAAAATAAAACACAAAGAGGTTGGTTTCGATACACATCAAAACCAACCTCTTTGGGAATTAAAAATATAAAAACCTATCTCAACAAGGTTACTTCACCTGACCGGTCCAGTGTTTTGCCTCCACCCAAATCAAAGATGATATGGTAAATATAAACATCTGAAGCTCCCGGCTTCCCTTTAAACATCCCGTCCCAAGGTGTATTATCACTTACCTGATAGACAATTTGTCCCCAGCGATTATAAACGACAATTTCAGTAACAAACACACTGGCTCCGTCTGGATAAAATGCTTTGAATTCATCATTAATATTATCATTATTAGGTGTAAATACATTGGGGATTTCTATGGAGACTATCTCTATCTCAAGCTCATCAGTCGCCATACAACCATCTTGCGTGGTCACAATAACCTCAAAAGACTCACCGCTACTTCCTTCGGGAACTGTTGCAGTGAAATTAGGAACAGTCGTCGAACCTAAGACCACTTCTCCTATCTTCCAGGTATAGGTAACATTCGATAGAACCGGACTAACAGTTGCCATCAGCTCTATTGTAGTCCCCGCCAATACACTGCTCACATTCGAAGTAAGCGATACATCAAACTGCTCAATCACTACAATATTAAATGGAATGTCTTCCGCATAACAATCGCCATAACGATAATGAAGTACACCAGCTGTATTACTCGTAATTCCTGCAAAAGCAAAATTATTACCATCAAAATGAAGTCCGTTTATTTCCCAGTCAAATATCTCTGCGACTGGTTGGCTGGCATCTGTCGTTGCGGACAAAATACCCGATTGACCATAGCAAACAGTGACTTCCCCTACCGAAACAGTAGGCTCTTCATCTATCACAAAAACATTAATTTCATCTTGGGCATTACCACAATCATTTGATGCTGTCAACACATAAGTTGTCGTCTCCTGTGGTAAAACCACTAGTCCAGGGTCAGTTGATGATATGGAATTATCCGTAGGTGAACTCCACATATAAGTATTTTGATCAAAATAGGGTGGCGGATATAACAAAATAGAATCCATATCTCCTGCACAAATACTAAAATCATTGGGTAAGTTAACAAGCGGGCTGTTAATTACCTGAATTGTGGCAGATGCTGAAGAAGGACAGACCGCATCATCCTTAACCGTTATGGTGGTACTTTGCCCCGTACCCACCGTTGGGGTCAGGCAGTCATCACAACTAAAGGTTGCGCCTTCCGGATCAGAAGACCAGGTCAATGCGCTAGAGCCGGCATAATCCAATGAGAAATCAACCGTTTCCCCAGGGCAGATCGTGGAGGCTGCCGGTGTTAATACCATTGGTATAGGCTTCTCCACATTAATGGTGATTTCGACCGTATCAATACAGGCATTATTTTGCGTGATCCGGATATAAGTAAATGTATCCTGTGCCGTCAACACCAAATTATAAAGACTATCAGGTGACTCCATACCGGGACCGTTATTCCACTGGTGCGTCATATCCGGATATAAATAGGACTCATAAGGTGGGGATGATAATATTATCTGATCCCCCGCACAATAAGGGTCTTTAACCGGGTCGGCCTCAATGGCCAAATTAGGTAATGAGTCCACCCTTACTAATACAGAATCAAATAAAGAGCAAGCCCCTATCGTCAATGTCGTATAATAATAAGTAGAAAACTCCGGCATAACCTCAATACTCAAAGCAGAAGAGTCTGGTAAGGTACCAAACTCCGGCAACCATTGAAAGTTTTCATTATTACCGGTACTGGTCGTGGCAGTCAATTGAATGGATTCCCCGCTACAAATAAATGCCGGACTTGGATTGATTTCGATATTAGCGGGAACAACCGTCACCGTTATGCTCTCCGTCGAAGAACAAGCTCCATTGGCGGCGGTAGAAGTCACAGTATAAGTCGTTGTCTCATCCGGTGTAGCGATGGGTGTTGGGCTGCTTGGATCATCGAGCCCATCGACTGGTGTCCATTCGTATAACATTTGATCTGAAATAAAATCTACCGTCGCAAGAGGCGTACTATAATTTTGACAGATCGTCGTATCGTTTCCTACGGCTGCGGGAATAAATGGATTGACATCTATATCAATCTGATCAGAAGCAATGCACCCGAATAAATCAATATTAGCCTGATAAGTCGTTGAAAAATCGGGGCTCACCGTTATCGTGGTGGCTTGATTATCCGTAATGTCGGGATTAGGCGTCCAAAAGAAACCCTGCCCATTCACATTATCCTCCACAGTGAGTGTCACGTCATCTCCCTGACAGATAGCTGTTCCCGTAAGGGGCAAAATAGTTATTTCAGGATCAATGGCCCGAATATATACAGAATCAATATCCGAACACACACCAGCCCGCCCTTCGACGTATATCCATCCTTCCTGAATACTCTGGAGGGTCGGATTGACAATATTAGGGTTATCAAATAAGCCGGCAGGTGTCCAAAAATAATCCTGTCCGCCCGTAACCTCTAAGGTCAACATTTCGCCTACACAGGCATATATGCTATCCTGATCAACATTGATAGAAATATCTAATGCATCCACCAAATCGATAGAGATACTGCTCAGCTCTACTAACCCACAACCAAAGTCATTACTTAATGTAAAGATAATGGTCTCCGTCTCTTCATCCAATAAATCTGCAAAAATGGTAATGGGAAAAACCAATCTATTCTCCCCTGGATTAAACTGTATGCTAGCCGGTAAATTGATCTGATAATCCGTCCCAAGTATAGCAGTACCTCCGATTGTCACTTGATAAGTAATCACCTCTGTACTCGTAGATGTTAATTCAATAACAAGACTATCCGTTTCGGTCGAACACTCCTCTGTGAAATAATCCAGTCCTGAATTAAACTGCACCGAAAGGTTAGGTGTAGCACCCTTAATTTCAGAAACAAACACCCCTGAATCATAAACAAAATCGCCCCGGTCGGCAATTGCTAACTTTAAATGATAAGTATTACATGGAATAACAGGCTGAATAGCGGTAAGGTATTTTTCCGTACCCATAAATCCGGAAGTAAGACCATCATACTGAATAGACTGCCCCAATTGATTGTCTCGATAATATTCCCAATTAACCGCATTATTCACACTATTAATCTCCACGAAGGTATTATTACCATCGGGCAAAACCGCGATATTTCTTTGATTACCAATAACCGGATCACCCGTAATACCGGGACCAGATACCAAAAAGGCAAAAATATCATTAAACTGCGAGCCAAATGGATCGTTAAATGGATTGGTAAATTCCGGATACTCTTCTGATCCAAAAACATAGTTAAACCTCAACTCATCAGTCGCAACAAAGACGTCCATTTCTATAACGCAGGCATCATTTGACAACGCCTGATTACCATAATGAATAGAAAGTGAATCCAAATCTGCATCGCCCAAAGCCTGATTATCATCCAATGGACCTTCGCCCCCTCCCGGATCATTATTGGGACCCAGTGCCCAACCAAGATTCCCAGAAGTTAACAATAACCCCTTTCCTAAGCCTAGTTCTGAGTTATCCTGCGCTTCAAATTTACCGTAAGCACTTTCCGGACAATCCAAATTTGTAATCGTCACAACCGACTGTGGTGTTGTCACGGCATCAATTATCTGAGCTTCGGTAATACCCGACTCTACAATAATTGGTGCGGGTGTATCACAGGCATCGGCAGTGCATTCCCATTCTCCTGCAAAACCTTCCATTTGCACATTTTCATCCGAAACAAATTGAACCGTCATACAACCGCTACTCGCATGAATAGTCGGATAACAGACACCGCCACCACCTTCTCCTACAAAATCGAAAATAAATGGATCCACGCCTCCGATCGTCGTTATGATAGTAGTCGGATCAACTTCAGCTCCGTCATAAAACACCAACTGATCAAAGCCCTGATATTCAATATTAAATGAAGTAAGATTAAAATTAATACATTGATGAGGCTGACTTGGGCAAATAACAAAAACATAGTCCTCCGATGCGCCATAGTCGCCATTGGGTCCTCCACTATCATAAAGCTGACCACTACACAGAGAAGAGCTTCCCTGATCAATTGTAGAAATAGGCGGCTCTTCCTCTACACAAAGTGTAAAATCGCCCCAATTTTCGGCAGCAGTATTGGAATAATCACTGACTCGAATAAAGTAGGTCGTTCCTCCAAGTAAACCCTGAATACTCAGGGTCGCTTCCGTTTCGCCCAGTTCTGCCGAGAAACAAGAGAGTTCAGATAATCCATCCACCTGACAACTTCCCCGATACAGGGCTATTTGTGGACTTGAAATACTTCCATTCGGTCCATCTGCAACTCCAAATAATGATATTTTATAATCATCAATGGTATCACTTGCCGTAAAAGAAAACCATACGTCGGTCCCAACATTCCCTCCATTAAAACAACTGGGAATATTACCAAAACCAATATCACTGGAACTCGCATCAATATTATCGTATATAATCGATGCATCACAATAAGGAGCGATACCCAGGTCGATTACCCCATCACAATCATCATTCACCGGTTGTGCAAATAAACCAACAGTAAAAAACAAACTAATGAAGGTCAAAAAAAATTTCATAAAAATATAGTTTAATAGTGGATAGTAAAAAAGGCGTTCCCAGACTATTTTGATGTCGCAAGGTAGAGAATTCTACAAAAAATAAAAAAATGATTCTACACTTTAGATGTCAAATATTAGCGAAACGTTGCTTAGCTTTCATTCTGCGCAACTTTTAAGGGCAAAATTCACTTCTTTTAATGTTATAAATGGAATATTATTCCCCCAGGCATTATTAATATAATTAATGACATTAACCATGGATTCCGGTGTCATTTTCTTTAATCCATTCATTTTTTCTGTATATTTAACACCATTTACCATAATAGTATCGGCGATGCCATTCCTAATGATACAGGCTAATTTTTTATTGTTTTTTTGTAAAAAATCGGACTGTGCCAATGGAGGGATTAATGCGCCCAAACCGGTACCGTCATCCATGTGACAGGCGGCACAATTATTTAGGTAAAGTGCTTTCCCCTGTTTGTAAGTATCCTCTTGTTTGCATTGAAGAAAGAAGACACTCAATAAAAAAAGAAATACTATTTTTTGCCTTCTCATAATTAAATACTTTTTACAAGGATTTGCTTTTTGACAAATTGAGCCACCTCATAAGCCTTATTTATGTCTTTATCCAAAATCGTCACATGTCCCATTTTGCGGTAGGGTTTAGTCATCTTTTTACCATAAAGATGGAGGTGTAAACGGGGGGTGGATAGACACTCATGAAGTCCTTCATAGGTAGCGACTCCTTTATAATCCGGATGCCCCAACAGATTAAACATCACAGCAGGGGAGCTATTTGCGGTATCGCCCAATGGCCAATTCATGATACCTCGTAAATGTTGCTCGAATTGAGAAGTGTTGTTATTATCCATCGTAATATGACCACTATTATGAGGACGGGGAGCTACTTCATTGACCAATAACACACCCGCGGAAGTCCAAAAAAATTCAATGGCTAATAATCCACATATATCAAAAGCCTCAATGAGCATTTTTGCCGTCCGAACAGCTTCCTCCCCGATAATTGACGGTATTTGTGCCGGGCTTTTCACAAAATCAACCATATTGGCTTCGGGATGAAAATCCATCTCAACGGGAGGGTAAGCCGCTATTTCCCCCGATTCATTCCTCGCCACCACAACGGCAATTTCCATTTTTATATCCACCAGCTTTTCGGCGATGCAGGGTGCATCCATCATTTCCTCCGCATCATCCGTATCACGAATAATTTTAACACCATAACCATCATAACCTGCTGTCCTTGTCTTTTGAACAAAAGGAAATTTTATTGCTCCTGCTGACAATGCATTCCAAATGGAGTTCGCATCATCAAATACGCGATAAGTGGAGGAAAGAAATCCTTTTTCTTCAAAAAATCTTTTTTGCAAAGCTTTATCCTTAATGATCTCCAAAGCTTCCGGAGCCGGATGAATAATTTTCCCCTGCTTTTTTAATTCAATCAATGCTCGTGTATTGACGTGCTCAATTTCGACAGTAATGATATCTTTATCCTTTCCAAACTCAAGAACATCCTCATAATTATTAAAGTCTCCAACTTGAAAATCATGTACATAAGGTGCAGCAGATACCTGATCAGACTTATCCAAAGCACTCAGGTGTAACTGAAAATCTGCTGCACTTTGTGCCAACATTTTCCCCAATTGTCCTCCCCCAAGGATTCCAATTTTCTGATCCAATTTATTTTGCTGCCTATTTTTATTTACCATTTATTACGCTTCTCCTTAAATAATATGCCCCACTCAAAAAGTGGCAATTTTCATCCCAATAGCCATTTCGGGTATTGCTAAAATTTGAGCATGGACTCAATAATGAACAAAAAACAGCCAAAGTCACACAAAGGTACATAAGTAAGTCATCAATAAAATGTACATTTCTGTTTTTTTACAAAAAATAGCAA
Source organism: uncultured Saprospiraceae bacterium (assembly GCA_964571475.1). Lineage (GTDB taxonomy): Bacteria > Bacteroidota > Bacteroidia > Chitinophagales > Saprospiraceae > JALVDO01. The sequence goes on along the minus strand of CAZNCI010000049.1, from coordinate 10,503 downwards.
CTTGCTTTATGCAAATTCATTCCCGCCTGCATCCAATAGGTGAAATCATTCATTATTCATTCCTCACAAACAATAATAAGCATGCAAAAAGGAATCATTTACACCGTATTATTGAGCCTTATTCTAATGGCCACCTCTGCTTCTCTTCCTGTTAAAGACTTCCCCTTCTCCGGAAAAGTAATAGACGAAAGCGGCGAGGCACTCATCAATGCCACAATATTCATCAAAGAAACAAAAAAAATGGTCATCACTGATTTTGACGGGCAATTTTCATTTACTGCTCCGGACTCCTGCCTCACCCTTGTAGTCGGTTATGTAGGATTTGAAGATAAAGAAGCCAAAATCTGTAGCGACGGCAAGCCCATTGTTCTTACCTTAAAAGCAGAGGCCGCACTTTCTGAAGTTATTGTCACTTCCGCGAGACCAAAGACCATTACAAAAGAGACAAGTTATGCTGTAGCGGTTGCACCTATGAGTGCCAGAGCAAGCAAAAAAAGAACCAAATTATTAAAAAGCACCATCAGCAGAGAAGATGCTTTTATGCGAGGGAGTGATAGCTTTATTAGCACAGATGGATATGTCGCCACCAAAGAAGCAAAAAAAGATCGTACCCGCATGGTAGCAGGTCAGCTCACCGCTGCTGAATGGAATGACCTGAAAAACTGGGAAGACTGGCTCGACATCTCGAAGGAAGACTTAGGTCAATGGGCAAAAACATGGAAAACCAATCCAGGCGAACGGTACTCTACCATCGTCAGAAATGAGCACAACACACCAATCCCCAACGCCAATGTACAACTCATCAACCAAGACGGGCTCATTGTCTGGCAGGCACTTACCGACAATACCGGTAGAGCCGAACTCTGGTTAAAATCAGGCAAGGCAGCCAAAATAATTGCAAAATACGAAGATCAAACAGAAGAAATAAAAAGGATAAAACCCTTCAATAAAGGCATCAATAACCTCACCCTCAAATCAAAATGTCCTACGACAGGAGGAGTAGAAGTTGTATTTGTAGTAGATGCTACCGGCTCCATGGGCGATGAAATATCCTACCTGCAGGCAGAGCTAATGGATGTACTGAAAAGAGTAACCCAAACGCCCATTGTTGACAATCTGCGTACAGGAGCCGTATTCTACAGAGATCATTCAGATGACTACCTAGTGCGAAAATCCGACCTTTCTGATGGAGCAACAACAACACTTAACTTCATTGACAATCAATCTGCCGGTGGCGGTGGTGACAATCCGGAGGCCGTTGAAGTGGGACTGGAAACAGCCATCGAACAAATGAACTGGTCCAAAGATGCCGTCGCAAGAATTGTATTCTTCGTATTAGATGCACCACCTCACCAGACACCTGAAATTCAGGATAAAATCAACAAATTAACCGCAAAAGCAGCGCACAAAGGCATCCGAATCATCCCAATGCTCGCCAGTAATGCCCACGGAGAAACAGAATACATCATGCGAACAATGGCCATCAGCACCAATGGACGATTGTTGTTTCTAACAGATGACAGCGGCATTGGAGATGCCCACGCTGAGCCATCCGTTGGTCCATATCGAGTAGAAAAAGCCAATGATTTATTATTCCGCCTGATTTTGGAATTTGCCGCATTCAAACCTTGTCCGGATAATAATAACAACCAACAATATCAGGTAGCCAATGGAGATAATGACAAATTAGAAGTAAGCTGCTACCCCATTCCCGCCAATGAATTCGTCCTGGCTGACCTCAAGACCATAGCGGACAAAGTAGAGATCATCGACGCGCAGGGAAAAGTCATCATGACACATAAGGATTTACCAATAGGCATCACCTCTATCGACATCGCTAATCTACGCCCCGGTACTTATTTTATGAAATTTAGCAAGGGGAAAAAAGTGGAAACAGTGACGATTGTGAAGGTGTAGGCTTCAGGCTTCAGGCGGCAGTCTTCAGTCTTCAGTCTTCAGTCTTCAGTGGGCAAGAGGCTTTTTGCCAAAGGCAAAAAGTCGCTACCAACTGCCAACTGAAGACTGCCCACTGAAGACTGCCAACTGCCAACTGCCAACCGCCAACTGCGACTAAAACCCCGGATGCGGATCATCGGTCAATTCGGATTTTTCCTGAACATCGACACTTTTGAGTCCCATTTTCTGGAGGGCAAATAAGACTAATGCTGCTAAGATTACAAATAAAATAAAACGTGCAAAAAAGGAACCACCCTTTTTATTTGAAGGAGATGTATCTGTCATGATTTATATTTTTTGAAGAGCTAAGATAAGTTTTTCACGGGTTTATTTTTAACTTTGTGAAAAAATATTGCATGCCTATTTTAGAACAACGAATCTTAAAACGCAAGGCGGAGTTAGGAGTTTGGCAAATTGAAGAGACGGAAGCCTGGTTTATTGAGCAAATGGAACTCACCGAACGGGAAGCCCAACAATTAGCTAAAATCAAAGGAGGCAAGAGACGGGAATGGTTAGCCGTTCGGTATCTAGTCCATTATTTATCAGGAAGAAGAAAAAGAGGCGTATTGCTCAAAGATGAATTTGGTAAACCTTATTTAGATCAATCTCACTTCCACATTTCCATTAGCCACTCTCACGGTAAGGCTGCGGTTATTGCTGCTCCGGAATTATGCGGTATCGACATTCAAAAAATAGTTCCAAAAATACTAAGGATTCAGGAAAAATTTATGAACCCAAAGGAAATAGAAGGGCTTTCTGAAGAACACAAATTGATACAGGCACATATTATCTGGGGAGCAAAGGAATCATTATACAAAGCATACGGTAGAAAAAAAATTGACTTTAAATCGCACCTCCATATACAAGCCTTTGATTACCAGCCAGAAGGTGGCAATATACAAGGCTATGTACTGAAAGATAAAAACAGACAGACATACGACATTCGCTACGAAACCGTAGGAGATTTCGTACTTGTCTATGCAAGACAACAAAAAGCCGATACTAAGCCACTGGTGTCTTAGTATCGACATGAGCATCATTTTAATTACAACTGTTTTTTGGAACTACCCAACACCCCATACTTTTTGCCAGAAAATGCTGCTTTTGCATCTGTCTTTGTTAAATTTTTATAATTATGCTGTGCATAACTACAAAATATTTAACTTTAGCAGCTACTAAGCCAACTATTTTCTAGCTGAAAAGAGAAGGTACCGAGTGGTTACATTTTTTGATTTGTTTCATGCGCGAACACCACCTTCAATTCAACAATCAAAGAGATTAATCAGGTATTCAATTACCCAAAAATAACAAAAGCCATTTTTAGAAGTGTAATAAGAAGGATGTCGGAATAATTAGTGTGTAGTCTCTCCAAAACCTTCTTAAGTAAGTGGTTTGATACTATACGGGAACACTACAAAATGGTTGCAAAAAAAATAGAAATATGTTGCAAAACACACATTTTTTGTCCGCGTACGGATGTTTTGAAATAAAAGGCAGTAGTCTGGGTATTCAGTCTGTTCGACTGGTCAATAAAAAACCCTGCCCAGGCGGTCCAATCCCTCCTGTATTAAAACCAGCTGTCGTCCAGCTTAATGAGTACTTCAATAGACAACGAGAAACTTTTGATTTGAAGTTGGATTGGGGAGGTGCTGCCGAATTCAATAAACAAGTGTGGGCTGAGTTATTAAAAATCCCCTATGGGCATACCACCTCCTATTCTGCCATCGCAGAAAAGCTCAACAACCCCAAAGCAGTCCGTGCGGTGGGAATGGCCAATAAGCACAATCCAATTGCGATCATTGTTCCCTGCCATCGTGTCATCGCCAAGAATGGAGCTCTTCAAGGCTATTTTTATGGACTGGATTTCAAAAGAAGGCTACTAGAATTAGAAAATCCAATGAGTTTTTCGCGACAAGCGAGCCTTTTTGAATAAAAAAATTTTACTATTCGTATAATTATGCTTAGTTTGGCTCTCGTTATGAAAAAACTAAGCTATATTATTCTGTTGGTACTCTGCCTGTCGGGAAGTCATCTTCGTGCGCAAAACATCACCATTCAATTTTCAAAAAATGAGTTATCATCCATATTAACAGCCTTGGACGAGGGCAGTCCCTACCGGATCTATTTCAAAGAAAGCCAAATTCCCAAAACTAAATTATCCGGCTCCTTTTCCGATGCAAAAATTGATGACATTCTCAGGCAATTACTCCAATCTACCCCTTTAACTTTTTGGTACTATGATAAAAAAAATATCATCGTCCTACCGAAAGAATTTATCTCTAAAGAGTTTTCTGCTGATTATTATACCGCCATCGAAAAGGCAACTCGTACATCCACAAAAAAAACATCGCATAAAAACAGGGCAATTGTTATTGGTCAGCTCGAAAACCTTGCTCCAAGTGGAAAAGCCACCATTAATGGTAGGGTCATTAATAAAAGAAATAAAAAACCCATCGACTTTGCAACGGTGTATGTTGAAGAATTAGAATTGGGTATTACGACAGATGATAATGGAGCATTTCAATTAAAAATCGCTCCGGGGAAATACACCTTTAGTGTTAACTTTTTGGGTTATACGCCCTACAAAAAAAAGGTAACCATCTTCAGCGATGGAGATTTGGAAATAAAAATGAAAAAAGGAGCGGTTGAGTTGACAACCGTCGTCGTAGGGGCAGATGCCGTAGATGTCAACGTCGGTAATACACAGGTTGGTCGAACGAGGATTGAAATTGCCACCCTTAAAAAAACACCCACCTTTCTTGGCTCCTACGATCTGGTCAAGAACTTACTTTTAGCTCCCGGGGTGAGTAGTGTCGGAGAAGGGACTTCCGGTTTTAATGTAAGGGGAGGTGAGATTGACCAAAATTTAATCCTACAAGATGGCGGTATCATCTTTAATACCGCTCATGCCTTGGGATTATTTAGCGCTTTCAACCCTGATTTATTGGGAAGTGTCATTCTTTACAAAGGGAATGTGCCGGCACAATATGGAGGCAGATTATCCGCTGTATTAGATGTAAAAATGAAAGAGGGCAATTTCCAAAAATACAACTTCAAGGGAAGTTTTGGACCCATTGCCAGTAATTTTAAATTGGAAGGACCTCTTGCTAAAAAGAAAAGTTCTTTTCTAATAGGGGCAAGAGCGTCCTACACTAAATGGCTACTTCGCGCCTTAAAAATTCCTGAATTAGATCAAAGTTCAACGCTTTTTTATGATGTGAATTTTCGTTTTACACAAAAGTTAAAAAAGAAAAACAGCCTTACCTTAATGGGATATAGCAGTGCGGATAATTTTCGTTTTCAGGATGAATTTGGATTTGACTACCAAACCATAATGGGGCAATTGATCTATAAAAACATTTTTTCCAATAAATTATTCTCCAAATTCTCCTTGGTTGCCAATCAATATTCTAGTACACAATACGATTATCAGGGCTTTGACGCCTCATCACTGGAAAGCAGTATTTCCCACTTTAAAATAAAGGAGCTCCTCACCTACTCCCCTTCAAAATCGAACAAATGGGAAATGGGACTCTCCAGTATATTATACCGGGTATCTCCCGGCAACTTAGCCCCTAATGGGGAAGAATCGGTACTACTCCCGAAAACACTGGCTAACGAAAAAGGAGTAGAAAACGCAGCTTTTGTTTCTGTAGAAAAAACGCTTTCGCCGGCATTGACCATTTCGGCAGGATTGCGCCTCAGCCTTTATCTGAACCTCGGTCCAAAGACTGTATTCGACTACGAACCGGGCGCTCCAATCCTCGTCAACAATATCATTGACACACTTTATCAAACAGGGATATTAGCGACTTATTTAGGAGTAGAACCACGGTTGTCAGCGAGGTATAAATTAACACCGACCTCCTCTATCAAAGCAGGCTATAGCCGAATGAGCCAGTTTCTCAACCAACTTTACAACTCCGACTCCCCTACCCCTACGAGTCAATATCAATTGAGTACTCAACTGATCAAACCATTCAAATCTCATAATTTCTCCGTGGGCTATTTTAGAAATTTAGAGGACAACAACTGGGTGACTTCTGCTGAATTTTACTTCCGCTATATAGACCGACTATACGATTATAGAGATTTTGCAGAAATAAGTGTCAACGAACACATTGAAACAGAACTACTGGAGGGAAAAGGGAATGCCTTTGGACTGGAATTAAGTATCCAAAAGAAGGTCGGCACCTGGAATGGCCGGCTAAGTTACACCTTATCGAAATCGAGCAAACAAATTCCGGAAATAAGCAATGGTCAGCCCTATCCCAGTAATTTTGATCGGCCTCATGACTTTTCACTTTTGCTCAATTATTCCTATAATAATCGACACACTTTTACCTTCAATGTAGTTTATCAGACGGGGCGTCCGGTCACAGCTCCCCTCACCAATTTCCTTACGCCAAATCACCTGATTGTACCCATTTACTCCAATCGAAATGAGTTTAGGATTCCCAATTACCAGCGAATAGATTTTGCCTATACGATCGGACAGGGGTACAAAAAGGATCGAAAGTTTAAAACCAGTTGGACCTTTTCCATTTACAATATATTGGGAAGGAAAAATGCCTACTCGGTCTTTTTTAAACAATCGCCATTTACGGGAACGCAGGCCTATAAATTCTCTGTTTTAGGAAGTATTTTCCCTTCTATCACCTTTAATTTGGAGATGTTATAAAACCACTTGATATTACCCAAAAGTTAATAATAATTTATGCTAAATTCAACTATAAAATCGCTACAAAGCAAATATTTCATTTCCATCCTCCTACTGTTGGGGCTCACCAACTGTATCGACAAAATCGACCTCCCCATCCCCGACACAGAACAGGGAATCATGGTTATTCAGGGAAAAATTGGCATTGCAGAAAAAATATCCGCGGAGGTTTATTTATCCAAATCTTTCAGTTTCTCCTCTACCAATGCCGGACCAAGGGATGTGCTGAATGCCAAGGTATCTATTACTGATTCTGAAGGAAACAGTATTGAATTACAAGGTGGTTTATTAGATGGATTTTATCGGGCATCATTTGACACTACCGCTTCAATTCTAAGCATTACACCCGGCACTAAGTACCAACTAAAAGTACAAACCCTGGATAATAAAGAATATGTTTCTTCCATGGAAGAGGTAATGGAACTACCGGAAGCAGACCAGCTTTCATTCAAAAAGAAAAATAAAGAAGTCGTCTCCCCCAAAGGTTATACGAATACCATTGAGGTCATAGAGCTCCTTATCACAACACCTCTACGCGTGACGCCTTCTTCCAGTAACCAGCGACTGGCCTGGAATATCAAAAGTACCTATAAACTGACCGATACGCCCTCTATCTGTAATTGGACGCCTCCCCAAACGATTCCCACGCCCAAAACCTGCTATATCAATTCTCTTGAAAACATCACAGAAAATCTCTTTTTTGACGGAAGTAAGGTAAGCATCAACAAATTGGAAGATTATATTTTTTTTGACCAAATCATCACCAGTAAATTTGCAGAGGGGCTTTACTTCAATGTCATTCAACAATCCTTAAATGAAGGCGCATTTGAATACCTGAAAAATGCCCAACAATTATTAGAACGAACAGGCAGTATGTTTTCCCCACTACCCGGCCTCCTTGCTAGTAATTTGAAAAATAAAAGCGATGATCAAGAGCCTGTTTATGGCTATTTTTATGCAACACTGGAAAATATCATCCGGATATACGTCTCACCGGAAGCTGCCGGATACCCTGCCACCAACTGCCCTTTCAATAGACCGGACGGGCTCTCGGCTCATAATCAATGTTGCGATTGTTTATTAGCTCCCAATAGCACGACAACAAAACCTGCGTACTGGCAATTTTAATCCATCCATTCACCTGAAATATTCGTTATGAATCGTTATATCATCTTTTTTTTCTTCCTCTTGTATTGGAATATTACCAGCGATGCCCAAATATTCGCAAAACCCGAGAGCTCAATTTTACAAATCGACAAGACCTTTTATGTCAGTGGAGAAACCATCTGGTTCCACCTCACACTCCCCCATAAATTTTCAGGTAATAATATTGCCATTCAGGCTAAAATATTTTCCCCAGATGGGGAGCTTTTAAAATCGAACTTTCTTAGCACAAAGGGGAACAACTATATTGATGGATTTTTCAAAGTCCCCTATCATGCTATTTCCGGCTATTACCAAATTTACTTCAATGCAAGTTATAATAACACCTGGGAGGATATTTTACTGCTAAAGGCAAGTCTTCCAATTTATAACGATCTCGCCCCAATTCCTGATTCTACCGAGTGGACGCAAAAAGGACTATCCTTTTCCGACAATAATACCTTAAATATCATATCACAACCACTCGCTAATATAGCAACGAGATCCCCGCAAAATATTGAATTACAGATCCAAAGTGTGGAGGGGCATCCTGTTTCTTATGGCAATTTAACCGTCTCTGTCATTGACAGTGATGCTTCCCAATTAGGTGATTTTATTTTTCAGGGAGAAGACCTAACCTCAGTCAATGTTCAAGAACTTAGTAGTGATTTATACTTCAAGGGGGAAATAAAAAATGAAGAAGGAAAGCCCTATCCAATAAATGTACTAGGTGTATTTTTCCCCAAGACCTTCCAGTTTTATTTCACAAAAAGTGATAAAGAGGGACACTTTATCCTGAAACTTCCTTCGTTTCACAATACCGAATCATTTCAGTTTGTCAACCTTGAACTAAAAGAAATCCAGGTCGCCATGAAGGGGTTAAAAACCACCGGTAATAGGCAAGAACTACCCTACAATAAAAAAATAGCCGACTATTTAATTAGATCAAAAAACAGGAAGAAGATTGATAGCTACTTCAAATCAAAACAATCAAATATCCTACTTGTACAGGACGAATATCCGGCGATTCAACTAGAATGTAAAAAAACAGTCAACGCCAGTGAATATCAAAATTTTGAAAACCTTGCCACTTTTTTTAAGGAAGTACCCAATTTACTCCTATTCAAAAAAGCCAAAGATAAGACCTATACTGCCCGGGTGCAAAACCCAAAAATTGTAGGCGTACACAAAGAATATGGCGGAGCCCCCTTATTCATCATCGACGGAAAAGTAACCAGAAATGCCAATTTCATCGGTCATCTTGAAAAAGCACCTTTACAGAAAGCTCAAATATTTTTCCAACACAAAACACTCCGAAAATATTTCAAAATAATGGGGCAATATGGAGCCGTTGTATTGGAAACAGAAACCAGTCAAAGTAAATTACCCGAAAATGAAGAGGACGATATTGTCCAACTCAGTGGCTATCAGGCATACAGTACCCGACCAGATAATTTGCCGGAAAGAAACATCCCTGTATTTCGCAACCTCATAAGTTGGCAGCCTCTTATAAAATTAACCGATAATGGAAAAGCAAACCTTTCCTTTACGACCCCGGACAATACAGGACATTTCAATATATTAATCGCCTCCTACGGAAAAAATGGACTATTTGAAGGAACTCAAATCCTGACATATACCGTTGACTAAAATTGCTATGATGATACGATCAATAAGGCTGCTACTTACATTTTCACTTCTACTCACTGCCTTCTCCTGCATTGAAAAAATACAAATAGCCACACCCGATAAAGAGAGCGGAATCATGGTGATTCAAGGAAAACTCAGTATTGCAGAAAAGGGGTATGCGCAGGTATATATTTCAAGGTCGTTTAGCTTTTCGACCTATACCGCAGACCCAAGAGATGAACTCAAAGCAGCCGTAAAACTTCTGGATGATGAAGGAAATAGTATCCAACTAACCGGTGGGCTTTTAGACGGCTACTACCGCGCCACCTTTGATCTCAATACAAGCCCACTCAAAATCACACCAGGCACAAAATACCAGCTAAAGGTGAAAACGACAACCAATAAAGAATACATCTCCACCTTTGAAGAAATGCCGGAACTCCCCCATCCTGAATTTTTATCCATCAAAAAAATCAATAAAGAGGTCGTTCTGAATCACGATTTTTCAGAGACCAAAGATTTTTTGCAATTATCCATTACATCCCCATTAATGACAGCGAGCTCCAACAAAAACAGAAGACTGGCGTGGGGTATTTACAGCACCTATAAACAAACAGATACTCCTTCCTATTGTCCATTTGCTGAATATACAGGCATTGCCCCCAAAGCGTGTTATATCAACTCATTGGAGCATATTCAAGGAAATTTATTTTTTGATGGAACTACCGTAAGTCTTCCCAAATTAGAAAATCATATCCTATTTGACCAGCTAATATTCAATAAATTTGCCGAAGGACTATACTTCACCGTCGTTCAACAATCCCTCAATCGAAAAGCATTTGAATACTTAAAAAACATACAATTATTATTAGAAAGATCGGGAAGTATGTTTGATCCCCTGCCCGGTCTTGTAAGCAGTAATTTCAAAAATACAGCAGATGAACAGGAAAAGGTATATGGGTACTTCTATCCAAGCATGGAAGATACGCTTAGGATTTATGTTTCACCAGAGGTAGCTGGCTATCCTACCTATGATTGTCCTGCACATGTTCCAG
>CAZNCI010000048.1:0-17438 GCA_964571475.1 uncultured Saprospiraceae bacterium | reverse complement strand
AAAATGGGAATTAAAATGAAAATGAAAATGTGAATCAAAATTAGAACCTGCCTAGCCTGACATAGGAGGTATGAAATTTATAGAATAGAAATAATTATAACGTAAAAATAAATAGAAATTAGACATGGAAATGAAATTTGAACCAATTTTAGAAGAAGGGCGCAAGCGTCCAATTTTGATGGCGGGACCTTGTAGTGCAGAGACGGAGGAGCAGGTGTTGGCGGCGGCTCATGGATTGAAAGACGCAGGGCTTGATTATTTTAGAGCAGGCATTTGGAAGCCAAGAACAAGGCCTGGGAATTTTGAGGGAATTGGACGTCCGGGGCTCGGATGGCTCAGAAAGGTGAAGGCTGAAACAGGAATGAAAGTAACCACAGAGGTTGCCACAAAGGATCATTTGTTCGAGGCGCTAAAACACGGAATTGATGCGGTGTGGATAGGGGCGAGAACGACGGTGAACCCGTTTGCAGTGCAGGAGATTGCCGATGGTTTACAGGGCTTGGATTTGCCGGTTTTTATTAAGAACCCAATCAATCCGGATATCAATCTATGGGTCGGAGCAATTGAGCGAATTTATCGGAGTGGTATTCGGAAAATCGCTGTCATTCACCGGGGGTTTTCAAACTTTGGTGACAGTAAATATCGGAATATTCCCTTATGGCAATTGCCCATTGAGTTGAAAAGGCGATTTCCCGATTTGACGTTTATTTGCGATAATAGCCATATTTGTGGCAATAGAGAATTGTTGCATAAGGTTGGGCAAAAAGCACTCGATTTGAATTACGATGGTTTGATGATGGAAGTGCATCCCGATCCGGCTAAAGCATGGAGTGATGCGAAACAACAGGTGACGCCTGCTGCATTTGTCGAAATGGCCAATAAATTTGTCGTTAGAGCTAAGGTTTTTGACGACCCGAAATCAAAGGAGCGCATCGAGCATTTGCGAAGTGAAATTGATGAAATTGATGAAAGCCTATATGCAATTTTGAGTAAACGAATGAAGGTCGCAGAGGAGATTGGGCAGTATAAAAAAGATAATAATATTGCAATTTTACAGACGGATAGGTGGAATGAAATCTTGGAAAAAGCATTTTTGCGGGGAGATGAAAAGGGCTTAAGTCATCGTTTTATGGAGAAATTCCTCAGAGCTATTCACGAAGAGTCTATCGACCACCAGGAACGGGTCATGGCAAATGGTAAAAGTTCAAATTAATTCCAATCGAAACTTGGAATTATTCATTGATAATATTTACCTTTGGGCTTTGTCCGATATGGACGTAGCTAACTTGATAAAATTATGAATTTACACGAATATCAGGGTAAGGAATTACTTGAAAAATATGGCGTTGCTATTCAGCGAGGCGTGGTCATTGATGATGCGGCAGAAGCAGGCAAAGCATTTGATGAATTACAGAAAGAGACCGGCACTAAATTTGCGGTAGTCAAAGCTCAAATCCACGCAGGTGGTCGTGGAAAAGGCGGCGGCGTAAAGCTGGCTAAAAATAAAGAGGAGGTGTTGGAAAATGTGAATAACATCCTTGGTATGATGTTGAAAACACCACAGACGCCTGGGGGATTGAACGGTAAAGGTAAATTGGTTCGAAAAGTATTGATTGCAGAGGATGTCTATGCACCCGATTTTGATGCCTGTAAGGAATATTATATTTCTATCATGATGGATAGAGCGAAGAAGCGTAACGTCATTATTTATTCTACTGAAGGTGGAATGAATATTGAAGAAGTTGCTGAAAAAACACCGCACTTAGTCCATAAGGAGCACGTTGACCCTCTGGCGGGTTTGTTGCCGTTTCAGATGAGAAAAATCGCCTTTAATCTAGGGCTGAGCGGAAAGGCTTTTAAAGAAATGACTCGCTTTATATCTAAATTATACGCAGCCTTTGTTGGTTCAGATGCTTCCTTATTTGAGATTAATCCTTGTTTAAAAACAGGGGATGATCGGATTTTGGCAGTTGACTGTAAGGTGTCATTGGATGATAATTCATTGTATCGACATAAAGATTTAGCGGCACAGCGAGATGAATCGGAGGAGGATCCTACTGAAGTGGAAGCAAGGAGTTATGGGTTGAATTATGTTAAGCTGGATGGAAATGTAGGTTGTATGGTCAACGGCGCCGGATTGGCAATGTCCACGATGGATATCATTAAATTATCAGGTGGTGATCCAGCTAATTTCCTGGATGTTGGGGGTACAGCTGACGCCGAGCGGGTAGAGCAGGCATTTCATATCATTCTAAGAGATAAGAATGTGAAGGCTATCCTGATTAATATCTTTGGCGGTATTGTACGTTGCGATCGTGTGGCGAATGGGGTAGTAGATGCCTACAAAAACATGGGTGGTATTGATGTGCCAATCATTGTTCGTTTGCAGGGAACAAATGCAGACATTGCCAAGAAGATTATTGACGAATCAGGTTTGGCGGTACATTCTGCCATCTTATTGAAAGATGCAGCAGAATTGGTGACCAGGGTTTTGGCGTAGTTGTGAAAATTTAAACAATAAAAATATAGGGCAGTAGGCGAGCGTTTACTGCCCTTTTTTATTCTATGATTGCCTCAAAAATCTGGACTTTTCTTACTGGCGCCACTTCGAATATGATGAGCAGTGCGTCAATAGGTTGGTGTCATTTTTGATCGATGGAGCAACCTTTGCTATTCACTCTTGTGATAATTTACTATCTTTAAGCAATTGTTTCACTTAAAAAACACTTCATTATGCGAAAAATAGATAGCTTATTCAACGAATACGGTGAGAGCCATCAAACTCGATTTAACAAACGGATACATTATATTTGTGTGCCGGCTATTTTTTTTAGTATTATCGGTTTGTTGAGCTGTATCCCATTTAGTGCGGATTTTATCAAGGGAGGACTGGCCCCTTATATACATTGGGGCTCGATTGGACTTGTCGCCGGATTGCTGTATTATTTGCGGCTTTCTGTCCCGGTGTTTATTGGAATGACTTTGTTTTCAATATTCGTAGTTTGGGGTAATTACCAGCTGGCACAGCTACATTTGCTTCCCTTTTGGCTGCTTTCTCTCCTTATTTTTGTCGTGGCCTGGATATTTCAATTTATTGGTCATAACCACGAGGGTAAAAAGCCTTCCTTTTTGAAAGATTTACAATTTTTGTTGATAGGGCCAGGCTGGATAATGGGGGCAGTCTATCGATGGCTTGGGGTGAAGTATTAGGCAATTTGAGGTCGCACAGGCATAAGGTCACATCTTTTGCGGGCAAGGAACAAGAAGAGGAAAAGGTATTAGCTTATTGGAGTAATTTTTTTGTTAAGAAAAATATAAAATAAAGTTTTTGCCAACCTTATAGGGCGAGGTTAATGTCTTTTGGGGTATATATATTAAACCTAAATTTATTAATCATGAAAAATTATTTTGTAGTCCGAGTAATGATCTCATTGGCACTAATTTCTTTATTTGCCTGTACTGAAAAAATAGAAGGGGATATTACATTGGGGACTTCCTTTGAGTTGAATTTTAATAAAAGCAAAAAAACAACAGCAGGAGATATAGTCGTAAATTTCACGGAAGTAATTGACGATTCACGCTGTCCTCATGATGTGGAGTGCCTTTGGGAGGGGCAGGCAAAGGTGAAACTCGAAGTTACCCTGAATGGCACGGATGATGAGGTTGTTTTTATTAAACGCGCAGGTCCTTTTTATGAGAATATAGCCAAAGATACCGTTGGAGGTTATGTTTTTACATTAGAAGAAGTATTACCATATCCAACGGGTACCAATTCAATACCTCAAAACGATTATTTGATCAAAATGAAGATAGAAGATTTGTAAAACAGAAAGTATGACTGGTGCGCAAATGCACCAGTCATACATTATCTTCCTATCAGGAAACAGCCGCCAAGTCCAGCTCCTCTATTTTTTCATTAAGAACATTCAAAGCCTCCTGATTTTTATCTAATTGAAGGAGAATCGTTGATTTTATTTCCTGAAATTTATCCTGAACTCCACTAAATAAGTCTTGGTAGTATTGAATTCCGGCATCCATATTTTTAACAAATTTGGTTAGATACCGTTTTTGCTGTTTATTGGCAGATTCCTGAACTTCATCAATTTTACCTTTGAGGTAGTTAATGTAAATCCCTAATTCCTTGATAAACATATTCGGACGGTCTGTTCTGGAAATGACATTTGTGCGATTGTAAATATGGTCGGTCATTTCTTTTAGACTCAATATTTTAGAGAAGTAGGCCATGTTTGGTCCCGGACAAATAGAAATACCGGCTCCTTCGACCTTTGTATCTAAGTCATTTTCTAGTAAAGCAGCCGTTCCTAAACCAACACAAATACAGGATTTTTCAACAATTTTGTCGTACTCCTCCCGATATTCCCGCTCGGATAAAGGCAGGGTATCTAATTCATTTATTTTGAATTTTTGATATTGCCGGGAGGCTTTGCACACCCCTTCATCTTTGAGCTCTTTGTCCAATGCAATGTATTGTTTAGGACAGGAACTGCCGGGTCTTTCCTGCTCTATTTTGAAGAGTTTATCACGATCTTTTGTGTTGCCTCTAAGGTTGTTAAAGGGAACGCCCAATGGTGAAATATCACTTAGGTATAAGTCTTTTTCTTTGGCTTTTGCCAATTGTTGACGCGTTTGGTCATCAACGGTCGTAACTTCGGGAACCAAAAGGAAAGGTGTCCCCCAGCCAACAGAATCAACATTGTAATAATCAAGTAAAAATTCATGCTCTTCAGAGGTGCCAACACCTCCTTGTACGGTAATCTTCAAAGGTAATATTTCTTGAGGGGTAGGGTGTTTTTCATCAGAGGAAAGTGCTTGAACTAAAACTTCAAATACAGATGATTGAATAATTTCTCGGTTGTTTTTAAATTCTTCAAGGATTGGACCCAGGAGGAATCCGTCAGTAGCAAAAGCATGTCCGCCACAATTTAGCCCCGACTCTATTCTGTATTCAGAAACCCATAATCCTTTTTTTGCTAAAAATTTTCCTTGAATAATCGCTGATCTATAATCGCTAACTTTCAGGACGATTTTCTTTTTTATATCTCCATTTTCATCGGGGAAGAAATCATCAAATTGACCAATATAACTGTATAAACGTGGGTTCATACCCGCTGAAAGGATGATGGATGACCTAAGATTACTATTGGCAAAACCTCTAAGGGCAGCATGAGCATCATTATATTCAGTTGGGCGTTTTTCTCCATTTTTGAAGTTTTCCCGGTCGAGCTTAGTCATGATATTGACGTCAATACTACCCATGGACAGGTTGTCTTTTAGCCAGTTTCCTATCTCGCTAAAATTAGGAATTTTATCAGTTAAGCTTTTAAATTCTTCTTTTATGCTGGAGCTGCTTGGCAACATATCGAAGTACTCCATTACGGCATTACTCGTCTCTGTCGTTGCTTGTTTGAGCTCGTCGAATTTTTTCTCAGCAAGGTCATTGATGAGGTTTAGATAAGAGGTGATTCTCTTTGCTCTGAAATCTTCAATTTTATTGGAAATTTCTTTATAAGGAATTTCGTATTTAAAACTATAAACCTTCCTTAATTTCTCTAAAAGAATATCGTCCACCAACGAAATGACAGAGTCAATTCCGTAAGGTGCAACTTTTAGAGGGGTATCAATTGTATAGGCGATACCCATCACCGGAATATGGAATGAATGTGGATTCTCCATGTTAAATATATTTACTGTATAGTCCGCCTACTTGTGAATTTAGTTGGACTATCTCGATTAAAAAACCATGGTAATTTGGGGATGTGTGTTTACAATCGTTCAAAATGGGCAGTAAAATGACGTAGAAATTTTGGTTCGTACGTGATTTTCACCCCGGTTGATTGATTTTTTTCTTTTAGAATTTCTTCGAATGTTTCTATGACATAGTCGATGTGACTCTGTGTATATACCCGCCTTGGAATGGCTAGGCGAACTAATTCCATCGGTGCGGGAATTAAAGCGCCATTCTCATCGTATTTTCCAAACATGACGGAGCCTATTTCGACGCCTCTGATTCCGCCTTTGATGTATAAATCACAGGCAAGTGCCTGTCCCGGGTATTCGTGTAACGGAATATGGTTGTACAATTCTTTTGCGTCTATATAAACGGCATGTCCTCCGATTGGTAGTACAACTGGAACGCCCATTTCGGATAGTTTGTTGCCTAAGTAGGTCGTGCTTCTGATGCGGTAATGTAAATAATCCTTGTCAAAAACCTCCTCTAGTCCAATCGCGAGGGCTTCCATATCTCTACCGGAAAGACCACCGTAGGTGACAAAACCTTCTTTGATAATTAGAGTATTGGTACAGGCATCTGCAATGTCTTTATCTTTTAAAGCAATAAAACCACCCATATTAACCAGAGCGTCTTTTTTGGCACTCATGATGGCTCCATCAGCCAGAGAGAACATTTCCTGGGCAATAGCCCGGTAACTTACATCTTTATATGCTTCTTCTCGTGTCGCAATGAAATAGGCATTTTCTGCAATTCGACAGCAATCGAGAATGTATAAGATGCCATATTTATCACAAATAGCCTTAACCTCTTTGGCATTCTGCATACTTACCGGTTGTCCGCCACCGCTATTATTGGTGACGGTAAGGATAACTGCACCGATATTTTTTGCACCATATTTTTGAATATTGGCTTCTAATTTATGAATATCCAGATTGCCCTTAAATGGATGCAAAAGGGAAGGTTGTTTTCCTTCTGCAGTAATACAATCTATGGCAGTAGCACCAGCGTATTCTATATTGGCACGTGTGGTGTCGAAGTGGGTATTGCTGATAAAAACCTTGCCTTTTCCTCCAAGATAAGAATAAAGAATACTTTCTCCTGCTCTTCCCTGATGGGTTGGGATGATGTGTGGGTAACCCGTTAGATCATGAACAGCATCTCTCATCTTTTCCCAGCTTCGGGCACCTGCGTAAGACTCATCTCCTCTCATGATACCTGCCCATTGTTCAGCGCTCATGGCAGAGGTGCCACTATCGGTCAATAAATCAATAATTACCTTCCTGGATTCGAGTAGGAATACATTATAGTACGCTTCTTTAAGGAAGTCTATTCGTTCCTGCTCCGTTGACATGGTGATGGGCTCTACCATTTTGATTCTGAACGGCTCTATAATAGTTTTGTGTCGCATTCCTGTGTTGGTTTTGTATATTACAAAGGCGCAATTTACACATATTTGCTTCAAATAAAGCAGTTAATACCTGTTTTTATCAGGGATGTAAGCAATTAGGAATATTGTAGGGCTTTTTTCTTTCGTTCATATTTTATGTCCTCAATAAAAATTAACTTAAATTATGGATGATTTGCTCCAGAGAAAGTGACTGTCGCTCTCCAGTTTCCATGTTTTTTAATGTTAATAAGCCACTTTCCATTTCATTACTGCCAATCGTAATAGTAAAGGGCACTTTTCTTGCATTGGCATACTTCATCTGCTTTTGTATCTTGGTAGGGGATGGATATAAATCACTATTGATGCCTGCTTTTCGAAGTTGCGTTGTACAATTGAATGCAAATTGATGACTGGCCTCATCAAAGGCAATGAATAGTACTTTTAATGCCGTTTTATCATCCTTAGGGAATAAGTCTAATTCCTGCATGACGTCATAAATTCGCTCTGCACCAAAGGACACTCCTACGCCTGATACGTCTTTTAATCCAAACATTCCGGTCAAATTATCATAGCGTCCACCACCACCGATACTCCCCATTTTTACATTATCTGCGGCGACTTCAAATATACCACCAGTATAGTAACTTAATCCTCTGGCGAGGGTGCATTCAAATTTTATGGTATTGTTTGTTTGGCTAAGATTGAGGTATCTAAGCATAATCTCAAGCTCTTCAATTCCTTTCATGCCTGTCTCTGAGGCGGCAATGGCTGATTTCATTCCAGCAATATTGTCAATAGAAAGGATATTTGTTATTTTGTCAATAGCATCTGAGGCGATTCCCCGGTTACTCATATCCGTCCGTATTCCTTCCATGCCTATTTTGTCCAGTTTGTCAATACTGGTTGTCATGTCGATGAATTGAGCTGAAATGCCGGCTACTTCAGCGATGCCCAAAAGGATTTTCCGGTTGTTGTACTTGATGGTAACAGGTAGGTTTAGAGCGGTAAATACTTCGTCGTAAATTTGTATTAATTCTGCCTCGTACATCAAAGAGTTCGAGCCCACAACATCTACATCACATTGGTAAAACTCCTGATAACGTCCTTTTTGTGGACGGTCAGCGCGCCAAACCGGTTGTATCTGATAACGTTTAAAAGGGAATGAAATGTCATTTCTATGCATCACGACAAATCGGGCAAAGGGGACGGTTAGGTCATACCTCAAACCTCTTTTTGAAAGACTTGATACTGCTTTTGCCGAATCTAATGCGGCAAGTGCCTCTTTATTGGCTTTCGCCAAAAAATCTCCATTGTTTAAAACTTTAAAGAGTAATTTGTCTCCCTCGTCTCCGTATTTCCCCGTGAGTGTCGTAAGGTTTTCCATGGCAGATGTCTCAATGGGCTGATACCCATATTTAACAAACACCTGTCGGATGGTATCAAATATAAAATTTCTCTTTGCAACTTGTGCCGGGATAAAGTCCCTGGTACCTTTGGGTATGGATGGTTTCAAAATTCTCTGTTTTTAATAAAGGAGATATTATTATATTTCAGCTTCAAATTGTTTGAGGAATCGGACGTCATTTTCAAATATCCATCTGATGTCATTGATTCTGTATTGTAACATGGCCTGCCGTTCAGCGCCCATCCCAAATGCAAATCCTGTATATTCTTCCGGGTCTATACCGCAATTTTTCAATACATTGGGGTCAACCATGCCACATCCCATGATTTCCAGCCAGCCCGTTCCTTTTGTAATTCGATAATCTACTTCATTATTTAGTCCCCAATAAACATCCACTTCTGCGCTTGGTTCGGTGAATGGGAAATACGATGGGCGGAGACGGATTTTTGCATCCGGTCCGTACATTTCACGGGCGTAATATAATATGGTCTGCTTTAGGTCTGCGAATGAAACATTTTTATCAATATACAAACCTTCCACCTGGTGGAATTGGCAATGCGCTCTGGCGGAAATGGTTTCATTTCTATATACACGACCCGGCGCAATAATTCTAATAGGCGGTTTTTGGGTGGTCATAACCCTTGACTGTACAGATGAAGTATGCGTTCTTAATAACATTTTATCATCATCCTTTAGGTAGAAAGTATCTTGCATATCCCTGGCCGGATGATCTTCCGGGGTGTTCATTGCGGTGAAGTTGTACCAGTCATCTTCAATTTCTCTTTCTTCTTCAACAATGAAGCCAATTTTTTGAAAAATGCTGATGATTCGATTCATCGTCAAGGAAACGGGGTGACGCGCACCCAAAGCAATGGGTTCTCCCGGTGCGGTTAGGTCAACATCACTATTGTCTTTTGTTTCTTCCGCAATGGCTATAGCTGACTGGACCTGGTCAAACTTACTCTGGGCAATATTTTTTGCTTCGTTGATTAATTGACCATAATCCTTTTTTTGGTCATTGGGAATGGTCCGAATGGCACCCATCAGTCCTTTTAGGATGTTTTTTGATCCTAAATAGGTCGTTCTAAATGCCGCTAATTGTTCTGCTGTTTCAACTGTTGCCGCTTTTATTTCAGCAATTACCTCGTTTAATTTATCAAATGCTTCTCCTTGCATGCGTCTTTTTTATCATTTGTAAAGCGCAAAAGTAAGCATTTTTAAAATGACAGGAAAGATTCTGAATGAAATACTTTTGATGTCTTCTAATTTACTGCTTGATTAACTTACCCGACTGCTGGATATTCTTACCTTTTATTTGGTAAAAGTAGAGTCCGGATGGAAGCTCTTTCGTATTCACTACCTGAGTTTGTTGGGGAATAAGCATTCCGCTTTTTACTAATTTTCCATCGGTAGCGAATATAAGCCATTGTGCTTCTTCTCTTAGTTTGTGCGTTTGAAAATATAAGGTGTTTGATATTGGATTGGGATAGAGCCCAATAAGGTCTTTACTGATGTCTAGGTTGTTTAGCTGAGTTGTGATTGTTTGGGCATATTCAAAAGCAGCTAAAATGTCAATTCTGCCATAACCACTTACAGGGTTGGGGATGTCATCGGAGGTATAGCCGTCACAAGTCATCTCCTCAAATATGGGAACAGCCGTTTTCTCTAAAATTTCTTCTACTAAATCAACTTCTCCTATTAAGGAAGGATAGGCAGATAATAATAAGGCAACGGCGCCTGAGACATGTGGTCCTGCCATACTTGTTCCACTCCAAGCGGCAAAGCTGCTGTCGGGCAAACAGGACAGGACATCTACTCCCGGAGCTACGACATTGGGTTTCATCCGCATACTACTATCGGCTAATATGACGCCGCGGCTACTAAAGTCAGGGATAGTATCCACATCACTCATCGCTCCGACGGTGAATGAACCTTCAAAGATGGCAGCAGGTGTATTAATAGTATTGCATTCCGAGCCTGCATTTCCGGCAGAGACGACGACGACAATTCCCGCAGCTTTGAGGTTGTTGACGGCGGTTTCTATCATCCACCAATTATTGCTGTTGCAGCCTTCTACCTCTAGGCAGCTCCAGGAGTTATTGATAATATGGGGTGATTTCGCCGGGTCAGGGTTTTCTCCGTTGAGGTCTGTTGGGGCAAGAAACCATTCAAAGCACTCTATATAACTGGCGGGACTACCCCAGCCTCGTTCCATATTTCTACAGGCAATCCATTTTGCAGCAGGGGCAACGCCTATTTTTACTTCTCCATTGTCTCCTCCAACCA
Organism: uncultured Saprospiraceae bacterium; assembly: GCA_964571475.1. Classification (GTDB taxonomy): domain Bacteria; phylum Bacteroidota; class Bacteroidia; order Chitinophagales; family Saprospiraceae; genus JALVDO01. The sequence continues at coordinate 6,608 of CAZNCI010000048.1, read as the reverse complement.
TTGTGCCAATGGTGTGTGTGCCATGATTATTATCGTCACAGGGAACCATTGAGTTTAGACCACATGGATTGTTTGTCGGGCTAATAATGGAGTCGTTGTGTAAGGGGCTAATACTATGGATGGCATCATGCCAATTATAATTATGGTCAATGACACCATTGTCATTGCCGCGGTATTGTTGTTCTATAGCCGGAATATTCCATTTTACACCAGTATCTGCACCACCAACGACAATATTTTCACCCCTTATATTCATCGCCCATAGGTCATCTGCATTTATTTTGTCAATACCCCAATCTACCATATCTCTACTGCTGAGTTGACCTCTGCGAGGAGCAGGTTGCTGTATTTTGACAGCAGGGTTGGCATAGATAGCCTTTACTTCCGGGAGTTTTGCGAGTGCTTCTATTAGATCAATATTCCCTGAAGTGTAAATAGCATTGAGTAAATAATAGGGGTGAAATGCCTTTTGATGTTGTCGGAGAATGGCACGAGCCTTTGTCTGACTATTTTGCGCTATGCGTTTTAATTGGGAAAAAACAAACTCAGCTTTGAGGTTTTTACCCCTTAAAGAATGGGCTTTTTCTAAGTCAGCCTCTTGATGAAAAATAACAAAAAAGTCACTTTCTCCTTTTTGTTGAATATGGAATAATACACTTTGGGATACTTTGTCTTGCCAATTGTCATTATTGTTGAATTGAAAAGCCATTAAAATACTCAAGGTGATAAAAAATAGATACTTCATTATGTGTCGTAATATTGATTGTGGTGCAAAGATAATAGAATTGGTCAGGTAAAATTGCCTTAAAGCACCAATAGTAAGCCACCACACAAAAAAAACGCCCCGGTGAAAAACCGAGGCGCATCAAAACAAAACGAAAAACCAACTTTAAACAAGTTTATTATGTACTTTTATTTCTTTAATTGAACTGTCTATAAAACACTTTTTCTAATCTAATGTTGCAGTTCGACTGTTAATGTATTCTTAATATGACGTTAAAATAATTCAATTTGTCAGCTGTCGGATGTTTTTTTACTACTTTCACTTGTTTGTCTCGGGTCGCATTTTAACCTGAAATTTCATTGGCTCTCCATTCCTGACGATAGAAATGTCCAGCGTGTCACCCACTTTTGATCGACCGACTATCTCGGCTAAGTCAGGGATGTCTTTAATCACTCTATTGTTTACCTTTGTGATAATATCTTTTTGGTTCAATCCTGCATACTGAGCAGAACTCCTGTCTTCTATCGATTCAATGACGACACCTTGTGAAATATCTACATCTAATTCTTTGGCAGATTTGCTGTCCAGGGGATAGATGCTGACACCTAGGAAAGCTCTTTGGTAAGAACCGTAATTGATAATGTCATCAACGATTCTTTTGACTAAGTCGATTGGAATCGCAAATGAATATCCTTGAAATGCTCCCGTTTGTGTGGCGATCGCCGTGTTAATTCCAAGTAATCTTCCTTCGGCATCGACAAGAGCTCCTCCACTATTTCCAGGGTTAACTGCTGCATCAGTTTGAATGAAAGATTCGATGGCCTCTCTATTGGGCAATATTTTTAAGCTCCGTCCTTTGGCGCTGATAATACCGGCGGTGACGGTCGAGGTCAGGTCAAATGGATTGCCGACTGCTAGCGTCCATTCACCAATTTCTGCTGCATCTGAATTGGCTAATTCCAAGGTCTGTAAATTAGTAGCTTCTATTTTTAGAACCGCCAAGTCGGTGTTTTTATTCGTCCCAATTAGCTTGGCTTTAAATTTTCGGTTATCACTTAGTGTGACCTGTATATCATCCGCAAAATCAATAACATGATTGTTGGTGACAATGTATCCATCGGTCGAGTAAATAACGCCAGATCCGGAACCTTGTATTGGCGTGTTGTCACTTCTTCCAAAAAAATAGGACATCGGATCATTCGCCTGATTGGAATGTGAACGGGTGCCTGTTGAGTTAATATACACGACGGCTTTTGTTGCTTTTTTTGCAGCAGCTCTAAAATCAAGCGTCGATGCGTTTGTTTTATTGAGCCTGTCCACGTATTTGATTTGCTGAGCTTGAGGTCGAGGAGCCTGTATGGTTTGAGAAAGTTGTTTTGAATGGTCAGGGGAAAGGAAATGATTACCTGCCAAGACCATCATGCCACCTAGAATAGCAGCAATTGTTAATGAAAAAAACTGCTTCATAATATTATTATTTTGAAGATGATTAATATATTGAATAGACCAGTTATATTACATAGTCGTTTATTTTTTTTTGCCGTTAAAAAAGAATGTATTGGTTCATCCTAATTCTGACCTAATAACTTCTTTAGATGTCTTTGAGTTGGCACATTTAGCTTATTTTAACTAATTTTTAACGCTCGTTAATAATTACTTTTTTTACCTGCTCTAAATTCCATGTTATTACAAGCCCCTGGGCAAGTCGTTGGGCTATTTTCTTTCCATAAAGCAATTCGCATAAATAAAGTGCCCCATCAAAAGAACGGGCACCTCCTGCAGAGGTGATATATTTGCCATCATGTACAAAGTTAACACCGCTCCTAATATCCAATTGAGGAAATCGGTCGATGTATTTGTCAATATCTCCCGGAAATGTTGTACTCGCGACGTGGTCAAGGAGCCCGGCCTGTGCTAAAATAAAGGCACCGTCACAATGAGAAGTGACAAACATTGCCTTTTGCCCGGTTTCCCTTACCCAGTTGATGAGCTGCTGGTCCTCTAAATCTGAGTCTAAATGATGCTCTGCACTCGGGACAACAAGAATGTCGATTCGGGGGAGTGAATCTTCAAGGAAGTTGTAATCTGGTAATATTCGTAAACCTTCAAAGGTGTGGACGGCGGTATGTTGGTTAGAGACGGAGAATACATTCATCGCTTTGATACTATCTCTATATATGGTGTGTTGAAAAATATCCCAGGGAGCGGTGAGTTCCGTATTGAATACGCCGTCCGTGATTAGAAAGGCAACATTATATCGCCCTTCAACCAGAGAAGGGGAGAAGGTTGTTTTTTCTAAATGTTTTTCTTTTGGTTGGCAATTTGTCAGTAATATTAAAAGTATCAATAGCCGTCCATTTTTGACAAAAGTGCCAATAGAAGTGGTGATGCAGGAAAAAGTCTTGATATTAAATGACATGAAATTGATATTTATATCAACAAGTTAAGAATTTAATTGTAATTATACTAGTATTTAGTAAGGAAAAGGGCTATATTCGCCGTTTCGCGGACGATTTATGATAAATGATTCTTTTACCTATTGGTTTTTATGAAAAAAAACCGAGGTTTTAAATGTGTATTGCGAACAAAACAAAATTATTATAATGGTTAATTTAATTCTTTTTGGTCCTCCGGGGTCAGGCAAAGGAACACAGGCTGCTAAATTAGTAGAAAAGTATAATTTTTTGCATATATCGACAGGAGATCTCTTTAGGTATGAAATCGGAAATGATACGCCTTTAGGGCTTGAGGCTAAAAGTTATATGGATAAAGGACAATTAGTGCCTGATAGTGTCACAATTGGAATGCTTCGTAACAAAGTGGAGGCAAATCCTGATGTAGAAGGCTATATTTTTGATGGCTTTCCACGCACAATCCCTCAATGTGAGGCGTTGAATACTCTTTTAGCTGAGAGTGGCAATGAAATCTCAGAACTTTTGATGTTAGATGTGCCCGACGAAGAAATTGTAGCTCGGCTCCTCAATAGAGGAAAAACCTCCGGTCGGGCAGACGATCTAAACGAAGAGGTCATCCGAAAGCGTATCGCAGTCTATGAAGAGCAAACAAGCCCTGTTTTTGACTTTTATAAAAAAATGGATCGGTCTAAAAAAATAAATGGGCTTGGTGGTATCGATGAAATATTCGAACGCCTTTCTAAAGAGGTAGATTTACTTTTAAAATAACGGAGTGGACTTTATCTCTATTCCAATATTCATTGTGTCAATGGCACTCATTCCTTTGGTTACTCTAATTATTAATTAAAATGGCAAGTCAAAATTTTATTGATTATGTGAAAATTTGTTGTCGCTCCGGTAAAGGAGGGGCAGGCTCTGCTCATTTGCATAGAGACAAAAGAACGGCGAAGGGTGGACCTGACGGCGGCGATGGTGGTCGTGGAGGTCATATTATTTTAAGAGGTAATCGGAATATTTGGACACTACTTGCCCTGAAGTACCGAAAACACGTCATTGGGGGCATGGGTGGTGATGGAGGAGCCAGCCAGTCCAGTGGCTCTTTTGGAGAGGATGTGATTTTGGATGTGCCATTGGGTACAGTTGTGAAGGATGCGGAAACAGGTGAAGTGGAGTTTGAAATTACTACACACGATGAAGAGCGGATTGTGGTGGCTGGTGGAAGGGGCGGATTAGGGAATACCCATTTCAAATCTGCGACTCAACAAACACCACGATATGCCCAGCCCGGAGAATTAGGGAGCGAAGAATGGAAAATATTGGAGCTGAAAGTTTTAGCGGATGTGGGATTGGTAGGCTTTCCTAATGCAGGGAAATCTACACTATTATCGGTGATGTCTGCCGCAAAACCCAAAATAGCGAATTATCCATTTACGACCTTAGTACCCAATTTAGGAATGGTGCAATACCGAGATGGTCGCTCATTTGTCATCGCAGATATTCCGGGGATTATCGAAAAAGCTCATGAAGGCAAGGGATTGGGGCATCGCTTTTTGAAGCATATCGAACGAAATGCGACTTTGTTGTTTATGATTCCCGGGGATACAGATGATATAAAAAAAGAGTATGAAATTTTATTGAACGAATTGGCAATGTTCAACGAAGAATTACTCCATAAACCGAGAATACTCGCCATTACCAAGTCCGATTTACTAGATGATGAGTTGAAAGAAATGTTGAGACCGGAAATTCCTGAAGGCGTCCCCTATCTATTCATCTCTTCAGTTGCTCAACAAGGCATAGATGAGTTGAAAGACCTATTGTGGAAAACAATCAATGAACACATAATTTAACGCCTACTTTTAACCCACTTGAGTATTTCTGATGTCTTTTTTTGTTTGATTGATTCAGGCAAGGCGATTAATTTTCTTTTTTTCAAGTCAATTACTAGAGGGGTTTTTGCTTCATTCTTTTCCCTTAAAAGAATCACTTTGTTGTTTCTGACGTTTTTTGCAAGATTTAAATCTAAACTTAGAGGTTCTTTTAATAGGGGGTTAATGTCAAATTTGTCATTTTCAAAATCAAAGGATGGAATAATTAATTGGGATTCTTCTCCTTTTGTTGGAAGGGCAAAGACAGAATAGAACACAGCGTCGTCAACAATGTATTCCGCAATAGGGAGCAATGCTTTGGGGTTTGACTTTTCTTTTAGATCAAAAACAAAGGTGCCATAATCCTGCGCATAGCCAATTAAGTAATTTTCCCATACTTCCAATCTTTTTATTTGTCCGGATTGCGCGTCCTCTCCTAGTCGTTCATTTAAAAAATCAGGGGTTAGTTTGGGATATAATTTTTGTTGATTTAGGTCAAAAATAAAAACGGCATCAAATCCCTTAATTCCTACGATCTGACTTGTTTGATTATAATTGATTGGAGCTAAAAAATAACCATAATCCGGGCGATCATTTTTGGGCAGAGCCTCTTTGAATGTGATATTACACGCTTTGTCCAGGATGATGAATGTCCTATCTACCTGTCCAGATTCGTCATCAGCTGCGGTAGAATCAGGAATAATTGCGGCGTAAACTTTTTTGGCAGGAAACCAAATTTTATTGCCTTCCATTACCTGATGAAGAATGGCACAGTCCGGGGCTTTGATAACGGCGGCCGGCGTAGTCGTTTTGCTTTCTTCAGTCTTTTCGGTTTGTTTTGTTGAAGAGGGAGAAGGGGCTGGAGATTCACATCCAAAGAATAGGAAACCAGCAAGTGCGACAAAGTATAGAATGTTTTTTCTCATTTGAATAAAATTTTATCCTACAAAGGTATTATTTTTTAGCTTTTTAAGTTTTTTTTTCTCAAAAAAGTGTCTTTTTGAAAAAAGATCGTCCAATAGTTCGGATAGCTTAAAATGAACAAAATGTGATTTTTTTCTATTTAGGGAGCAAATACAGCTTTTTTTTGATTTGATTTTTAGTGAAAAAAAGACACATTTTTGATTTTTGTTTAAAATATAATTAATTGAAAATTAGTATTTTAAATATTTATTTGATATTTCATTTGTTTGTTTTTTGTGTCACATTTTATTTTTAAAAAGATTTTTTTTTTTGTTATTGTTTTTTTTCTCCCTTTTCTTTGCGCCAAGATTATCGTAATCTTCCTCTTAAACATAAAGGTTTTTATCTACATAGTTCAGACATTAAGACCTCCTTTCAATTTTTTAATCACTTTTGGTTAACCGTATTTCCTGTCGGGAGAGCGGAATTTTGTTGTATATTTAATAATAAAAATTATTCACCAGTTGTTTAGCAAATTTTATCAATTTATTATGATGAATAAAACGTTTACCTCAGTAGTCACATCTATTAGTTTCCATAGTTCAAATTTCAGGAGTATGAATCTTTTATATTTACGAAAAATATTTTTCTTCATTCTTTTTTATGCTGTATTTGGTACAGCCGAATTGGATGCGCAGC
>CAZNCI010000047.1:0-17457 GCA_964571475.1 uncultured Saprospiraceae bacterium | reverse complement strand
CCCTATGCAAGCCCTTAATCCGGTATTTTGATACAATTGATATAGTACCAGTCACTCACATACATAACGCCTCTTTCTGGGTCAAGAGCTACGTGATTAATAAATGCAGGTTCATCCACATTTTTATTTTTAGTCTCCCAACGGTAAAGCCGTTCTCCTGTGGCGACATCCACAATATTTAATTGGCTGCCATCTGCGTAATACATACGACCATTTAAATATTCCATATCATCTGTATAGCCTGTACCGTACTGATGTTCATAAATAACCTCACCAGTCATCTTATTAAGTGCCTTGAAATAACCTTCACTGGATATGCGAATAATTTTATCATCAATCAGTCGATACAAACTATTATACCCATCCAGTCGAGTTCTTTTTTCTACCCATATTAATGCTCCTGTTGCTTTCTCAATACAATACATATTGTGTACCGTACCAAAATAAACCCTATCTCCATCGATAATGGGTGGTTTGCTGGAAGCCATGGGATTGTCTGTTGCATATAGCCAAAGCACCTCATCTGTATCATTATTATAACAATATAGAATGGTCTTGTCCCCAAAGGGATCATATCTATAAGCAGCTTGAATGAAATATAATATTTCCTCCCCATTTTCATTATAGGTACTCGTACATGATTCTAAAAAATTATACCATTCTCCCCCTGCTGGAATTTTAAAAACTACTTCATGTGAATCGTGCACAGGGTCATATTTAAATAAGGAAGCTGCTTTTGGTTGATAATAGGATTCATTACTGCTATAAAAAAGAGCTCCATTGGAAGCACTAACGATAGACCAATCCGTATCAATTTTCCATTTAGTTGCTCCCGTTTCTAGGTTTACAGCAAAAAGCCTTCGGGTGTCAGAGCCGTAAAAAGTAGTATTTAGGATTGCATGTATAACGAAGTTTCGATTTCCCAAATTACTATCAAATCCATCCCATCTCCATATTTTTTCTTTTGTATCCGGGTCTAATAAGTCCAAATACTGATCGTATCCGCCTTCAAACCAGTCGAAGGTGGCTCCATAATAAATTCCCCCGATACATGATAGGTAATCGGTTATTATAACATGCCCCCGTATCAGAAACTATGGGCAGCGCCCATAATAAATCGTAATCATAAGCTGGATCTATTATGGTATCTGCTGGGATAGAATCGTTGGGGAATGGACCTGGTTGGTATGGTTGGAATGAATCAGGTTTGCAACTGAAATTTAAAATTGAAATACTTAATAATACTATATATATTTTCATGATTTTTATCTTTTGTCTCGTTTAAATTCAATTCCATACTTAATTCCTTTATACATGTCAAAAAACGCCTGTTTGGTATTTTTTATTCAATAGTCTCAGTGACATCGTATTCTGCTCTGTGCGCAATTTCATTTTGGGTGATTCCGACTTTAGGTAAAAAAGTGTAGCAAAGTAAAAATAGGAGCAATTTAGAATATTGTTTTAAATTTAGGGGAGGGCAAAATAAAATTCTGTTTCATTTTGTTAAATTTTTAAGAATTTAAGAATGATTGTAAGTTACAGGATTAATGCCAGAAAGCCAAGATATTGACTAGGTGTTAATTATTTTTAACTCATTCCTTAACGACCTTTGCATTTTCTCTTGACACCTCGTTTCCCTGCTCATTATTTCTTCCAATCCCGATTACAGCTCAAGAGCTCCCTCCCTTCCAATAAGGCAACACCAGCCCACGAAGATGACACCTTATGCAGGTCAGTCAGCCATTTCAAAATTCCGGATTTTTTCTTTAATACTGCTCCTTATTCCTTCTGTTTTTGGTGCATTATGGTACCCCATATACAACAGACCCAAACATTTTTGGTCTCCAGTCAAACCTAGGAATTTATCGGCTTGTAATATACTTTTTGGCGTACTCCAATAACAGCCAATTCCATAAGCGGAGCAGGTCAGTTGTATATTTTGAACAGCGCAGGCAACGGCAGCTATTTCTTCCCATTCGGGAATTTGTACCCTGAGGTCTCTTTGCATATAAATGGCGATAATACAGTTGGATTGCAGCGCTTTTTTGTATTTCTTCTTATATTTTAGTTCGGAGAATTTATCCGGAGGTGTATTTTTTTTGTAGGCTGTAGCCAAATAATTACCCAGTGCTTCTCTTGCTGTGCCCCGAAAGATGATGAAACGCCAGGGTTCGGTTAATTTATGAGTCGGCGCCCAATTGGCATTTTCCAGTACCTGATGGAGTACGTCCTCCGGTATTTCCTGTTGGGTGTAAAACTGAGGATAGATAGACCGACGATTGCGGATGATTTGATTAATGTATTTTTGTTCGATATTCATATAGATTTGATTTTACTCCAAATTATTCAAATAATCCGCGACCCAAACACCCATGCTAAAGCACCCCTGTAATAAATAACCACCGGTCGGGGCATCCCAGTCAAGCATTTCTCCAATCACAAAGTGATTAGGCAGGGATTTTAGCTGAAAATGTGTATCTACTGCCGCTTTTTTTATGCCGCCAACGGTAGAGATTGCTTCTTCTATTGGGGCAATTCCCACTATTTCAAGAGGTAGTTTTTTGATCGCTTTGGTTATCATTTTTAGGTTTGTAAAAGTATCCTTTGTGGTGAAATGACGCAATAACGCCAATTGTACAGGGGATAAATTTAGGCTTTTTTGGAGTCGAATCGTCCATGATTTTTTGGTGTGGTATTGCTCGATTTTTTCTGTGATTTTCTGTTCTGTAAGATTGGGCTTTAGGTCGATGAAAACAGCGGCTTTTCCTCTTTCGTTTAATTGATCCCGAAGGCATCGGCTATGGGCATAAATAGGACTACCTTCCAAACCGAATTTGGTGATCATCAGCTCTCCTTTTTTCTTTTTGTTTTCACAAATTAAAGCCATATTTTTTAGGGGCTGACCTTCAATTTTTTTTAATAAATCAGCGTGCCAATCTACCTGGAAGGCACAATTGGATGCCTGAAAGGGCAAAATCGGGATATTTTGTTCTTCAAAGTAGGCTAACCAATCGCCCGCAGAGCCGGTTTTACTCCAGCTGGCACCGCCTAATGCGAAAATTACATAATCGGATGTTACAGTGGTTAATTTTTCCTCATTTTTAAATAATAATCCACCATTTTGATGAAATCCTTTCCAGCGGTGTTCCATTTTTAGAACGACCTGCCGGGCTTTTATTTTATTTAAAAAAGCATTGAGTACTTCAATGGGTTTGATGCCCCTTTCGGGGAATACCCGGTTGCTGCTGCCTACAAAAGTTTTTATACCCAAATTATCGAGAAATTTTATCAAATTTTTATTGGAAAAATGATTCAGGCTTTGCGCCAAAAAATCACTTGGATAATAGAGCTGAATCATCTCTCTGATGTCGGAGTTATGTGTTAGGTTGAAACCCCCTTTCCCCGCTACCAGAAATTTTCTTCCAGCTACTTTGTTCTTTTCGTACAGGGTGACCCGATACTTTTGGGTATCTATTCTTGCCGCCAGCATCAATGCCGCCGCTCCGCCTCCAATAATAGAAATAGTAGGTTGATTGTTTAATTTCATCGGGACAAAGATAGGAATTAAGTGTTAAATTATAATAGATTATGATTGAACAACTTCATAGTTTTACTAATGTAGCAGTCATCACAAACAAAGCTATGCAATACCCCTAGCTTTGCGAAAAACAAAAACAATATGTCAGAAATAATAAAAGTAGCTATCAATTGCCTGAAAGGAGATGACACCATCACAGGTCATACCGGCAAAAGTCGAAAATTTTGGGTCTTTCAGGTAAAAGACAATCAGATACTTGACAAAACACTGCTGAAGTTAGAGCGGGATGAAACCATACATACGGTATTTCACGAAACGGGGGATTATGATAATCCCATTTTTGATGTCAATATGATTATTACAGCCGGTATCGGAGAAGGTGCCGTCAATCGCTTCCAACAATTGGGCATTCGGGCAGTGATTACTCCCGAAACAAGTGTGGATAAAGCGATGGAGTTACTACTGGAAGGAAGACTTCCCGCTATGGCGGTTGCGCGGCATTCTTGTAATCATGACCATGACCATGAACACGGGCATCACCACCATTAGCAGAATACCTTTTTATTAAAAAAAGCAGACCTCTTAGGATTAAATGCTTCTAATAAATAGGCACTAAAACTTGGAAATGATGAAAAAAAATAGGATTTTTGTGGCTTATTTTGTTGAGTGTTCACGATGAATACTCCTATTTTACGCTTAGAGGTCGTTTGAAGTTTTATTCAAATCGCTTCTTTATAAAATTACAATAATGGCTAAGAAAATTGCTATCAATGGGTTCGGGAGAATCGGAAGACTGACGTTTAGAAACCTTTTAGACATGAAAGATGTCGAAGTAGTAGCTATCAATGACTTAACGGACAATGCAACCCTTGCTCACCTATTAAAATATGATTCAGCTCAGGGTAAATTTGACGGAACTGTCGAAGCCACCGAGGAAGCTTTAATCGTCAATGGGAAAAAAATTAATTCTTATTCTCAGCGCAATCCTGAAGATTTACCCTGGGAAGCATTGGATATTGATTTAGTATTGGAATGTACCGGGATATTTCGTACCAAGGAGATGGCTAGTAAGCATTTAACCGCGGGGGCAAAAGATGTCCTTATTTCGGCTCCAGCCAAAGGGTCAGGGGTGCAAACCATCGTTTTAGGGGTAAACGAACACGAGTTGGATCGAAGAGCAAATGTATTCTCTAACGCCTCTTGTACCACCAACTGTTTGGCACCTGTTATCAAATTAATTAATGACAATTGGGGCGTTGAGGTGGGATCAATGACGACCATTCACTCTTATACTTCCGATCAGCGCATTCAGGACGCTCCTCACAGCGATTTAAGAAGGTCAAGAGCTGCAGCTTATAATATGTTACCAACATCTACAGGTGCGGCTAATGCTGTTGGCTTGGTTGTACCGGAAGTGGCAGGCAAATTATTTGCTATCTCTGTCCGTGTACCTGTTATCACCGGCTCTCTAATCGAGGTCAACGTTATGTTAAACAAAAAAGCAACCGTTGATGAAGTTAATGCCGTATTTAAAAATGCTGCACAGGAAGGTCCAATGAAGGGCTATTTGTCCTATACCGAGGACCCCATCGTTTCTTCTGACATCATGCGGGACAAAAGCTCCTCTATCTTTGATGCCTTAATGACTTCCGTTAACGGAAATATGCTGAAAGTCGTAAGCTGGTACGATAACGAAGCAGGATATTCCGCAAGATTAGCAGATTTGGCCCATTTGATTTTGACTAAATAGTTCGAGTTTTTAGTCTTCAGTCTTCAGTCCCATTCTTTTTTTTGCCTTGGCAAAAAAAAGAATGCCTCGGCTGCCAACTGCCCACTGCCAACTGCCAACTGAATACTAAAAAACCACCACTAAAATAAAAAAAATGCTCAACTTTCACAACAAAAAAGCCCTTGTACGGGTGGATTTCAACGTGCCATTGGATAGTGAATTTAATATCACGGATGATACGCGTATGCGTGCTGCGATTCCGACCATCAAAAAGATATTGGAAGATGGTGGAGCGGTTGTGCTGATGTCACATTTGGGCAGACCACAAAAGAAACGCAAAGAGGATGGAAGTATTGATGTTGATAAATTTACACTGAAGCATTTAACCAGGCATCTTTCGGATTTATTGGGAGGGGTTTCTGTTAAATTTTGCCCCGAAACGGTAGGGGAGAAGGCCGAACAAATGGTTAAGAACCTTGGTTTTGGTGAAGTTTTATTATTGGAAAACACAAGGTTTAATCCCGGCGAAACCAAAGGGGATGAAAGTTTGGCGAAAGCCATGTCCAAATTAGGAGAGGTCTATGTCAACGATGCTTTTGGGACGGCCCACCGTGCACATAGCTCTACCGCCATTGTGGCAAAATTTTTCCCCAAAGAGAACAAAACCTTTGGTTTGTTAATGGAAGCTGAAATTGCCAATGCCAATAAAGTCATCAAAACACCTCAGCGGCCATTGACTGCAATTACCGGTGGGGCAAAGGTTTCTGATAAAATTCTACTGCTCGATAAATTGATCGATTTTGTTGACCATTTGATTATTGGAGGTGGAATGGCTTACACTTTTTTTAAGGCGCAGGGAGGTAAGGTTGGTAACTCTCTGGTAGAAGAAGATAAATTGGATTTAGCACTCGCTTTATTGAAAAAAGCAGCAGAAAAAGGAGTGGAAATTCACCTGCCGGAAGATTCCCTTATCGCGGATGCTTTCTCTAATGATGCCAAAATACAAGTTTGCTCAAACAGGACGATTCCCGATGGTTGGATGGGATTGGATATTGGACCGAGGGCTATTGATACTTTCTCGGCTGTTATTCTCTCTTCTCAAACGATTCTATGGAATGGACCAATGGGTGTTTTTGAAATGCCTAATTTTGCTAAAGGTACAAAGTCTATCGCTAATGCAGTCGCCCAGGCAACACAAAAAGGAGCGTTTTCTTTAATCGGAGGTGGAGATTCGGTCGCTGCCATCAATCAACTCAAATTAGCCGATCAGGTGAGTTATGTCTCAACTGGTGGGGGAGCGATGTTGAAATTCTTAGAAGGGAATGACTTGCCCGGAATTGCAGCGATCAAAAAATAACTTACTTCTCCGTTTTTCTGATTCTTTTACTTTTGTCGAATGCTGTTGCGTATTTTTTTAAAAAATCAGGTAGCTGCTTTTGGGGCTGATCGTGATTCCAAATTTGTAATTTGTTCCTTATATTATTACAGAACAATAAGCTGCTCTTTTTCTCTTTGATAGTATATTTTCTATGTACCCCAAAAGCCTTTTTCCTCTGTAAACCAACGTGTTAAATTCAATTTTGTGAAAAACTATGGTAACGTTTTTTTAGATTTTTCAACGAGATAATATTTGATTTTATTGTCTTAGAGTCCATTCAAATGAGTCGTATTTAATGCTTATTTCATGATTTAAGTTGGTGTTTTTAGAGGGGGGCAATTAAAAGAATTTTCTTGATTGTTTAAAAAAATTAAATTTTTGTCCTATTATTGCATTGGAAATACACTTTGTACGTCTAAATAAACACAATGGTATTATTCTTAAATTCTTATTTATTAACAAATTTTAAATTATGAAAAACATTTTAACTAAAAACATTTTTCTACTTTTTGTACTACTCTTTTCGAGTGGTTTAATGGCCCAAACAAAGATTACGGGAACGGTTTCCGATAAGGATGGAAACTTATACTTTGGGGTCAATGTCGTCGAGAAAGGTACCTATAATGGCGCCATTACTGACCTTGATGGTAAGTTTGAAATCAACGTGAGTAAATTACCTGCAACATTGGTTTTTTCTTATGTCGGTTTTACGGATAATGAGGTGGAAGTAACAGATGCTTCAAAACCTATTATGGTAACTATCAGTGAGGGAATTGGTCTGGATGAAGTCGTGGTGACAGGTAATAGAACTAAGCCTAGAACGGTACTCGATTCTCCTGTGCCGATTGACAATATTAGTGCCGACGAGTTGAAGCGCAGTGGGCAAGTTTCCGTCGATCAAATGTTGACCTATAAAGTGCCTTCGTACAATGCAGCCAATCAGGCTATTTCTGATGCAACGGCTCACTTTGACCCAGCTGATTTGAGAGGCTTAGGCCCAAGTCGTACCTTGGTATTGGTTAACGGAAAACGAAAGAATGCCAGTGCACAAATTTATCTTAATGGTACACCTGGTAAAGGTGAAGTCGGAACGGATATGAAGAGTATTCCTGCTGCAGCCATAGATCACATTGAGGTGCTTCGTGACGGTGCATCTGCTCAATATGGTTCTGATGCAATTGCTGGGGTAATCAATATCGTATTAAAAGACAACGTCGAATATACAACAGTCTCTACAACAACTGGTGTAACTAAAGAAGGTGACGGCTTTAATTTTGGCGTTGATTTGAATACTGCTGTTCAAATTGGTGAAAAAGGGGGATTAAACTTCACAATGGAGTATTATGACCAAAAATTAACCAATAGAGCTGGGGCTCCCGGAACAAAAGATTTGCCGGAGAACCCTAGACAAAATTGGATAGATTGGGCGACTAATAACCCTCGATTAGGAATGATCGTGGGACAACCCGACTTGACTAAGAAAAGTATCATGGTCAATGGATCATTTCCGTTGAATGATAAGGTTGAGTTTTATACCTTCCACGCTTATACGCACAGAGATGGTCGTAGCTTTGCTTATTACAGAGCTCCTTATTGGAGAGGTGATGTTGAAGATAGCGAGTATATTACGCCATTGGGAAGTTTTGAAGGTTATCACCCAACATTTGAGGCAGAGGTCATTGATAACCTGAGCAGTGGTGGTTTGAAATTTGACCTTGGTGGATTTGCTGCTGATGCAAGTGTTACCTACGGAAGAAATTATGTGGATTATACTGTCAATAGATCAGTGAATAGAGATTATTTAGCAGATCATGGATGGTCTCCCCGTACATTCCACCCTGGTGGATATATGTTTAGTAATGTCGTTGGAAATTTAGATTTTAGCAGAAGTTTTAGCGATATGGTGAGTTTAAGTTTTGGTGCAGAAGCAAAAAAGGAGAGATTCTCTGGACACAAAGGGGATGAGTTTTCTTACTACAAAGGCGGATCCGATTCTTTTGCAGGAATCAAGCCTTTTGAAGCAGTAAACAAGACTCGTACAAGTTATGCCGGTTATGCTGCCTTGGATTTTGATATTTCTGAAGCCCTTTTATTAGGTGGTGCTGCAAGATTTGAAAACTTTGATGACTTTGGAAATAACCTTTCCTGGAAAGTAAATGGTCGATATAAAATTGGAAACAAAGGAGCCATCAGAGCTTCTGTAAGTACCGGTTTTAGAGCGCCTTCTTTACACCAAAAGCACATCCAGTTATCTCAGTATATCATCGTTCCTGGTTTCCCTGATCCACAGTTACAGGGTACTTTACCTAATGATAATGCTGCTGTTGAGGGATTGGGTGTTCCTAAATTATTTGCAGAGACTTCATTTAACCTTGCCGGTGGTATTACTTATAAATTGAGTGACCACATGTCTTTAACGGCTGATTTTTACCAAATCAAAGTGAAAGATAGAGTTTTATTCTCTTCTCAAATTAAAGAGTTGGATGGTAGTTTGGATGGGTCAGACCCAATCGAGCAAATTTTGTTGGATAATGGTGTTGTGGCACTACAATTCTTTATCAATGCCGTAAATACTAAGACAACGGGTACGGATATTGTATTGAATGCACAGAATTACACTATTGGAAATGGTAAGTTTGGTGTCTCTTTGGCGGCTAACTTTAATAATACTGAAATTGATGGTGCCGTTACCAATCCGGCTAAGCTAGAGGCAGGTGGTTACGAAATTTTTAACAGAAGAGAAGCAGGTAGAATTACGGATGCACGACCTAAGTCTAAGATCTTATTAGGTATGAACTATTCTGTTGGGAATCTAAGCTTAACGCTGAATAACACTCGTTTTGGTGAAGTAACGGTATTTGATGATACGGATCCAGCTAAAGATCAGGTGCATAGTGCAAAAATTGCAACGGATGTTATCCTTGGATATAATATTTCTGATAATGTATCTTTTAATGTTATTGCCAATAATATTTTTGACGTTTATCCTGACATCTTACACAAAGATTTAAGAAGTGCAGGTGGCCGTTTCTTATATAGCTCAGAAGTTACTCAGTTAGGATTTTTGGGAACTAATTATAAAGTTGGCTTGACCGTTAAATTTTAATACTTAATCATTTTTTAATTAAATACCTATTTTATTTATAGGTGAGTTGAAAATTGATAAAAAAAGAGTTGACCTGCTTAGTCAGGTTAACTCTTTTTTATTTTTAAGAATAAAATTCTATCTTTGTCTCGTATTTATGTTACTCTTTTTTGCTATTATGGGGGGTAGCTGAAAATTAGAATTGGATACCTATCTCAAAACCTCTGGTTCATCAGGGAAATACATTGCGTTTCTCACAACAAATAATTGACTTTTTCTTACTTTAACAATTTGTAACTACCATGAAGTTCTTAGCTACATTTCTTTTTTTTATCCTTTCCTTTTCTCTCTTTTCGCAGGCGCCTAATGATGCGGATTGTGGAGGGGCTTTGTCTATTTGTAACCTCTCTTTTCACGAGCCTTCTCCCGGCAATGGACAGGGCAATTTTCCAGGAGAAATTGACGCAAGTGCCACCTGTGTCGCCGGGGAGGATAATGCCGCTTGGTACACCTTTACGGCAAATTCAGATGGGTTTTTGAATTTTTTGATTACACCGGATAATCCTAATGATGATTATGACTGGGTTTTATTCGATATCACCTATGCGGATTGTGGGGATATTTTTGATCACCCGGAGTTGGCAGTTAGTTGCAATGCCGCCGGTGGTGACGGGTGCCATGGACCTACCGGGCCTAATGGAGGGACTACTTACTCTGAACAGGGTGGTGGCTGTGGTACAGATCCCCCAACTCAGAACGCAGGCCTTTCCCCTTTTAACGACCAGATTCCAATGACCGCAGGAAATAATTACGCCTTGATGGTTTCCAATTGGACGGGTTCTCAAAATGGTTATACCATTGATTTTTCAAATTCTACCGGTTTGGGAACACAGGATCAGGTTCCTCCTACCGTTCAATCCGTTGAACCGCCTACAGATTGTATCACCAATTTTATCACCGTAACTTTTTCAGAAAATATTCAGTGTAGTTCTATCACTGCTGCCAATTTTCAAATTACAGGCACCGGAGGTCCATTTACAGTGACGCTAACATCCCCTTCCTGTTCAGCTGGTGGAGACCACGATCGGGTGTTTACCATTACAACAACGCCTCCTTTGCCTAGCGTTGGCAATTTTAATTTCTCCCTGATTACTAATGGTACAACTCAGGTGCTGGATTTATGTGGCAATCCGGCGGCCTCATGGAATACTAATTTTTCAACGAATAATTCATTGGATAACCCTCCTACAATCGACCCCAATCCTCAAACTATTTGTGCTGATGAATTGGTGGAGATTTTTCCTTTGTCTTCCAATGGATTGGGGAGTAATACCTTCACATTCTTTAGTGATGCCGGATTGAATAACGTCGTTCATACGGGAACGGATTATAGCTTTACGGCAAATACCAGCCTTAGTTTGTGGGTGATTGAGTCGTCGCAGTATTGCGAAAGCCCTCCTGTTCAGTATTCCCTTACGGTATATCCACTTCCTTTAATCCCCGATGTTGTTGATCCTGATCCTATATGTCAGGGAGACCCCATTGGTGAGTTAACCGCGTTTGGAAGTGGGCAGGGAACCTTCTCGTGGTACGCGGAAGACCCTACAAATGGAAATCCCCCGGTGATTGCTACCGGATCAACTTATTCACCGCCCAACTCGACGAATACCCCTTCAACCCTGACATTTTATGTGACGGAGGAAAGTTTGGCGCATTGCGTGAGCGAGCCGGCTCAAATCAATGTGACTATTGTCGAAATTCCTCCAGCGCCTCAGCTTGATCAGACGGTTGAAATTTGTGTAGGAGATGATGCACCCTCAATCATGATAATGGAGCTTGGCGGATTGATTACCTGGTATGATTCAGATCCCGACATTGGGAATGCCAATGAAGTTGGAAACGGCAATCCTTTTACGCCTCCTTTAGATATCAATACACCCGCCAGTACCGATTTTTATGTAACGGAAACCGATAATAATGGTTGTAAAAGCCCTTCTAATTATGTGACCGTTGTTGTCAATCCCCTGCCAATGATTTCGGATACTACTATTGACTGCGCGGCTGATGTGCAAACCTATTCCGTTACTATTCAGACGGTCGGTACGGAAAGCATAACCGTCAATGAAGGAACAATTCAGGATAATGGCTCCGGTAATTTCACTATTTCGGGCATTGATATTAATTCAGATTTGGTGATTACGGCAAATGCCCCTGGAGGAAGTTGTAATGCCATGTTTACAATTAGCGCTCCTAATTGTGGCTGCCCTGATATTGCCCCTCCCGTCTCTGATGGTGAACAACAAATATGTGTCGGTGATATTATTCAGGCTTTGAGTGTTACGGTTCCGGACGGTATGACAGTTGATTGGTATGATGCGAATACCGGAGGTAATTTATTATTGGCTAACAGTACGACTTTTACACCGACTGCCGCTGGTATTTATTTTGCGGAAACGCATCAACTGGGTGGTAGTTGTACCAGTAATTCGCGCACAGCGATTAGTTTGGTTATTGCTCCTCTCCCAAATATTTTAGATACAGTTTTTACCTGTGCTCCTGATTTAGCCTCTTATTCTGTTCTGTTTATTTTTGATAATGTAAATTCTATCTTGGATAATAATGCTGGAGTTGTTACAAATCCAGGGGTTGATACTTTTGAAATCACAGCCGTTAATAGCGGTACTGATTTAAGCTTTTCTGCTGCTCAGACAACAACCGGTTGTAGAATAGATGTATTAATTACTGCGCCGGACTGCAGCTGCCCTGCTGTGACCGCACCGGTAAGTCTTGGCGATAGGGTGATTTGTGAAGGGGATGTTATTCCTGCATTGGAAGTTTCGGTCAATACTGGTGAAACGGTCAATTGGTATGATGCCGCGGTGGATGGCACATTGCTCATGGCGGATACATCAGCCTTTACCCCCTTAGTAGCAGGAACTTATTATGCCGAAACAAGTGTTGTACTCAATGGGTGTATAAGTGATGTTAGGACGCCCGTTACCCTGACAATTAATGCCCTACCCGAACTTCAGGATACGATTAAAAACTGCGCCGCTGATTTATTGACCTATAATCTGTCTGTTTTATTAAGTACAGGGGATTCTCTTGCTGCCAGTACCGGGACAATCGTGATGAATACGACGACCAATTACTCTATCTCTGATATTGATGTAGCGGATAGTATAAGGATTACCCTGTTTGATAATACGACTAATTGTGAAAATAGCTTTTGGGTTACGGCTCCGACCTGTACCTACGATTTTATTATTCCTCCTGTCAATTTAGAGACTTTCTCTACTTGTGAAGGGGCACCTTTACCTGAAATTGGAGCAACCGTTAATGCAGGATTGACGATTGATTGGTATGATCAACCCATCGGTGGTAATTTGGTAGCGGAAGGTACGCTTACCTTTACCCCCGATAGCCTCGGTATTTATTACGCAGAAAGTCGTTCGACAGAAAATGGGTGTACAAGCGACACCCGATTAGCCGTTGCTCTTACGGAAGACCCGCTGCCAGTCTTGATGGGTGTTTCTCCTACTTGTTCCGTTGATTTATTGAGTTATTCAACGACTTTGATATTTGAAAATACAGATACTTTACTAATCAATTCAGGTGTGCTGAATATAAATGGAAGTGGTAGTTTTGATATAATAGGGGTTCCAATTAGTGATACCCTTTTCATAACAGCCATTAACCAGTCAACTAGCTGTCAGGATGATTTTATCCTCCCGCCTCCGGATTGCGATTGTTTAGCCGTAGCTGCTCCTGTTAGTGATGGAGATCAGGTGATTTGTGAAGGAGAAAATATGCCAGCCCTTTCCGTCATGGTTAATGCGGGTGAAACTGTTGATTGGTATGATGCGATTATTGATGGTAATTTGCTTTTGCAAAATTCAAATAGCTTTCTTCCTACTGAAGCGGGTACTTATTTTGCGGAGACAAGAGACCTTTCTAATGATTGTGTTAGTAGTGGTCGGACTGGGGTTGCTCTAACGATTAACCCTTTACCGGTTTTGCAGGATACCCTTTGGACTTGTGCGGCGGATTTAGCCACCTATTCTTCGACTATTTTAGCCAATAACGCGGATAGTATTTTGGTTAATGCAGGGCTTATTACCAATAACGGAAATGGCAATTTTGAAGTTACAGGTATTCCCATTAATACTGCGTTAATGGTTACTTTAATTAATATTGGGACCAATTGTAGCATGGATTATAGCTTCCCCTTACCGGAATGCGAATGTCCTGATGTTGCCTTACCTGTTAGTTTGGGAGACAAGGAAATTTGTGTGGGGGATCCTATTCCTACTTTAGTCGTGACAACAACTGCCGGAATTACAATTGACTGGTATGATGCTGCAACGGGAGGGAATTTGTTATTATCGGATGCTCCCGATTTTACACCAATAAGTCCAGGGAGCTATTTTGCGGAAGCAAGAGCAATTATCTCAAATTGTGTGAGTGATACCCGGACAATGGTCCAATTAATAGAAAATGAATTACCTGTTCCGGCTGTTGTATCTACTACAAATCCCGGTTGTGGCTTAGATAACGGTAGTCTTACCATTATGACTTCTCAAGGTGAAGCGCCTTATTCTTATCAGCTTATCGGAGGCGCAACACAGGATAATGGGACATTCAATAATTTGTCGGGGACGGTGACTCATTCTTTTATTATTACGGATAATAATGGTTGTGTTGCCACTCTTGATAGTAGTTTGGTGAGTCCTGCAGGTCCTGAAGCACATATTAGTGAAGGAGATACATTGACCTGTGCCCTGACGAGCTTTACGGTAGATGCCGGAGGTACCAATGCCGATGGTGGTGTTACCTTTGAATGGCTTTTGGATGGAACATTTATTTCTGATTTTATTCAAATAGATATTAATGATCCGGGGCAGTATGTGCTTGTTGTTCATCAGGATCAATGTATTGATAAAGATACCTTAAATGTAGTTGAGATCAATGAGGTGGATTTGAATGTAGATATTTCTACGGAGGAGGAGCTCAATTGTGTGATTAATACGGTTACCCTAGATGGTTCACTGTCAAGTAGCGGCGATAATATCAATTATCAATGGTATTTTAATAATACTATAATACCGGGGGCTAATGACAATACTTATGAGGCAACTCAGGCGGGATCTTATAAATTGGAACTTCGGGAAATCCAAACCGGTTGTACGCAGGATGAAGTGTTTACACTCGTCAAAAATGAGACCTATCCCGTGGCTGATGCAGGTGACGATCAAACAATAGATTGTGTTATTGATGAGGTTACACTAAATGGAAGTAACTCAACAGGGGAGGGGAATCTTAATTTCCAGTGGTACACCTTGGATGTTGCCATTGATGGAGCGACCAACCCTACGTATGTAACACAGCAGGTCGGGAATTATCAATTAGAGGTGACCAATATGGTTAATCAATGTAAAGACTCCGATGAAGTTGTCGTTGCCGCGGACACATTAAGCCCAACGGCCAATGCCGGGGCAGATAGGACATTGAATTGTACCGAAACAGAATTATCACTGGACGGCAGCAATTCTGCTTCCATTAATGGTCTTAGCTATCAATGGCAAACAACTTCCGGGGAAATAATTTCAGGTGAAACAACCCCAACGCCGCTTATTGGAAAGACTGGGGATTACACCTTATTGGTAACTGATTTAGGTAATGGCTGCACGGATATGGATGTTGCCTCTGTTGATAAAATTACCGAAATTGAAACAAAAGTCCTTGTGTCTGCCAAAGATGTGGGCTGCTCGGGAGAACAGAATGGTTATATTCTTTTATCTCCTGAAAATTCAGAAGCTGCACTTACCTATTCCATCAATAATGGAAACTTCTCAACCAATGGTAATTTCTCTAATTTGGAGGAGGGGGATTATTTCCTTTTAGTGGAGGATGTGAATGGTTGCCAATGGGATACCACGCTTACTTTATTGGCAGGGCGTGATTTATCTGTTAGGTTTGATAAAGATTTACACATTAGGTATGGAGATAGTGCACAATTGTTAACTATTTTGTCCGTTCCCTATGATACAACGATGGCTGTGACATGGACGAATGATGGCTTATTAGCTTGTAAAGACTGTCTCCAGCCATGGTCTATCCCTTTATTTGAAACAACAGATTTTTACGTGACCGTTACGGATGAAAACGGCTGTAGTGATACAGAAAAAATTACCGTTTTTGTGGATGTAACCAAGCAGGTGTTTGTACCTAATGCCTTTTCGCCTAACGGGGATGGAATCAACGATGTTTTATTCATTCAATCGGGGAGCGATGTTGTGAATGTTCCCAGCTTTCAAATATTTAACAGATGGGGAGAAAGTGTTTTTGAAGCGTATAATATTTTAACAAATGATCCAGATAGTGGATGGGATGGAAAATACAGAGGTCATAAAGCGAATGCCGCAGTTTATGTTTATTCCATTGAGGTTGAATTTATAGATGGTGAAAAGAAGCTGTTTTCTGGTGAATTTGTACTCATTAAGTAGTAAACGCATACACTTCTTTAATGAGTTGAAAACCTTTGATGCCGGGATAAAACACCAGCAGCAAAGGTTTTTTTGCCAGATGCAAAAAGGATATTATCTTTGTGGTTTTAATGGATAGTTATTTTTAGCTCATTCCTAAGTCTTTGGTATCATAAGTAAAATACAAAAAATGAAATATCGAGTATTTCTTTTGAGCATGGGGATGCTTTTTTCCTCTTTTTCTTTCGCTCAATATTTTGAAATTGGATTATTAGGAGGAGGAAGTAATTATTTGGGCGACCTCAGTAATAATTCCGGAAGTATTTATTTAAAAGAAACTCATCTGGCTGGAGGGCTGTTTGTAGGTTATAATGTGGGAGATTTTTTATCTTTTAAATTAGGAGGTTTATACACCAAATTATCCGGTGCTGATGCCAATTCCCCTGACCCGACTGTCCGAAAGCGAAATTTGAGTTTTTTTTCTCCTATTATTGAAGGCAGTTTGAGGGCAGAATGGAATATTGGAGGCTTCTCCCCTTATAATAATAACGATCCTTTCGCTCCATTTATCTATGCAGGAATTGCCGGTAATTATTTCAAACCACAAACTGAATACCTAGGCTCAAAAGTAGATTTGCGGCAAGTTGGTACAGAAGGGCAGGGGATCGCCGGTAGGGATAAAAAATACAATACCATTGCTATTTCTGTCCCATTTGGTGCTGGAGTCAAATACGCGATTTCTGAAAATTGGACCCTCGGGTTTGAAATTGGTGCCCGATTTAGCCTGACCGATTATTTAGATGATGTGGGAGGTACTTATCTTAATTACGATGATTTGGTCTTGGGTAATGGTTTTTTAGCTGCCAATCTAAGCAATCGTTCTGCTGAATTGACGGGGCAACCACCTCTTTCGTTGCCAACAGGTACTCAAAGGGGAGATAATAATGCCCACGATTGGTATTTTATTACCGGACTTTCCATCTCCTATAATTTCATCGACAATGGACTAATGGGTGGACGAAAGAGAAGACGACACCGAAAAACAGGGTGTAAAATTGACTAAATATCCCCTCCCTCTTTTTGTGTTTTCCTTTGATATATTGTCTCCTGCGCCCGGCATTTCTTTTACCCCCTCACAGCTCAACAGCTTAACAGCTCCTTTCTGCCCACCCGCGCCTCAGTCCTATAGGAAGCCCTGCCCGCCTTGGTACATTGAAGCAATGTTTCCTTTGAACCCCTGTT
>CAZNCI010000046.1:0-17504 GCA_964571475.1 uncultured Saprospiraceae bacterium | reverse complement strand
AATTATTAAAAAGAGAATAGGAAATTCAAAAAAAAGAAAATCAATTATCTAATATAGATAAAACAATTCTTGAAAAACAAATAACAAGTAACAAGATAAAAGTACCGAAAACCAAATCAAAAAACGATATTTTTAACCAATCAATTATTAAATTGAAAACTCTTTTAAATAAAAATAATTGGGAAATTGTGAAAATTGATAATTATGGAAATTTTTCTTTTGATATGGGTTCTGCTTCTGCTGGTAGAGTTTCTGGCAATTTAAAAGATGTAATAATTAGCATTGAACATAAACCTGAAAGACCTGGTTGTGCTGATATTTGCCCTCCAATGGAAATAATCCATTTCAGATGCGTAAATGGAAGAAAATGTGTGACGGATCCTGCTGATCCAGAATCATTTGGATATTTCAATGAAGGGGTTATTTCATTTGACAATCTAAAAATGGGAAGAAATACATATAAATTACTATCAACAATAAAGAAAAATATATAATACAATGTCCACATAGCAATTAATAAAAATTAAAACATTCAAATGAAAATATACGCAATCAGTGGACTTGGAGCAGATAAGAGCGTTTTCGAATATTTAGAGCTCGAAAACGAACTAATAACACTTGACTGGATACCGCCAAAAGTAAATGAACCAATAGAAGAATATGCGAAACGGTTTGCTGAAAATTATGGCGTTGACAAAGAAATAAATTTTATAATATTGGGTGTTAGCTTTGGTGGTTTAATCGCAACAGAAATAAGTAAATTGTACCAACCTAAAATGACTTTTTTGATTTCGTCAGCGGAAACAAAATATGAAATTAACAAGTTTTGGAAACTTATTGGACAAGTTGGAATTACCAAAATATTACCCAAAAATTTATTTGACCCACCAAGAAAATTTGCTCACTTTTTATTTGGTACCCAAAAGAAAAAATTATTGAACGCCATATTAGATGATACAGATGTAGGATTTACAAAATGGGCAATAAATGAACTGTTAAACTGGAAAAACATCACTAAATTATCAAATGTCATAAAAATCGGAGGAAGTAAAGATAAATTATTGCCACCGAAAGATGAAAGTATAATAATAATTGAAGGAGGCGAGCATTTTATGATTGTGGATAAAGCAAAAGAAATAAGTAAAATCATAACAGCTTCCCTCCCCCAATAAGCAACACCTAATCACTTGATGCTCCTTAAAAAACAAGTGTATTTAGTGCTTAACCTTCCTCAATAGTAGTCTTCCTTGAGTAAAATTATACCGTCGGAAAAATAAAACTTCTCCGCCTAATATTTGTTACTCTGGCATGGAGTTTATTCAAAAGTTAGAAGTTGGACTAAAGGGAGAATTACCGGGGCGGAGTGCGCAGTTAGAAATGTCAGCAACCCCTATGAGCGAAGCTCATTTTATACAGCGGAAAGATGCACGAAATGCCGGGGTTTTGAGTTTGTTTTTCCCGAAGGAGGAGCAATGGCATTTGGCTTTAATTAGGCGTGCTTTTCATGAGAAGGATCACCACAGCCGGCAAATTTCTTTTCCGGGGGGTAGTTTTGAGCCAGCGGATATTACCTATGAAAAAACAGCCCTAAGGGAAGCAGAGGAGGAAATTAACGTAAAGCAATCAGAGGTGAAAGTATTGGGTAGTCTCACGAACTTATATATCCCCGTTAGTAATTTCAATGTCTTTCCTTTTGTGGGATATACAGAGAGGAGACCCGATTTTTATCCACAAGACGGTGAAGTTGAAGCAGTATTGGAGATCCCCCTTTCTAGCTTAATGGATATCGCTAATAAATCGTTGACGACCATCGAAGTACGAGGGCATCAACTGACTGATGTCCCAGTATTCCAATTCGGAAACGATACCGTTTGGGGAGCAACTGCCATGATGCTGAATGAATTGATTACCCTGATAAAGTAAAAAATGCCTGTATAGTCAAAGGATACTATACATTGACAAACAAAAAAACAGGGTTTTGACTATAACACTTTAAGCGCCAAAGCCAATGAAGTCCCCACAAATGGATAAGACAACCAAGACCACTCGGGCACAAAAAGTGTCATCAAAGCCATTCCAATGGCTGATACGATAAAAAAGATCCAATATTTTCCTGTAGAACCGTTAGAAACTTCCATGTTGTATTATTTTTTTGCAAAGTTAATAAATGTCTTTTAACTTTACGGAGTTTATTTATAATTTTTTTGCATATTGGAGAGGAGATAAAAAAAGTTCTGTTTTTTCATCTTGCCCTTTGATTCCAAAAATAAACAAATGGAGTTCTTTTCTAAAAAAAACATTTTATGGTGTTTACTTTTTTTATCTGCCATTCTTTGGGGGCAGGATAAGCCCGGGTACGCCGTTAATCTTATTGCAGATAGTCTAATGAAGGATGTCAATCATGTCGTTCGACTTGACGAGGAAACTTTTGAGGTATTGTCTGACAGTAAGAGTTTGGTTATTTATAAGAGAGTTGTAACGGTTTTTAATGCTAAAAGCAATAGGAGTCATGCGTGGGTAGATTTTATTAAAGATGATGGCATTGAATACTTCAAAGTGCGGGTTTATGATGCAGCGGGAAAACTGATAAAGAAGGTCAAAAAGCGGGAAATAGTAGAACATGTGGCTAATATATCGGGTGGGGAATTTGATGACCGGATGATGAAATCCTATCAGTGGGTCTCTAATAATTATCCATTTACCATTGAATATGCTTACCAAAAAAAAGTGACGGGCATTGCTAATGCAGTTTATGAGACCTGGTTTTTTGAGGGCTTTAATGAGGGGGTGGAGCATTCTTCTTTTACATTGAAACTGCCAAAGGATAAAAAATTCTATGCCCAACTGCTGAATGCCGATATAAAACCGGAGGAGCGGATCGATGGTGATCATAAAATCATTACCTGGACGATGGAAAATTTGGCACCTATTTACAATGAAGATATGATGCCGGCTCCTTCCAGAGTACTTCCGATACTGGATGTAAAGCCGGATAAATTTGAGATGGCAGGCGTGAAGGGCAGTATGGCAACCTGGGAGGATTATAGTGCCTTTATGAAAAAGCTCTTTAGTGGGAAGGATGAATTGCCGGCAGCTTTGCAAAAGGAGATGGATCAATTATTAAAAGATGCAAAATCAGACAGAGAAAAAATTGACCGAATTTACCAATATGTGCAGGCGAATACCCGCTATGTGAGTGTTCAATTGGGAGATGGGGGCTGGATCCCATACGATGCAGCTTATGTCTATGAGCATAAATATGGCGACTGTAAGGCATTGACGAATTACACCTGTTCTCTGCTGAAATATGCGGGGATTTCTGCTACACCAACCTTGGTTTTTGCCGGAGCGGGTGGACCTGTTTTTGATTTGGATAGTAGTTTTGTTTCCACAAAATTTAATCACGTCATATTGTATGTCCCCAAGGAGGATTGTTGGTTGGAGTGTACCAGCCCTCAGTCGCCATCCAATTATTTGGGCAGTTTTACGAAAAATCGGCCGGTTATGCTCATTCAGGAAGAAGGGGGCGGTTTGATAAAAACACCAAATTATACAGCGGAAGATAATGTGATTACGAATCTATTGGAGATAGCGATTGATGAAAAAGGGAAGGCGGTGATTGATGGTCATCGAATTTATGAAGGGGAAGAGCAGGAATATGTAAGGTATTATCATTTTGCAAATGATGAAAAAAAGATAAGGGAATGGTTTAAAAAGAGTCTGGGCAAGGTGACGAATATTCTATTGAAAAGCTTTGAACACCAATGTAGTCAGACACAGCCATTGGCGACTCTTGATTTTAAAATAGAAGCGGATCGTTTTGCATCTATTGCCGGCAAGCGCTTTTTTGTTCCTGTTAATAGCGTGGATAAATTCACCTGCTGCCCGAAGTTTGATGATAAGCGAAAGTATGAGATTGTCAGCCATGATGCCTATACAGCAGTGGATACCTTTATTTATAAAATACATCCCAAATATGTCATCGAAAAGAATCCACTCAGGGAGCCGGTTCAATTTTCTTCTAAATTTGGCTCCTACGATGCTCATATCATTTTTGGTCAGGGCAAAATTACTTATATTCGAAAGTTAATCATCAGACCTTACACCCTGCCGGTGAGTCAAAAAAAAGAACTGAAGGATTTCTTCAAAAAAGTAAGAAAATGGGATGCAAAAAAAATCGTATTTAAAGAAGGGGGCGTTTAATCCATTAATCCTCCAAAACAGCCGGATTCATTCCCATGGAGGAGAAGCCGCCATCGTGGTATAGGTTTTGCATGGTTACGTATTTGGTGTAATCAGAAAACAGCGAAACACAGTAATCGGCACAGGCTGCTGCCGGGGCATTCCCCAGTGGAGACATCTTATGTGCGTAATTAAAAAAATCAGCAAAGCCTTTTACACCGGTACCGGCGGTAGTCATCGTAGGAGACTGGGAAATGGTGTTGACTCTTACCTTCTTCGCCGTACCGAAGTGGTAGCCAAAACTTCGGGCAAAGGACTCTAAAAGGGCTTTTGCCTCTGCCATTTCGTTGTAATTGGGAAAGGTGCGTTGGGCAGCCATATAACTAAGCGCCAGAATAGAACCCCACTCATTCATAGCGTCTTTTTTCCATAGGGATTGCATAACGCGATGAAAAGAGACGGCAGATACATCAAATGACTTCAACATCCAGTCGTAACGCAAATCGGTATATGCTCTTTTTTTGCGAACATTGATTGACATACCGATGGAGTGCAGGACAAAGTCGAGTTTGCCGCCAAGGATCTCCATAGATTTATCGAAGAGATGGTCTAAATCATCGTCATTGGTTGCATCAGCGGGGATGATTTCACAATTTAGCTCCTTTGCCAAGTCTTCGATATTGCCAAAACGCATAGCGACCGGTGCATTGGTCAGTGTGATTTTCGCCCCTTCTTTGACACATAATTGTGCCACTTTCCAAGCGATTGATTTTTTGTCGAGGGCTCCAAAAATAACCCCTCTTTTACCTTCTAATAGTCCCATAATTATGTTATTTATTTTGCTGTCAGTAGTAAATCTTTTGCATTTTCGAGTGCTGCGGTACTAGGTGGATTTTGGCTGAGCATGACAGCAATTGCTCTTATTTTTTCATTGTCAGTTAGTAATTTCACCTTGGCTAATGTCCGGTCTGTTGTTTCTTTTTTATATACAAAATAATGGGCATCTGCCTTGGAGGCGATTTGAGGTGAATGCGTAATGGAAATTACCTGATGGTCATTGGATAAGGTGCGAAGAATACCCCCCATTTTCAAGGCAACATCTCCTGAAATACCGGTGTCTATTTCATCAAATATCAGGGTGGGCAATGGAATGGCACTTGCGACCAGCGACTTGGTAACCAGAGCCAGTCGAGCCAATTCTCCCCCAGAAGCGACATTTTTTATGGGCTGAAGGGGCATGCCTTTATTGGCAGAAAATAAAAATTCGGCCTCATTTAATCCCTGAATATTAAGTACTTCTTTCGTGGTGAGTTCCACCTTAAATTCAGCATTAGGCATTGCCAGTGTCGCTAACATTTTCTTTACTTTCTTCTCAAAAGCAGGTATGATGGTTTGTCGCTTTTTCTGAAGTTTTTGAGCCGTCTTGAATAGGGAGGTTTCGAGTGTTTTTATTTTTTTTGCTATTTTTTCCTCTTCCATGGTAGAATTAGAGAAGGATTCCAGTTGGCTTTCGAGTTCATCTCTGATGACAATTAACTGATCCAGGTTTTGGACCTGATGTTTTTGTTCCAGGCGATAAAGCAGGTCGAGCCGTTCCTGTGCCATTTGGATTTTTTCTTCATCGTACTCTACGTCATCTGCTGCTTTTTCGAGGTCACGAGTCAGGTCATTTAACTCTTCCTGAATGGTTTCAAATCGTTTGGACAAACGATTGAGGTCATCGCTGAGGTCGCCAATATTTGAGATTAATTGACCTACCTCAATGAGTTGGGAGTGGATCGCCTGTTCGCTTTCTGATAATTGAAAGACGGCGGCAGCAAGATTTTGTTTGACCTCTTCTGCCCCGCTGAGCACTTTTAATTCCTGTTCGATTCTACTTTGTTCCCCAGGGGTTAGTTCGGCTTCTCGAAGTTCTTTTAACTGGAAAAGCACAAACTCCTGTTCCCGGGCAGCCTTGCTGTTTTCAGCCTGAATAATGGCTAACTCTCTTTGAAGTTGGGTGTATTTTCTGAAATTGGTTCGATAATCACTAAGGATTTCGTTATTCCCTGCCAGTGCATCAACCATCTGCATTTGGAAATTCTGCTTATGAATATCCAGGGTGTCAAACTGATGATGGAGGTCAATCAAAGAGCTGCTCATCTCCTGTAGCACCCTGAGTGTGGCAGGGGTGTCATTGATAAAGGCTCTTGATTTTCCATTGGGGCTAATTTCTCTTCTGATGATTAATTCATGGTCATAATCGAGTTCATGTTTTTCAAAAAAAGTGATTAAATTGTATTTTTTTATATCGAATACAGCTTCTACGATACACTTTTTATCCTGTTCAAATAAGACTTTGGTATCCGCTCTGTTACCCATAATTAGACCAAGGGCACCGAGCAGGATAGATTTACCCGCGCCGGTTTCTCCGGTAATGATGGTGAGCCCTTTGGAGAAGTCAATTTCCAGGGATTCAATTATGGCGTAATTTTTAATTTGTAATCGTTGAATCATTGAAGTGAAAATAATTTACGCAAATTTAATGCTTTCGCAGGGATAAAAAAATTTAAAGTAAGAAAGGCGGATAAAAATTAAAAGAAAAGCCCCATCTTCACGATAAAATCAAGTAATTTTGCGTTTAGTAAAAACGCAGCTCGTGTAGTGCTGGGTAGGAATAAATTTTAATACAATAAATATAAAAGATGAAGAAGGGACTTATTTTATTTTTTTTCGCAATACTTTTAAATTCATGTGCGAATGATCCGCTTAAAAACTGGAAAAAGGTTGATCTTACACCCTATGAGGTGAATGCTGTGATACTAGCTCCAGATAGTGCAGAAGTTGTAGCAGACATGGGCGTTTTAAAGGACATCACGATTATAAAAAGCCCGGAATACAACGTCCAGTTATTTGTAACAAAATCCGATTTCCCCGATCTGGCTGCATTGAAAAAAGGACAATTGCAGGATGTAAAAAGCAACCGGCTTTATTCCGAAATAGTAGAAGAAAATGAAGATGGATTCATTTATAAAAATAAAATTGACGAAAATACCATTAATTATGGATTTCGATATTTATTTCAAAAAGACGGAGAAGATTATGTTTTTCAACAGGGGTTAAGTGGAATCTTTTCTTTAGAAGAAGTGGAAAATATGTATAAATCTGTTCAACAGTAAACGAAAAATGATCTTTTTTTAAGGCAATCAAAAAAAAGGCGTACTGAATTGAATCGGTACGCCTTTTTTATATTTGCTATCCGCAGGATGACTTATAAGTCAGAAGCTCCAGGATTAGCGTCGTTGTATCGTTGAGTCACCTCTTTCCAGTTGATGACATTGAAAAAGCCGTCGATATAATCACCTCTACGGTTTTGGTAGTTGAGGTAATAAGCGTGCTCCCAAACGTCTAATGCCAAAATAGGTGTACCTTCTTCTTCGACAACATCCATTAATGGGTTGTCTTGATTTGGTGTCGAACAGATAAATAATTTATCATCCTTATCCACACAAAGCCATGCCCATCCTGAACCAAAACGTGTGGCAGCCGCCTTTGCAAAAGCTGCTTTAAAATCAGCAAAAGAGCCGAAGTCTCTGTCAATTGCTTTTTTGATATTCATGCGGTCTGAAGGTTCTCCTCCTCCATCCGGCGACATAATTTTCCAAAATAAATCGTGGTTGTAATATCCCCCTCCGTTATTTCTAACAGCGGTTGAGTGCTTTGATGTACCAGCCAAAATATCCTCGATAGACATTTTTTCTAAATCAGTTCCTGCGATTGCATTATTTAAGTTGTTGGTATATCCAGCGTGGTGTTTGGTGTGGTGGATTTCCATTGTTCGAGCATCAATATTAGGCTCCAATGCTGCATAAGCGTATGGTAATTCCGGTAATTTAAAAGCCATGAATGTTTATATTTTATTGATTAAATTTATATGATATGTACTTTGCTAACAAAATGTATCTTACTTTAGTTTAAGTCAACACCCTAATTATTTATACCTTCTTTAAGGGCGCTTTCAAGGTGTTCCCCCAGTAAATTAAATAATGTAACTGTGATGAATATGGCGCCACCCGGAAAGATCGCCAGCCACCAGGCATAGGTTGCCTGTCGGGTGCTATTGAGCATCGTCCCCCAAGTGACAAGATCTGATGGTAATCCGATGCCAATGAAGGATAAAAAAGCTTCTACCAAAATAGCATTTGCGATTCCGAATGCCAGCGTTATCATCACAGGGCTGAGTGCATTGGGTAAGGCGTGTTTCCACATTGTTCTGCGGTCACTATACCCCAGCGCTTTTGCCGCCTGGATGTATTCCATCTGTCTTATTTTCATTAATTCAGCCCTGACAAACCGGGCAATACCTGTCCAGCTTAACAGACCAATAATTACCATGATATTTAAGATGGATTTTTTTTGAAAAACAGAAACAATGGAAAGCAGTAGTAATAACCCCGGAATGGAATTTAAAATTTCAATCATTCTCAATACAATGGCGTCAATGGGAAGGGTTATTTCCTTACGGAAAAAAGGAGCAATACGCTCTATTAAAGAAGCGATAAACCAACATGATATTCCTATGCCCAAAAAGATAAGGAGGCTGATGAAAATATTCGCTCCAAAGCCAGACTCCTGATAGGCATAAGACCTTACGATAAAACTATAAAAAATACCCAATACCCCTGCAATCAAAAAAAAGAATAATTTAACCCCCGTTATTTTAAAGCCAAAATTGCCAAAATAACCCGCTAATAATCCCAAAAAAATCCCAATTGCCCCAGCAACGCCCATCGCTAAGATACCAACGAGCAAAGCGGTCCTTGTACCTGTTATCATTCCAGCAAAGACATCCCGTCCGATACCATCTGTTCCCAGCCAGTGGTGGAATTTCCAGGATGGCGTTATTTGTTTCTGAAGCGGAGATTTGTAGTTGGCATTTTTTATATCAATGGAGTAGTACGAGTATGGGATTGGAGGAAAAAGCACCCAGTCGTAATTTTGCTCACGCCATTTTTTTTGAAAAAATTTTGATTCCCAGGTTGTCATCCCCAAATCCACGGCGTATTGCTTCAAGACAGGGAAGCAAACCTGACCATCTATTTTACAGACGAGTGGCCGTTCGTTGGCTATGAAATTTCCAAAAAGAGCAATAAAAACCATTATTTTTAATAGTCGATAAGCCCACCGGGCGATCTTATCTGACCGAATGAATTTATGCAACTTTGCTTTGAAATTAGAAGAAATACCGCTCATTATTTTTTATCTAATTTAACCCTTGGATCTGCCCATGCGTACAATAAATCTGCAATTAACAAACCTATTATTGTCAAGATAGATGCTAATATTAAAATACCAAATACCACTGGCCAGTCTTGCTGATTGATGGATTTTATCATCAAACGCCCCATACCGGGGATACTAAATATATGTTCGATGACAATAGAGCCCGAAATAGCCGCTGGCAAAATAGAAGCAAATAAGGTAATAATCGGAAAAAGTGCATTGCGAAAGGCGTGTTTTAGTATAATTTTTTTTCTGGGAACGCCTTTTGCTTTAGCGGTTCTAATGTAATCCTTTTCCAGTACATTAATCATTGCCCCTCTCATTTGTCTTGAAATAAAAGCCAGTGCCGGAAAAGTAATACAAATAATTGGCAGGATCAGATGGGCGGCTCGTATCTTTACAATTTGCCAATAAGAGGCATGAAATGGAATGTCTCCCAGACCATAAGCGGGAAACCAGTCCATCCCAAATTCAGGATTGGTAAAAAAGACGATTAATAAAATGGCTATCCAAAAATTCGGTAATGAATGCAGCATAAAAAGCAGGTAAGTCGTCCAACGATCCCACCTCGAATTTTTCCTGACCGCAGTAAAAATACCAAGAGTAATGGCAATACCATAAGCTAAAAAAATGGCTATCCCATTCAGGAGTAAAGTCCACCTGAGTGCGTCCATTATTTTGGCACTGACGGGTCTTCCATCCACCAGGGAAGTCCCCAAATTTCCCTTTAGGATATTTATTAGCCAATTGTGGTATTGGTTATTGGTGCCATGCCAGTAAATTTTAGGCAACCAACGCCTGATATTTGTCGGCGTATTGAGAATTTCCTGATAAGTATCCTTTAAGGCTTCAAACTTAGCACCTAATACCTGAAAGAGTATTGGTGTAGATTCAATATTCTGCTGAAGCACTCCCAGGTGATAACGAATACTTTTTTCTCTGGATTGTAAATAAAGTTGTTTGATATTTGGTTTTATTTTTGACTTCTGAGCATTAATGATGCTGTCAGGTAAGGCGTTAAAGCGGTGTTCAATATCTATGATTAGGTGATAATACTTAGAAATAGCAGGCCAGTTTCCGTATTGCTCAATGAGATTGGTGAGCGTCTTTTGTTGAGATTTGGGATAGATTTTACGAAGGCTGTCAGGAAAGGCCGCCGTTGTTATTTGTAGATAAAAGACTGGTTTGTCCAGTCCCATATTTTCGGCTGTTTGTTGATAGAGGCTTCTGTAATTATCCGTGTCAAGTGTCATATCATCCAGTTCAATGGCTTTTTCGACAGGATCGCCCGGGGCACTTTTGCTTAGAAAAAAGGTTAAGACAGACACGACCAACAGGGTTGGAATAAAGAGCAAAAGTCGTTTGAATAAAAATTTCGCCATGGCAGGCAAAGATAGTGATTTTTTTGGTAGTGTTTCAAATGTCATACTACCTCAAAAGAGGAAGTCACTAAGAATTTCTTTTAAATTACCACGGATGCACGAATTTCCCTGACTTGCCAGAGAAATTCGTGCATCCGTGGCGATGATATTAGCATTACATTTAGTACACCACCCTATTTTTTCAACCTAAAACGATTGGGAATAAAGCCCGGGTGTTGTACGGTCAAATCCGTCTCAAATCGTTTATGTATAACGATTCTACTTGTTGGCGTGAACAGTGGGATTTCCGGTTGCTCATCATAGATGATTGCCTGAAGCTTTTTATACAGTTCATTGCGTTTTGCTTCATCCAGTGTCGTCATAATCTCGTCAATAAGTGCATCCGTTTCTGCATTTCCAAATCCGGTTCGATTATCATTTTCGGTTGACCAGGACTGTTTGGGATTCCAGCTAATCGGGCTTAGTCTCCGACCGGCAACGGCAGCAGTATAATTACCTGTTCGGGTATTTTCCTTCATTTTATTGAAATCCAGCAAATCTACGGCTTTGATACCGATACCTGCCGGTTTTGCATTTTCAATGGCTAAAAGAACCATGTTTTTTTGTCTGCTACTTCCCGCGACTATTTGCATGGGAATAACCAGCTCTACCCGTTCGCCATTCATAACTTTATCTACTGTCCCGTCATTATTAGAATCTGACCATCCAGCCTCTGCCAATAATTTTTTAGCCGCATCAATATTATAGTCAATTAATTTCAAATCATGGTTGTAAAAAGAAAAAAGCGGAGAGACAGGACCGGAAACTCTGGTTGCAAATCCACCCATAATTGTTTCGATGATTTCATCAACATTAATGGCGTGGGCGAATGCTTTTCGGACTCTTTTATCACTCAGCATTGGGTCTTTGGTGTTGAGATAAATAAAATACAATGACGTACTGGAAGGCGTGAAAAAATTATACTTTTTATTAACGGTTGGGTCTTTTCGAAGTGCGAGAAAATCATTGGCCTTAACGTCAGCTACTACATCAATTTCTTCTGATTTTATAAGAGAACTGATAATTGCATCTTCGATGATATCTTTGAAAATCAATCGGTCAGGGTAAGCAGAGATTGCAGGATATTTTTCCATCAGTTTATCCCCCCACCAGTTTTCTTTTTTATCCAAAACAACACTTTCTCCCGTTTTCCATTCTTTTAATTTATAGGGGCCACAACCTCGTATATAGTCCGGTGAACGGGAAAATTTAACGGAGTTAAATGACCGTACAAAGGCTTTGATATCATCGTTATTCTCAGCGAGGTCTTTGATTTTGTCCTTATCTAGAAAATCACTTACCGGATATTTTACCAAATAACCCATTTCATCGTACAAATGAGCGGGGATGACAGGAATTGTGCCGCCGATTACTTCTTCGGCCATGAAGGATTTTTCTTTAACAAAAACGGTGAACTTTTTGGGGTTGGATGGGTCAATTTCAATCGCATTAATAATCGACAGATAGGGTCTTATTCGCTCTGTTTTAAGCGTGGGAATCATTGCCGCTTTAACCCCAAAAGCGAAGTCCTCCCCAGTGACTGGAAGCCCATCATCCCAAACCGCTTCGGGATGAATTTCAAAAGTATAACTTACACCTCCCTTATTCGGTCCTTCCGTTACATTTTCAATAGTGGGTCGGGCTGTCGCCAGTGAAGGGATAAGGGTTAGTTTTACCGGATCAAGATCTAGTAGCCTTAAAAAAATTTGTGAAAGAACCTGATCGGCGTATGCCGTTGAGTAAAGTAAGGGATTCAGCCGATCCGGCTCATCATCAATTCTTATAATTACTTCATTGGAAGTCCTGTTCCATGGATTGTTTTTGGTAGAGGTGTCGGGGTCTGATTTACAGCCACTAATCAATAAGAATAGTGTTAGCGATATAAAAAATATACGGCTCATACGATTTAATTTTTGTGGGAGTCCAGTCTGGAATTGTCAATCGAAGGCATCGGACTCTCCGGTATGTAAATGAAATTAGCACTAAAATAAAAGGGTGGCACTCTCAATGCGACCACTAAAGTACAAAGATTAATTGAATTTTACCAATAAGTAATAAATCAATTGTCGGGATGACAATTAAAAACAGCTAACAAAAATAAAAAATGAACCCTATGGTTTGATAAAAGAACCGTATTTAATCCTTAAATACTTCTATTTCCTTGGTTTCTACGACTAAGTCCGTAAATTTTCCCCTGAACCTGGTTGCTTTGACGATATGGTTGTCAATCCAATGGTAATTGCCTCCTCTTGGTTTTCCCATCAATAAGCCATGATATTTAAAACCATTTTTTTTGAGCCAGTATTCGGTAATTTCTCTATGAGCTTCTGTTCTTGAAGTGAAATAGGTAATAATATGCCCTTCATCATACCATTTATTGATAATGTCTAATGCGTCAGGATAATGTAAGGCCGTTCCCATTCTTTCCGGTTCTTCATTGGGAATATCATCACAGATGGTGCCATCTATATCAATAAGATAATTTTTAATATTTTCAGGAAGAATTGGGCTTAATTTCTCCCCCTTTTCATTATATAATTCTGAAAAATTTGCGTTATTGTCCGAGTTCATGCGCTGATTTCTTAATTTTACAAACCGCGAAGGTAAGGATATTTCTAACCTTAATCAATATTTGACTGAAAGGGAACACTAAAAAACAGGTAATTTTGACTAAAGAGAATAAATAAATTGAGTGTATTTATAATTTTACCTGTTTTGATTAATAATTATTGCTAATTCTTGGACATTTAATATCTCCAAAATAGTACATCAAACTAACGCCTAAAAAGGCATAGGCATCTTTATTGGTATCATCTCCTCTTTGTCTTCCTTTTTGGCTTAAACTACCGTCGTTAATGCCTTCAATAATGAGAGAACGGTCAGATAATAATGCCGCCACATCACCCCTTGTACGGGCAATATCTTTGGCATCTGCATATACGGTACTGACATCGTCCAGATAGTCTGTGAAAGTAGATCTAATCCCCAGGTCTATATTTACCGACCACCTGTAATTAATATCCATTTTCAGTCCCATGCCAAAAGAAGCCGCTCCTGTGACACTGTAATATTCTTCTCCTTTAAATTGTCCTTCTGTCCCAAGCGTCCGCAATTCATATTCCTGTCCATCGAGTTCCGCAATAGGATTAAAATAAAAAACAGCGATTCCGCCAAAGAGATAGGGCGTGAAAAATTCTCTTTTACTACCGTGAGTATAAGGTAAAAAGTTGAATTCAAATTGAGTATTTCCTTCTATTATCTTTGATTTAAAACTTAAATTTCTAGCCTGCTCATATACATTATCCGAAAGGGCATCGTCCGCACTAATCTCCGCATAACTCGCCATGAATTTTATACCAACTCTGTTATTGAAATTATATCGGGCATTAAACCCACCCGCCGGACCTGGTTTGAATAATTTAAAATTTGTATTTAAGTCTCCAAAGTAGTGAGAGGCGCCGCCCCAGGGTCCTGCTTCCCACCCTTCCTGCGCGGAAAGTGTCGTAACTATTGTAATCAACAAAACGGATAGAATGCCCTGCAACAAGCTTTTTATCTTTATCATGTGTTTATTTTTCTAAAGGTGTATTTTTTAATCGGTTAACTTTCGGGCTGCGAAAGTACATCGACATTTTGAAATTTAAAGTCTATTTGTGTATTTATTTTCCACAGATGACTCAATGTTATGCTTAAACGCTGATATGTTTGTCTATGGTATATATTATAGTTTAAATTCTCCTCCTGCTACTTCCCCCTTCGCGCTATAAATTCTGTCTTTAAAACAAATCCCTATCGTTTTTCGTTAGCAGCATGTAAAATAAATTTAAACTATGAAACGACTTTTGTTCTCCTTTTTAATAATAACAATACACCTCGGGCTTGTAAACGCACAGGCGATCGACTCCATCTTACCTGTTGAAAAAACTTTATTATGGGAGATTTCCGGCAACGGGCTTGATTCCACTTCCTTTCTTTTTGGCACCATTCACCTGATTGAAGCATCTAATTTTGTCATCAAACCAAAATTGGAAAAAGCGTTTTCAGATGTAAGCAGGGTCACTTTTGAAATTAATATGGAGGATATGACGAATCCCTCCATGATGATTACACTGATGACCAAAATATTTATGCCAAACGATTCTACATTAGAGGATTTGGTTACAGAGCAGGAATATCAACAAATTGAAGAATTTTTTAAAAATGGGGAATTGGCATTACCCATGGCTATGATCAAAAAAATCAAACCTGCCTTTTTAAGTATGATGGATCCATCCGCCTTGTCAGGAGGAGGACTTGATGAATCAACGGTCTCTTATGAGTTGAAAATATTTGAAAAGTGCCAACTGGACCACAAAAAGGTAGATGGACTGGAAACCATCGAATTTCAAATCGGATTATTTGACCAGATTCCCCTCAAAACGCAGGCGGAAATGCTCGTACATACCGTGCAGGAAGTGAAGGATTCCACTCAGGAGAATACCCTCAAAAAGTTAACCGAAATTTACCTCCAGGAAGACATCAACGGCATGCAAAAAATGATGGACGTTGACGCTCCTGAAATGATGGGTATTGGGGAAGATTTACTGGCTAATCGAAATAGTAAATGGATTCCAATCATGGGCAAAATGATGAAAGAGCAAAAAACACTTTTTGCCGTTGGTGCCGGACATTTAGGCGGAGAAAAAGGCGTTATCGCTTTATTGCGAAAAGCAGGCTATAAAGTAAGGCCTGTTATGAGTGAGTAATTACTTCTTGATACCAATCACGGCTAACATCCTTCCCGTCTTTCCTTTTTCTTTTCGATAAGAAAAATATCGGTCATTGTGCAGAACGGTTGACATGGGGGATGTCTCGATATTTTTGGGAGGAACACCCAATGACAGCAATTGCGCCCGATTGTGTGATTTCAAGTCAATGAGGTACTTTTTCCGATCTTTGTCCCAATATTTATAATCTGCTTCAAAGTATTGAGCGACATCCTGATCGACTTCAAAAGTTTTTTCACAAATGGAAGTTCCTATGTACGCCAGACAATCTTTTGCTTTTGTCCCAAACTCCTCTGCCATGGTTTTTATCGTAGCAGTCGTGATTTTATGGGCAGTGCCTTTCCATCCGGAGTGTACGGCTGCTATGGCATTATTTACAGGATCGTAGATTAAAATGGGAACGCAATCCGCAATTGTCACACTTAGTAAAATATTTGGCTGATCGCTAATCAATGCATCGTAACCATATAGGGAAACGGGGCTCATTACACGGTAAATTCCAATCCCGTGTACCTGATGTGAATCAGCAACCCGATCAATAGAAAAACCTAATGATTGAAAAAAAGATGCTCTGTTTTTTTGAATAATACCAATATCATCTTTTGTATTTAATCCCAGATTAAGTGTATGGTATTCGCCTTGACTATAACCTCCTGTTCGGGTACTTTGAGCGGCAATGACATTTGGAAAATTTTGAAAAATAGTTGGTGAGTCGTAATTCATTTTTTTGAATATTTAGTCTTCAGGCTTCAGGCTTCAGTGGGCAGTAGCAAAAGGTGTTATCTTATGGGGAAATAGCTCTTTTATTTCTCCAGGTTATCAAACTCCTCCAAATACGCTGCGACAATTTGTCGAATAATATTTTTAAGGCGAACTTTTTCTGTTTTGGCAATTGCGCGAAGCTTTTCGATTTTATCAATTTCCAACAGGATGGTCAGGCGTTTGGTTTCTTTATCAGTAGAAGTTAGTTGGGAGACGTCGATGGTGCTACGGATCAATTGGTCGAGCCCGACGAATGATTTAGATTTTCGTTTTGGCTGGGGTTTGTCCTGTGTTTTCTCCTCCATGATGTCCATGAAAAGGGATTCCAATCCATCTGCAAACTTTTTATTAGAGGAAGGCGTTTTGGTTTTTCTCTTTGGCTTAACCTTTATTTCAACGATAGGTTCTTTTACGGCAAAGGAGTCTTCCAGCGGTTCTTCACCGCCAAAAAATAGATCAAATCCCTGTGTAAATCGTTTTTTGCTCAATGTTGATTTTTTATTGTTGAGTGACCTTTTCCATTCTTTCGATCAGCTCTACGCTGACATTTTTATAGTCTTTTGCACCAATACTTTTGGGGGCGTAGGAAAAAATATCCTGTCCGCGCGCCGGCGCTTCTGCTAAGCTTACATTATCTCTTATTTTGGTGTCAAAAACATAGCGACCGAAGTATTTTTCGATGGTTTCGGCTACATCCCTATTTAGTACTTTTCGGCTGTCATACATGGTGGCCAATACGCCGATGATCTCCAGTTTTTTATTGAGTCGGAGTTTTACTTTTTGGATGACCTGTTTGATTTTTGCCAAGCCCTGCATGGCGAGGAATTCGGTCTGAAGCGGGATAATTACCCCGTCGCTGCTCGTCAGGGCATTCAGCGTCAATAAACCGAGGGAAGGCGGACAATCCACTAGGATATAATCGTAGTCCTCTTTGACTACTTCAAATAACTCTCTGAGGATAAACTCCCTGCCAGCCTCATTGATAAGCTCCATTTCAGCTCCGGAAAGATCCAAAGTAGAAGTGACAATATGAAGGTTGGGTTTTAGTGCGTGGGGCTCCAGTTCAGACTCCCCTTTGAGTGCCTCATAGATCGTATTAGGTAAGCGGGGA
>CAZNCI010000045.1:7481-17848 GCA_964571475.1 uncultured Saprospiraceae bacterium | reverse complement strand
AAGTATTAAAAAGATAAAGATAATCATGGAAATTTTAACAGTCAAAGGAGAAAAAAGAGCAAATGCTGGAACAAAGTTTGCAAGAGCAGACAGAAAAGCAGGCTTAATCCCTTGTGTGATATATGGAAATAGTAACAATATACACTTCACTACGACTAAAAAAGAAGTAAAGGCAATGGTTTATACGCCTGACTTCAAACTTGCTGAAGTTGAAATTGACGGAGCAAAACAAAAATGCATCTTGAAGGATATTCAATTTCATCCTGTAACAGATGAAATCATGCACATTGACTTTTTAAGATTAACGGAAGGTCATCCTGTGAAAGTAGAATTACCTGTTCGCTTTAAAGGTGTTTCTCCCGGAGTGAAAGCCGGAGGTAAATTGATGCAAAATATGCGTCGGGTGAAAATAAAAACAACACCTGAAAATTTAGTGAACGAATTAATCTTAGATGTCTCAAATTTAGAGTTGGGAAGTGCTATCCGGGTTAGAGATATTGAAAAAGTAGATGGAGTAGAAGTCTTGAGCTCAGGAAGTACACCCGTCGCCTTTGTAGAGGTACCACGTGCATTGAAGAGTGCGGAGTCTGCAGCAGAAGGAGCAGCAGAAGGCACTCCTGCTGCGAGCGCTGAAGAATAAGATTTTCATTTTTGATAAATAAAAAAGCGCAACTTTTTCGACGAGAAGAAGTTGCGCTTTTGAATTTTTAGCCCCCAAATATCAAGTTTTAACAGCATAAAAATATATTTCTTAAAATTTTCTTAATTTTTTTTAAGAAAATATGTATCTTTTCAATTAAATTACGTCAAAAGAAGAAAGTAAGCGATATTTTTAGGCTAAATAAAGACTTTTCTTCTTTTTTGTTAACATAAATTTAACAGTATTGTCGCCTAAAGATAAGACTTGTCAACCAAGCATGAAAGACCCGCAAGTCATTCATGTTTACCTAGAGCACCAAGCGTCGAATTGCTTTGATTTGCTATATAAAAGGTATGGAGGAAAGATATATAGTAAATGTATCTCCATGCTTAAAGATGAAGCGTTGGCCCATGATGCAACACAGGAAGTGTTTACAAAAATATTTCTTAATTTATCCAAGTTTAACGAGAAATCTCGTTTTTCAACCTGGGTTTATTCTATTACCTATAACTACTGTATTGATTATATTCGGCGAAAGAAAAAAAAGGCGAATTTATTTAGAGACGATATTGAACGACTTCCTGAAATAGAGGAGGAAGTGTCAGATAATGAAATTTTGTCTATCGCTATTCACCAGTTGAAGGTAATTCTGGAAGAATTGGACGATAGCGAACGTGCTATTTTATTGATGAAGTACCAGGATGGTATGTCCATCAAAGAAATATCAGCACTTTTAAATAAAACGGAAAGTGCCGTGAAAATGCGTATAAAACGCGCTAAAGAAAAAGCAAAGTATTTGAAACAAACATTATTTAAAGAAGAGGGGTTTTAGCGACAGGAGTGCGATGTTAAAAACTTCTTTTGTTTTAAGAAAGTTAAACTCACACTCAAAAATTAAAAAAATGAATAATTTTCAACAACTTCAACAGAAACATATCAATGAATATGAGCAATCGGGCGCTACTGGCAAAAAGAATGTCGAAGGGATGCTTTCTTCGTTTAAGTTCATAGCCAGTATAATCGAAGTTTATCTCCCTAAGCTGGGGAATTTACTGATTGCCTTTTCCGGGGGTACAACGCAGCCTAAAACACCTTCTTCAACACCTCCTAATTTACAGGACAGAGAAAATAGAAGATCCGGTCAATAATATATATCGCATCTTATTTTTATACCCATATTAGTAAAAAGTAATGGAAGATAAAGTAGATAAAACACTATCAATTTTGGACACAATAATTGCACGGCTCAAGGAGATGTTAAATGTCATTCCCAATTTGATTGGTGCACTTGTTGTTTTTATTGTTGGCTGGATTTTAGCCAAGACGGTTTCAAGGATACTTAAAACAATTCTTGAGAAAACAGGTATTGATAAGTTAGCAGAAAAGCTCAACGAAATCGAAATTATCTATAAGTCCAAAATAAAAATAGTTCCAAGCATTTTCCTTTCCAAGGTGCTTTATTATATGATTCTTTTTGTCTTCGCGATGGCAGCAACCGAAGTATTGGGAATGGAAGCTATATCGGAGCTGATGCAAAACACCATGGCCTATATTCCTAAATTATTTTCTGCCTTATTGGTTTTAGTATTTGGTATATTTATTGCTGATGCCATCAAAAACATGGTTCATACTGCGGCAAATTCATTGGCCATCCCTTCTGCCAAAATGATCTCTACGATCGTTTTTTATTTTATTTTTGTAAATGTTTTAATGATTACATTAAAGCAGGCAGAGTTAAAAACCGACTTTATTGAGACCAATATTTCTATTATTTTTGCAGGAAT
Source organism: uncultured Saprospiraceae bacterium (assembly GCA_964571475.1). GTDB lineage: Bacteria > Bacteroidota > Bacteroidia > Chitinophagales > Saprospiraceae > JALVDO01. The sequence goes on along the minus strand of CAZNCI010000045.1, from coordinate 15,424 downwards.
TATTTTTGCTTTTGCCCTAGGTTATGGCATGGCTTCCAAGAGTCTTATGTCTAATATTCTTTCCTCCTTCTACAATAAGAGTAAATTTGAACTCGGAACAACAATTAAGGTTGACGGGGTAAAAGGTAAAATCATCAGTATTGATGCTACCTCTATTACCTTAGAAACCGAAAATTCAAATATTGTTATTCCGATGGGAAAATTAGTAGATCAAAAAATAGAATTTTTTAATTAATTAAAATTTAACATGAAGAAAGTATTTTACATTACATTAGTATTATTGACAATCATTGGTAGTACTAATGCTTCTTTTGCCCAAGATGAAAAAAAAGTAGAAGAAGGATGGAAAAAAGGAGCTGGCATTGGCTTGGATTTATCTCAATTAGTACAAATTAACCCTAAGCAGGGCGCTGGACAAAACTCAATAGGACTAGGGGGCGCAATTAACTTTTTCGCTAACCTTAAAGATGGGCGTTTAGCCTGGGATAATCTTGGGTTATTCCAGTTTGGAATCCAGCGATTGGGATCAGGACTTATTGCTCAGGGAGCAGATACGGCACCAGTGCCTTTTCAAAAGGCGATTGACGAATTGCGTTTCAATTCTAAAATCGGCTATCAAACCGCAGAAGGATCAAAATTATTTTACGCAGCTGATTTCTCTTTTATGAGTCAGTTGGCACCTACTTATACTGGAAATGCTAATTTTCCTGGAAATTATTTAACGGAGTTGGATAATACCACCTTGGCGGCTAAGCTATTCTCTCCTGCAACTATCACCTTATCATTAGGAGTTGATTATAAATTTTCAGATAAATTATCTGTATTCTTCTCACCCTTAGGGTCGAAGTTTATTATTGTGGCGGATGATAATATCGCAGCACTTGATTTACACGGAAATCCACACGGTGAAAATGTATTCAAAGCCTTAGGTGCTTTGGCTCGTATCAATTACGTGAATAAATTTGCCAATGACAAAGTCGGATACACTACTTCTATGGCTTTGTTTTCTAATTACCTAAAAGAACCACAAAATATTGACGTGGACTGGGTGAATGAATTTTCATTTCAAATCTTTAAAGGATTGGCAGCAGCTGTTACTTTAAACGTATTTTACGACCATGACGTAAAAGTTCAAATTACTGATTTCAATAAGATTGGTGGTGTTGACGGAGTAGGCAGACGCGTAAGCTTAACAGAGCAATTCTTACTAAAATACACAAAGGAATTTTAATAAATCCGGTACTTTGTAAAAAATAAAAATGGTCTTGAATTTAAGTATTCAAGACCATTTTTTAGTGTACGTTTACAATATCGCCTTCAATAAGTTAATTCTTTCCTTAAAATAATATTTCGGCATTTCATCATAGGTTTTGATGTATATATCCAATGCTTTATGACCGTATTTCTTATTTCCCGTTATACGATGTAGGGCAAAATAAGTGTCGGCCTGCTGCGTATCATCTATATCCATGGAAAGTACTTTCATTAAGACAGCTTTCCCCTGATCTGTTTTATTATCAAGGTGCAAAATCAGACCTTTAAGTACTTCTGCGTCAATGATAAGATCCGAATTATCCAATTCATAGGCCAGTTCGTAAGCCTCTTGATGTACCTTTTTCAATAATTTAATATCATTAAGTCGGATCAAAACCAATCCTTTTTCGAGCAAGCTGGCGCAAAGCACTAATTTATTATCTATTTCCCTTGTCAGTGAAATAGCTCTGTCATAATACTCCAATGCCCGCTTGTACTCCTTGGTGAAGTAAAAAATATCTCCAAGTGTATTGACGGCCTTTGCCATTCCTTTTTTATAGCTTAATTCCTCGCATAACATTAAATTCTTTTGAAGGTATTCAATAGCTTTGTGAAAATCCCCCTGAATACTCAAAAGGTCTCCAATCAGCCCCAGCGCGATTGCAATGCCCTGTTTATCGCCCAACTCTTCGCAAATTTCCAAATCCCTTTGAAAATACTCCATCGCTTTTTTGTATTCCCCCTGTCGTTGATACACACTCCCCATACACCCGATGCAAATGGAATTCAATAAGCGATCACCCAATTCTTCCGTTAGATTTAGTCCCTGTTCGAGATGCAACAACGCCTTTCCATAGCTGCCTTTTTCCAATAAAATGATCCCGGTATTGGTGTATAAGGTTGCCAACCCCTTTTTGTCATTCCATTTCTTTGCCAGCTCCATTTGCTTTTCCTGAACAGAAATCCCCTTGTCAAATTCTCCCTTATTCATATAAGTGAGTGCTAAGTTTGAAACGATATTGGAAAGATTGAGAGGTGTTGCTAATGATTCGTTAATGTGAAGACTTTTTTCAAAATAAGCCTTAGCTTCATCGTATTTTCCCTGCCGGAAATTCAACTCTCCTATATAACCAAATACCTTAATAATCCCTTTCTGGTCTTCTAATTCCTCAAATAATAATGTCGCCCTATTTAAAGATGTATGAGCATCCTGATAAGCCCCTTTGAGTATTTGAAGGTTACCTAAATTATTATATGCCCGAGCTACCAGTAATTTATCGCCCAATGCTTCTGCTTCGACCAATGCTTCCTGAAAAGCAGCTTTGCTCTCTTCCCATTTTCCGATTAATCGCAATACCTGACCTTTTCGAATTAAAATTTTTACAATTTTAAACAGGTCCTGCTCTTCTTTTAGCTTTTCTAATAATTTATTATAATGTTTGAGCGCTGTCTTATTTTGGAAATTTTCGCGGGCATAATCCGCTGCTTTTTTTAAGTAATAAATCGTTTTATCCTTTACGCCTCCATTTTCATAATGAAAGGCTAAGTCCGTATATCGTCCGGCAATCGTTTTGGGATAAAGCCGTTCTATGGCTTCTGCAATTAACCGATGAAGCTGTTTCAAACGCGTGTGTAATTGCATCCCATATACGGCTTCGCGAAGTAATGCGTGCCGGAATATATACCTTAATTCATTCATGGCCCGCCATATCTGCACCTGCTCTGCCTTCTGAATTTGGTCTCTCAAAAGACCTGTGTGATTTTCCTTTTGTGTCTCAAAATACTTTTGTTCTTCCATCACTGCGGACAAAACAGGCACTTCAAATTCAAGTCCGATAACAGCCGCTGCCTTGACGGTTTCTTTCACCAAACTGGATAAGCGGTCGATCCTTGCGGTCAAAATGGCATTAATGGAGGTCGATAACTGAATGGATTTATCTTTGATAGCCCACTTCCCCTTTTCTTTATGAATCAGCTTACTTTCAATAAAATATTTAAGAATTTGCTCCAAATAAAAAGGATTGCTATTGCTGGCTCGTAATAATAGTTCGTAGAAGGATTTATTAATCTCTCCTCCCAACATTTTTTCTGCAAAAGAAGCAATTGCCTTTGGAGGAAGAGAGGGCAACATGATTATTTTCTCATCAACCCCTTGTTGTTTTAAATATTGGGCATCGATCAGCGTATTGGCAGTTCCGTCATCTGCAAATCGGGAGGTTACATAAATGACATAGGGATAATTGGGCATCTCCCGGACTAATTCCTTTAGTATTTCATTGGAGCTGGTATCCAACCAATGGCCATCCTCCATTTCTATGATAAGTGGTTGGCGTATCGTTTCTGATAAGATCAGATTGAGAATAGCCTGAATGGTATTTTCAAAACGCCCTTTGGCAGAAAGCTGACTCCAAAGAGAGCCCTCTTTATCAAGACCAACGAGCGCAGCCAAAACATCTTTTGTTCTGATTAATTCTTTGTGAAAAACACCTGCTTTCTCATCTTTGTTATTAAATAAGAAATTAGATAATTCATCAAATTTTTGATTAAAAACAATTCTTTTGGCTTCAAGTCCTGTTTTTGAATTAAGGTTAAAATAATTTCTTAAAAAATAAATAAAGGCATTAAATGGCTTTTTCAAAATCTGGTCGGACTGACAAAATATCCACTTAATATTTTGCTCTTTTCCCAATCGGGACCTAAACTCATACATCAACCTACTCTTACCTATTCCTGCTTCACCAAACAAATAACAAATCCCCGCTTTGGACGGAACAATATAGGCTTTTGCAAAATCAAAAAGTGACACAATTTCATCCTCCCGCTCTACAAAATAGGTATCATAAACGGGTTTATGTTGAATTTTTTCTGCTTCGACAATCCATGTTGGCGTTTTGTGTAAAACGCCCTTATACTTTATATCGCCTTTCTTTTTAAAAGAATAATTAGGTAATTTAGCAATCTCCTCATCGACCAAAAATTCACTCCATGCTGCCTTTGTTGCTAATCTGGCGGCCAGATTGACTCTGTTGCCTACACAGGCGTATTGGCAGCGTTCTGCTCCGCCAACAAGACCGGTATAAGCTGTACCGAGCGTCACCCCTGCTCTTATTTTTAATTTCACCAAATTGGCGTTACTGGCAATTTGGCTCTTAACGGCCATGAGAAATTCCATGGCGCGCTCTGCATTATTCTCGTAGGAAACGGGCGCCCCAAAAAAAGCAACCATCATGCCGCCCTTGTCTCCAAAATCAATCTCTTTAAAATAACCCGAAAAGCTCGCAATTTCTTTTAAAACAATGGTACTAAATTCATTTAATTCTTCATATTTTGAAATTCCTTCAAAGGAGATAAAAATAGTCACCACCTGCCTAAACTCTCCTCCTACTTCGTAAGTAGCCACTTCATCTGCAAAAAATTGCCCTAGGATTTCAGGAGAAACTTTTGCCATCTGGATGGGTTCAATGGCATCTAATTCTTCATAATTTAATAAATTTCCTTTAAGCTGATAAAGATTTTTTTCGATTTTTTCATAGCTAAAAAGGGCAGGATCTAAATTCTCCAAAATGCTATCATCGAAAATGATTTCCTGCTGATTTGCGTTCATTTGACAAAGGGCACTATTATCAATAGCTTCTCCTCTGAAATAAAAAGAATGGTAAACATCACCCGTGATTCCCCACTCTACTCTTCCGTACGAAATCCCTGATTTTATCCCTATCGAGAACTGTTCAAATGAAAAACCTCTTCTAATAAACAACTCCCTTGCCATGAAGGCCGTTCGGACAAATTCAGTTTTATTTTTAACTTTCTTTTCTGGGAAAATAGCGCAAAAGGCATCCCCGGCAAAGTATGGAATAAATCCGCCACGAGCATAGACCAAATGTACCAACGGACTAAAAATGTCATTCAGCACCACAGATAATCGCTCCGCGCCTCCTATTCCGTCCTTCATTAGAGATTCGGTTAGAGCCGTAAATCCGGACAAATCAACAAAGAGCGCATAGGCATTTATCTCCCCATGAAAGATGCCCTTTTTGAAATTCTCCTGAATAAACCTCGGAATAAGTGGTCTTGTCATTTACTATAATCAATTAAACAGATACAAAGGATAACGCTAATAAAACGACAAAAGTACCATCTGTTTCGCAGATACCGTAATTTGTTGAATGATTTAATTGGGTATCACCTCAAAAAATGGTGCAACCTTCCTGCTCTTTCCTTGTCCATAAAAGAAACGATCTACAAAATAAAAATTGAATCACTCGATGAAAAACCCAACTTTATTACTTGTCTTATCCTTTCTATCCTTGCCCCTTTTTAGTCAAATCCCTTTGGACAAAAAGAAAATACAAGCTATCAAAATTAATGAATCCATCAAAATTGATGGAAAACTCGATGAAGATGCCTGGTTGAAAGCTAATATTGCCAAAGACTTCACTCAACTTGACCCATTCCCCGGCAAAAAAGCATCTACCCAAACAGAAGTTAAAGTTATTTATGATAATACGGGGATTTATGTAGCAGCCATCATGAAAGAGGCTTCTATCGATAGCATTTCTACTGAGTTATCCGCAAGAGATAATATGGGTAATGTGGATTGGTTTGGTGTGTTTATCGATTCCTATATGGATGGGATTAATGGCTTTGAATTTATCACGACTGCTGCCGGTGTCCAATGGGATGCCAAAGCCTCTAATAACGGAGAGGATGAAGGCTGGGATGCGGTATGGGATAGCGCTATCTCTATTCGGGATAATGGCTGGGTCGTTGAAATAAAAATCCCATACTCTGCCTTGCGTTTTCCCAATAAGGAAAAGCAAATGTGGCATATTAATTTTGGAAGGAAAACGGCAAGAAATCAGGAGAAGTCTTTCTGGAGTGAGATTGACCCTAAAGTGAGCGGTTTTCTGAATCAATCCGGGGTTTTGACCGGGCTTGTCGGGATAAAATCACCCATTCGGTTATCCGCAACTCCCTTCTTGGCAGTCTATGGTCTGCACCATAAAGAAGATGGAGAAAATAGTTTTGGCAGATCCTTTAATGGTGGAATGGATATAAAATATGGTATTAATGATGCTTTTACCCTTGATATGACTTTAATCCCGGATTTTGGTGAAGCAAAATCGGACGATCAGGTTTTGAATTTATCTCCTTTTGAAATTAGATTTGATGAAAACCGGCAGTTTTTTACGGAAGGAACGGAGCTTTTCAACAAGGGGCGTTTTTTTTATTCCCGAAGAATTGGGGGGAGTCCTCTACACGAATATGATGTTTATGATGAGTTAAAAAATGGTGAAACCCTCGTATCCAACCCCAATAGCACACAGTTAATCAATGCGACCAAGGTATCCGGAAGAACGAGTAAAGGATTGGGCGTAGGCCTGTTTAATGCGACGGCTGCCCAACAAAGAGCCATCATCAAAAATGCCGAAGGGGAGGAACGTCGTTTTCAAACCTCTCCCCTGACAAATTACAATGTACTGGTTTTGGATCAAAATTTAAAAAATAATTCTTCCATTTCCCTTGTAAATACGACCGTCATTCGTAGAGGGAAAGATTATGATGCTAACCTTACAGGGCTGGTATTTAGCCTTAAAGACAAAGCCAATAAATACGAAATATCAGGAAAGGGTGGATTAAGTCAAAAGTATATGCCCAATTCAACTGACTTAGGATACACCTATGATATTGAGTTGAGTAAAATAAGCGGTAATCTAAATTGGAGTATTAGTACAGATGTTCTAAGTGACACCTACGACCCCAACGATTTGGGCTTTTTATATAATAATAATCAGCGTAGTTTTGATTTTAATCTGGATTATTCTATTTATAAGCCAGTTGGTATTTTCAACCAAATGGGGATGGGGCTCTGGGCAGGATATTCCCGTTTATTCAAACCAAACCTGAACGAGGGGTTTAAACTAAATGTATGGTGGTGGGGACAAACTAAATCCTTCTGGAATTACAACATCTGGGCTTTTATCACGCCCACTCGAAATATCGATTATTTTGAATCGAGAAATTTTGGTCATATTTACAAAGAACCCCGGTATAATAACATCGGCCTCAACATCAATACAGATAGGAGAAAACGACTCCGAACCGGAATTAATTTAAGAATATCAAAAACTTCCCACCAACAAACCAGTTGGAACATTGGTCTGTACCCCAGATTTAGGGTAAATAATAAACTGACTATTGGCGCTTCAACTTCTGTCAATAAATCGAACGGATCGGAAGGCTATGTGACAGATTTCGGCAGTGAGGAAACCAATGATCTGGAGATTATTTTCGGTGCCAGAAATAGAAATACAACCATTGTCGGTCTATACACCGATTATGTATTTAACAATAAAATGAATTTATCCTTTAGGCTCCGACATTATTGGTCTGGTGTTACCTATTCCCAGTATTTCAAATTAGAAGACGATGGTGAATTATCAGCCAGTGACTATGATAGCAACCACGATTCCAACTTCAACGCCTTTAATATTGACTTGGTTTACACTTGGCGTTTTGCCCCTGGAAGTGATTTGATAATCGTATGGAAAAACAATGTGCTTGACGGTGGAGATCTGTTAGTGGATAATTATTTTGATAATTTAAAGAAGGTTCCTTACCTACCTCAAAGTAACACTATCTCTGTCAAAGCAATTTATTACCTGGATTATTTAAAATTCAAAAAATAG
>CAZNCI010000045.1:0-7381 GCA_964571475.1 uncultured Saprospiraceae bacterium | reverse complement strand
AAAAACCTCAATTTTGTCTATCATTCATCATTTTTCCTGTCAAAATGACAGAACAAGCCCATTGGCACGCCCTTTGCCTAAAGCAGATAGTAGTTGAAGTTTGACACTTTGACTGGATTAGAAAAGAATAGACAAATAAAAAATATCAAATATGCAGAAAGGAAATATATCAGTACAGGCGGAAAATATTTTCCCCATTATCAAAAAGTTTTTATACTCTGAGCATGACATCTTTTTGAGGGAGCTGATCTCCAATGCAGTCGATGCAACCAATAAACTAAAAACCCTCTCCGCCAAGGGTGAATTTAAAGGAAAAATTGGAGATGATACGATTGAAGTAATCGTGGATAAAAAGAAAAAAACCATCACCTTTAGAGATAAAGGAATTGGTCTTACGGAAGCCGAAGCCATCAAATACCTCAATCAGGTGGCTTTCTCCAGTGCGGAAGATTTCCTAAAAAAATACAAGGATGACGGAGCGAATATTATCGGTCACTTTGGAATGGGATTTTATTCTGCCTTCATGGTGGCAGAAAAAGTGGAAGTCATTTCTAAATCTTATAAAAGAGCTGCTGCTATCAAGTGGACTTGTGAAGGAGACCCCTCTTACACTATTGAAAAAAGTGACAAAAAAGAACGTGGAACAGATATCATCCTACACATTGCAAAAGACAGTAAGAAATTTTTAGAGGAGCAGGAAATTGAGTCTTTATTGATGAAATATTGTCGTTTTTTGCCCGTCCCCATCAAGTTTGGAACACGTAAAGAAACGATCAAAGAAGGGGAAGGAGAGGATGCAACAGAAAAGGAAATTGAAGTAGATAATATCATCAATAATACCAACCCGCTGTGGAAACAACGTGCTAATAAATTAACGGACGAAGATTATATTAACTTCTACAATGAACTCTATCCGTATAGTGCGCCACCGATGTTCTGGATACATCTCAATATCGACCACCCGTTCAAACTGACGGGGATTCTATACTTCCCTAAATTAAATAATTCCTTTGAAGTACAAAAGAACAAAATTCAATTGTACTCTAATCAGGTATATGTAACAGATGAGGTAAAAGATATTATTCCTGAATTTTTGCAATTATTGCACGGGGTAATTGACTCCCCGGATATTCCGTTGAACGTATCGAGATCCTACCTGCAGGGAGATGCCAATGTGCAAAAAATCAGCAAGTATATCAGCAGGAAAGTCGCAGATAAACTAAAACAATTATTCAAAAAGGACAGAGAAAGCTATCAGGAAAAGTGGAATGATCTAAGCGTATTTGTAAAATATGGTATGATCTCCGATGATAAATTTTATGACAAAGCTGTGGATTTTGCCTTATTAAAAAACACCAAAGGTGAGTTCTATACCATCCAGGAGTACAAAGACAAGGTAAAAGAAACACAAACTAATAAATACGACAAAACGGTATTTCTTTATTCTTCGGATACAAAGGAGCAGTATGCGCAAATCACTGCCTGTAATGACAAGGGATATGACGTCATTGTGCTAGAGCATATCATCGACAACCACTTCATCCAGCAAATGGAACAAAAGATGACCGATGTGACCTTTATCCGTGTGGATGCTGACACCGTTGATAATTTGGTGCAAAAGGATGAAAAGCCGGAGTCTGTCCTAAGTGAAGACGAGCAAAATTCCATCAAAAGTATTTTTGAAGGAGTAGTGGGAGATAAGATGGCATCTGTACAACTGGAGCCAATGTCACCAGAAGCTCCTCCGGTACAGATCCCCAAGCCTGAATTTATGCGGCGAATGAAGGAAATGCAATCTATGCAGGGGATGAACCTTGGAGATTTACCAGACACCTATAATGTAGTTATTAACACGAATAATGCTTTGGTTGCACAAAAAATCAATAGCATCAAGGACGAAGAGAAGCAAAAAGAAGTGGCACATTACCTCTATGATCTTGCCTTACTTAATCAAAATATGTTAAAAGGGGAAGAATTGAGCAATTTTGTCAAAAAGAGTATGAGTTTCATCAATTGATATTGTTTAAAATTGTGACATAAAATCAACAGCCGTTCCATTCCGGAGCGGCTGTTTTGTTTTATGGGTACAATAGACTAAATTTGCATTCGATAAATAAGTAATTACCCTTAGAAATGAGTAATAAAAAGGATCATTGATTTGAGCAAAAAAACATACTTTGCTTCCGACTTCCATCTTGGAGTAGATGCTCGCCTGACCAGTCAGGAGCGAGAAAAACAAATTGTGCGCTGGCTGGACATGGCTGCTCGCGATGCGGAAGCTATTTACCTGGTCGGAGATGTTTTTGATTTTTGGTTTGAGTACAAAACAGTCGTCCCCAAAGGTTATACCCGGCTACTTGGAAAATTAGCAGAGCTAACAGATGGAGGTTTGCCCATTTATTTTTTCACGGGGAATCACGATATGTGGATGTTTCGGTATTTTGAAGAAGAATTAGGTATCAAAACTTATCGAGCGCCCATAGAAAGAAAAATTGGAAATAAAAATTTCATCATTGGGCATGGCGATGGCTTAGGTCCGGGAGACCACGGCTATAAATTTATTAAAAAAATTTTTGCGAATAAACTATGCCAATGGGCTTTTGCCCGCCTGCACCCTAATTTTGGACTTGGTCTAGGGAATTATTTTTCGGGCACAAGTAGGCATAAAAATAAAGAATCGGCCACCTTTTTGGGGGAGAATCAGGAGTGGCTTTGCCAATATGCCAATGAAATGATTGAGCACAGGGCAGTCGATTTTTTTGTCTTCGGACATCGACATATTCCAATCGATCATTTATTAAATAATAAAAAAAGTCGATATATCAACCTGGGAGAATGGCTCAATCATAATTCTTATGCCGTTTTTGATGGAAATGACATCACATTAAAATATTTTGAAAAATAAAAAATATGCTAAAATACTTACTTATTCTATTTTCATTTTCCGCAAGTCTTTTATTCGGACAAGGTCATCAGCCCGTGTTTCCTGGTCAATCTGGTCCCGAATTATTGAATTTATTAGAGGCGAATTACAAGCCAATTTCTCCACTTAATTATGGAATTGCACGGGACACGCTATTCTCAAAAATATATGGGCAAAATCAGCAATTATCCGGGGTTTATACCGGTTACACCATCACATTACCTCCTAATGTTGACCCGACAACCTTCGCTTATATGAATGGAGGACCAAACGGTATCAATACGGAGCATACCTTCCCCCGCTCCAAAGGTGCTGAAAACGGAAATCCCAAGGCTGATATGCACCATTTATATCCCGCCCGTATTGATGTCAATCAGGAAAGAGGTCATAAACCCTTTGGGGAAATCAATGACAGCCAGACGGATGACTGGTATTATCTGGGGCAGCACCAAAGTAACCCACCATCAACCAATAGGGATTTATACAGTGAATCCACAGATGCACTTTTTGAACCTCCAGAGGCACATAAGGGCAATGTGGCCAGAGCAATGTTTTACTTCTATGCCATGTATAAATCATTGGCAGATGCAGCCGACCCACAGTTTTTTTCATCGCAAAAGGCAACCCTATGTGATTGGCATTTGTTAGACCCTGTAGATGCGGATGAATGGAACAGAACCTTTCTTATCGCACAATATCAGGATGGTCGTCCCAATCCCTTTGTTTTGGATTGCACCTTAGCAGCCAGGACTTTTTGCCCGGGACAGGAGTGTGTCATCATTGCTACGGATGATCCCAAGGAAGCAACTTCTCAATTATTCGATAGTTATCCCAACCCATTTCAGGGAACAGCAACTATTCACTATGAAATAAAGCAGGCTTATCATGTAAAGATTTTCATCACGAATGCTCTGGGGAAAAAAGTCCAAACACTGGTAGATAATCGGCAAATGGAAGGCGAGTATAAAGTAGAAGTTCGGGATTTACAACCCGGAATTTGGTTCTACCAGATAATTTTGGAAGATAATAATAAAGTAAAACAGCTAGTAGGCAAGATGATTGGGTTGTAATTTTATTTGGGCGCTCCGCTTCTCTTCGTTCAGCGGCGGGCTATCCGCTCCTACATAGGTAGATTTCGCTTTGGGCGAAATCTACCTATATACCGCTACTATCCCTAGCGCATTGAGCCTTCCATCAAAGGACTTTCGAAATCACCCTTTCACGTCTATCATCGCATCGTAGAGAACGGATTGAATAGCCGGGCGTATGTCCAGTTTATTCAGCCGGTAATTATGCATGGAAGGGTAAGTTCTATTGGATAAGAAGATAAATAACAGACCGGTTTCCGGGTCTGCCCAGGTAGCGGTACCGGTAAACCCCAGGTGTCCAAAGGTGGATTTAGAAGCTTTGGTCGATAAATTTTTTCGCGCTTTGGGGTCTGTTTCTTTCATATCAAAACCCACTCCACGCCTTGAAATGCCCTTGGGACGAGAAGTGAACGCATGAATAGTACCGGGCTCTAATAATAATTCACCACCATAATATCCCTGCCATAGTAACATCTGCATCAAAGTAGCAAGGTCTTCCACATCTGAAAATAAACCGGCGTGTCCACTGACACCGCCAAGCATTGCAGCGCCCATATCATGTACATACCCATGTATGACCTGCCGACGCCAGTAGTTGTCCTTTTCAGTCGGAATAATCCGGGATAATGGGAATTTAACCGTGGGGTTATATCCGGTTGTCCTAAGAGAAAGTGGCTCGTAAAATTCCCGCGTAACATATTGATCCAGGCTGAGTCCGGTAACCTTTTGGGTTAATAATGCGATAAAATAAAAGCCTAAATCGCTATATTTATAATTGCGTTTACTTCTTAGATCTGAATCAATTATTTCACGCCAGATGGTATCTCTATAGTCGGATCTTAAAAATAATTTATTGGTTACCGAGATATTAAATTTATCTGACATTTCTTTGCGATAAAACTTTTTAGACGGATGAGGATGTCGGCGGCCAACGACCGTTTCTTTATAAAATGGAATCCAGCTTTTCAGGCCGGAAGTATGTGTCATCACATCCCTGATGATTAACCCCGATTTATTAGTCCCAATCAACTCCGGCAAATAAACCCCTAAAGAATCTTCGATATTTATCAGGCCATCTTCCTGCATTTTCATAACAGCAATGGTAGAGGCCGCTACTTTTGTAATGGATGCCAGATCAAATATATCTGTTGTTTTCTCGGATTTTTTCTTTGAAAAAGTATGATAGCCAAATGCTTTTTCATAAAATATTTTTCCGTCTTTCGCTGCCAATACCACACAACCGGGATATGCTTTTTTATCAATTCCTGCCTTGGCGATAGAGTCAATTTTAGCTAAAGTCCCCGATCTGATCCCTACTTCTTCGGGGACACTGTATCCCATACGAATGGGCGTTGAAGTCTGAATGCCCTGGTAATAAACACTTTTTGCCGAAGCCGTCACCGGTAGCCTGCCTCTAATCGCAATGCCTCCAAATAAAGCCTGCGCGGATAGGTCTCCAATCATATCATCCTCCTGATAAGACTCCAACACCCAATCTAAATAGTCAAAGTATTTCAGGCTATACGGTGAACCAAAAACAACTAAAATGACCTTTGTTTCTTCATTGAGATCATGGATGAATTCAAGCTCACTCTGGGTTAAACCAAAGTTCTTTTTGGCATATTTATTCATCTCATGGAGGCTGATGATCACCAGGTCTTTTTTCTTTAAATAGCGAATCAGCTCTTTATGTTTGGTGGGTGAAATATCCTTTTGGGTTTGGAAGTGACTAATTGTCGCATAGTTGTCCAGGCGTTTTTGGAAGGCAGTTTTGTGGTTAACACCAATACTCAACGATGCGATTGATATTTCAGTCGGTTTCTTGATGGGGATTAAAAAATCTTTATTCCTAACCAGCGTAATAGCATTTTCAATTAATTTCCCCTTAAAAGCAAGGGCTTCTTTGGAGTTGAGATCTTCCTCCAGTCCTTCTAATTGAATAGGGGTAAAATGAGTGAGCCCCAAACGGTATTTTGCACGTAAAATTCTTTTAACACTTGCTTCAAATTGAGCTTGGCTAATCTTTCCCTCTTTGATATACGCCTTGATCTCTGTCATGGCTGCTTCAATATCCTGCGGCAATAATAATACATCATTTCCTGCTGCGAGGGCCTCCGCGTCGGCCTGCCCCGGACGAAAATGCCTGGTCACACCTTTCATCCCCAAACCATCGGTAAAAAGCAATCCATTATAGCCCATTTTTTCTCTCAACAATCCCGTCACCGCTTTTCGGGAAAGGGATGTTGGACGGTGTTCCCTGTCATCAATAGCCGGAACGTCTAAGTGTGCGACCATCATGCTGCCTACGCCCTGTTCTGCCAAAATCTGAAAAGGGAATAACTCAATACTGTCCAATCGCCTCAAATCATGCATAATAATCGGCAAATCTTTATGTGAATCAACATCTGTATCACCATGCCCCGGAAAGTGTTTAGCACAGGCCATCACATTATTATCCTGCATCCCCTTCATATACATATAGCCTTTGACCGCTACGTTATACCGGTCTTCACCAAAAGAGCGATCATTAATAACAGGATTGGCGGCGTTATTATTAATATCTACCACGGGAGCGAAATTGACCGTCACACCAATTCTTTTTAAATGATCCGCAACGATATGACCAAAATCATAAATCAAATCATTGTCCTGAATCGCACCAAGCATTAATTGCCGCGGAAAGCTGATGGTCGTTTTTTTCATCCGCATGCCCAAGCCCCATTCCGCATCCATCGCGACCATCAAAGGCAAGGGGGATAACGCCTGATATTCGTTGAGTAATTTTATTTGCTTTTCGGGTGTACCCTGAAAGAAAGTCAATCCTCCGACATGATATTTTTTGATAATTTCCTTAACCGCGTTAATGTGCTCCGACCCCTTATCGGAATGAGCCCGGATAGAAAATAATTGCCCTATTCGATCATCAAAGGATAAACTATTGAAAGTAGAATCCACCCAATGGGTTTCAGCCTTATCGTTCAATACAAAGGAAGGGCGAGTTGGCTGCATTGGAAGCTGTGCGCTCACAAATAGGAAAAAAGTTGTTACAACCAGGATGACGTATTTCATGTGTGTTTAGTTTAAAACTGTCTCTTTGGTAATCGTAAGTTTATACTGAATATGATACAATTTTGTTGCAATTGCAAACATTTTAGATAGAAGAATAACGAAGTTTATTGAATTTTATGGTTCTATTAAATGATTGCGGGGTAAATATAGTACATTTTGTCGTCTAATGGATTAAAATCAGGGGTTAGAGCGCTGACAGATTCAAACTAAGGAATGAGAAATAAATAAATGTTCATTCTTTACTCTATTATTTTGTTCTTAGTTTTTACTTTAAAAGCGGGAGTCCCGCCTGGCGGCCCGA
>CAZNCI010000044.1:0-17881 GCA_964571475.1 uncultured Saprospiraceae bacterium | reverse complement strand
CCGCCAGGCGGGACTCCCGCTTTTAAACCTGTCTATTCGGCTTGCCAGGTAGAGTGAAAACTAAGAACAAAATGATCGAGTAAAGAAAGAACATTTATTTATACCTCATTCCTAAAAGCCGATCCCTAATTGTAAAAAAAAGGAATAAATAGTAAAATGATTCTCGTTTTCCGGATGATAACGATCAATGGCAACAAAGTATTTTTCCTGTAGTCCGACATCTAGTCGATAGCTCAACCTTCGTTTTGTAAAAATATTAATCCCGACATAACTTTCAAATGAAAAAATATTTTTTGCATGGTATATTGTGCCTTTAATTCTATACCTGGCAGAATTAAAAGAGCGACCGGCCTCCGATATTAACCCTGGTTTTACCCCGGCATAAAGCGCTACACCCCGAAATACCACCTGCCGCTCGTAGGCACAGAAATATAAATATTGCGTATTTAAAATTGAATAGTTACTTCCTCTTCGTACACCGATTCCAACTTTTGAAAAAGGGGAAATAACGTAATCCAACTGTCCACCCAAAAAGATTGGGAAGAATAAATAACGCCTAACGTCTTCATCACCCAGCAGACTGGGGTGTGCAATAAATGGATAAAACATGAGGCTACCCGGCTTGGGCATCCGATTGCCCATAAAGTGGTATTTGTCTTTTTTGAATCGACTAATTTGTCGGGCTTTAATTGTTAGTTCGATTCCAGAATTCATCCGAATGGTCACATCCCCAAGGACCGAAACCTGCACAATTGTACCATGAATAACAGCGCCATCTTCATGGTATAAATATCCTATATCGCCTGCTTCCTGAGCATAAAGACAACCCGAAAGGAAAAGAAAAATAAGCGTTATGCTTTTCATAATCATTCATTTAAAATACAATGCCAAAAGAAACGGTCAATCCGTGTTCAAAAAGCAGCTTATTAGATACTTCTGTTGGAGCAGTAGCCAATTGATTTTCATCTGTGACCTTTAGCCAAAATAAAACATACCCCAACTCAAGTTCATAATTATAAACCTGAGACGTCGGAATTCTATACCCAATAGACGGATGAATAAAAAAACCGTTGTGCATCACCCTATACTTAAAATAGCTATTATTATAGTCATAGGATTCAATCATTATTTTTTTTTGAATTGGAATCTCATATCCAATTTGAACGGAATAGCTCATACCGGCAAAAGATCTGGGCTTTTTGAATAAGCCCCTTATATCAAAAAAGACAGGAAAAACCGTAAAAAAGACTTTCCTCCTTAGGTAAGAATAATCTAATCCTGTATTGAGGAATACGCGTTCTGTTAAAATAGGATAGGCATGCCTGCCAATACCTATTCCCATCCCAAAATTTTCACTCCACTGATAACCCGATATAAAAACAAGTCCGTAGGCATATTTACTAAGGGAATATCCGAAGGGGCAACAATCTTTTGATCTCAGCGAAAAAAAACTATTAAACCTCAGGATATTATACCGCCCTTTCACAATAATAGACCTTAGGTGTTTATCCGAAATAAAATGAGTTTTATTTAGCTTATTCACCGCATCCACAGCGGAGGCATCCAAAAATAATTCCCTGCCATTTATTAATTGGATGAAATATCGACCATTGGAATAGCGGTGCTGAACTTCACCGAACAAAAAAGTCCCATCATTTAGATAAATTCCGGATAATTGTACATTTTTAGCTATTGAATCAGCTGCTTTTTTCTGCTTCACCTTCGCCTTTTTGTGTTTTTTTCTGACATCCATTACCATTGGGATTGGCTTTCTTAAAATAAAATCCCGATAGACCTTTTTAGGTGATTTTTTTTCGACAAATTTATTAATTTCAAAATTTTTAAAGGAAATTAAATCACCAAATTTATTTTTTAAAAGAACATATCCATCATTGGTAATTTTGGTGATTTTTCCATGCAGGAGTGATCCGTCTTTTAAGAATAAAACACCGGAATTAGTCGGATATTGAGCAGAGAGCGATAATGAAAAAAAACATAAAAGTATCGATAATAAGCTTTTCATAATTTTGGTTTTAAAACTGAACGCCCAGGCTAAGTTCAAGTTCATTTCGAGTAAAAACATCTTCATCAACAAATTGTATAATTTGATTTGTGTAAATCGTTGTTTGTAGGTTAAACAACTGATTTGCCAGCCCAAGTCTTAATGATAATTTATGTTTCTTTCTCGAAGCAAAAATGACGCCCACTGAAAAATTGAAATACTTCACCCCCAGCATGGATCTTTCCCTAATCGAAGAAGTACCACTTCGGTAAAAAAAATGACCATCTTTGCCGATATGATTTACACCGGCTCTAATATCATAAAACATAGCTGCTTTGCGCTTAAAATACCAAAAAACACCTCGCGCATCAACAAAAAGAGGCATAGCCCCAAAAGCATTTTTTTCTTTTTGAAAGGCAGCAGATTCAAATCCCCGTCCGACAAAATAAGACTGTTGTTTATAGCCTATTCCGAATCCTAAACCAAAAGCAGGAGTCAATTGATAGCCTTGGAGGAGGCTTATTTTTTTACTATTATAAACCACCCTACTCTTTGTTTCATAGAGAAAAGGCTTGCCCAAAGGAATGGAAATACTCCCTTCAAAAATCGTAAAACTACCCTTTATAAACAAATATTTACTCTTGGGATATAGGGCAATTAACCGACCTTCTTTTATCGTTTGGACCTCTTTTTGGTCAAAGGTAATTCTTTGCCCCCCTAAGAGTTCAATCCCTACTTTTAGGGAGTCCTCTTCTAATATTTCACAGTAAATATCAGAGCCGTCGGTCAATTCTATCCGCCCTAAATGAAAGATGCGCTGCCCATATAAATAACCGGCGCAATTAAGTAGAGTTATGCACAAAATAATGATAATTGTATCTTTTTGTTTCATTGGTGTAATCGTTTAATTATTCAATGGCATTCGCTATAAAATGATTGAGTTTGGCGCCCGCCTGAAAATATAAGCGAACAAAATCAATAAAGTCATGGTTAATGGCAATTTGAGGGGGCAATTCAGCCATATAGTAAAATTGTTTGTTAAAAATAAGAGGCTGCAATTCAGCCGCTGCCCTCATTTCTTTTGGCAGGCGTTTGTTTTTATTACCCTGAATATTGTCATACTTCTCGATAAAAATCGGGTCGTTGATGATCTTTTCAAAAGTTTTAGGCTGCGCAATAATATATTCCCGTACTTTCCTGAGCAAATCAGTCGGCAAAAAATAAGCACCGCCCCCTAACATTAATCTGCCCGCTTCAATATGTACATAATAACCCGGAAATTCTTTCTGCTTACGCCCATATCGCGAAATAATCGCTCCAATATGGGTTTTATAAGGTGTTTTATCCTTGGAAAAACGAGTATCCCGATTGATTCTAAATATGCAATTTTTAGGTTCAATTTCAATCAGGGGATCTATTTCCTTTGCCACGTCAATTAAAGTAGCAATCAACTGCGCAAAAGGTTTTTTCAAATCACTTTCATAGCGTTTTTTATTGGTATGAAACCAATCTCGATTGTTGTTCTTTTTTAAATCCTTTAAAAAGTCTAAGGCGTTTTGATCAATCATTCAAAATCATTTATGTGATTCACAATATAGTCCAAATCTACGTATTTTTTTATTAATTGAACCGCACGATCCGACTTCCATGGGGTTCTGATGTTAATTTTCACTTCAATCCTATTGATTTTAATGACCGCACCGAGTGTATCGTATTTAGTCAAAACAAGCGGAATTTTATATTTTTCAATATAGTGCATGTGTTTCACTTTGGCACGAATATCATCAATGCTATAGGTGAGGCTATTACTCGTAATGATGATACCGGAAATGGGGCTGCCGGCAATACCCTTTTCTTTCGTTATTCTTTCTATTTGAGAAATAGCTGAATCTAAGCGCTCCAAACTACTCATTAGCAGCAGATTAGAAAAGGTGGTAATCTTCTCCGCTTCAATCAAAGAACTGGGCAGGGTCTCTTCAACCCGATTATTTAAAAACTCCTCATTGAGTAATATTTTGCCACGAACAGCCTTAGATACAGTTGCCATAATGGGGTACATCATAGATTTATCATAAGGCAAAACACCCAAAAGCTTCAAGCCCATTTGTTCCAATTTCATGCCAACAAGCCGTTTTACTTTTTCGATCTTATCAGGACGAACTTTATTGATAATTACCCCAAGGATCGGGACTTTCCGCTCTCGAAACAGAGCAAGAGAGAGGTTTAGTCGATCAATAGTGTTTCCAATTCCGCCCTCCACGACCATTATGACCGGCGTATGCAATAAATCAGCCACATCAGCATTGGATAAATTAACGACGCTACCGACCCCCGGATGTCCGGTACCTTCATAAACGACAATATCGTACATCTCATCTAATATCTCACCTGCATGGACAATGCGTTCCCGATAGGGGTATTTTTCCGGATGTTCGATAAAGGCACTGGTCGCCCCCTTGCCCAATATCACGGGACTATGAAGATCCGGAATCAGCTCAAAGCTGGCAAATTTAGAAAACAACAGGGCATCTTTATCTGCCCTAAGGTCGCCCAAATCCACAAATTCCTGTCCAACCGGCTTGCAATAGCCCACCTTATGTCCGGCATCTTTCAAGGCTCTTACCAGCCCAAGCGTTGAGGTGGTTTTTCCTATGTGCTGACTGGTCGCTGCTACGTATATTTTTCCAATTTTCATGTCCAATGTTTTAAAATAATTCGAGTAATGCAGGTATGGATGTCACTGGTTTTTGACACGCATAATTTCGACAAAGATACAAATATCCTTCGTCTCTACCCCTAAATAAAGGGAAATCATCACTAACCTTCAAGCTCGCCATTATCAGGCTATTTGGCAAAAAATGCTGCTTTAACTCCATCGCCTGATCGAAAGCTTTCGGACCGACCAATGCCACTTCGCTAATCCCCTGTGCCTGTAGCTGTAACACCTTTGCCCAAAAGCCAAAAGCTGCCGGTATTTTTTGGATACTGTCACGCACTGATGCCAACATTTCATCTGCTTTTTCTGAATAGTCAGCCGCTTCAAAAATCAAACCAAGTTTCATTAAATTAAGTGCCATGACAGCATTCCCCGATGGCATGGTTGAGTCGTATAAATTTTTGCTCCTCATAATAATATCCTGCTGTTTCACGGAAGTGAAGAAAAACAAACCGGATGTTTCATCATAGAAATCCCGAATGACAATATCCGTCAACGACTTGGCGATAGTCAGGTATTTTGTTTCAAAACAAACCTCATATAACTCAATT
Source organism: uncultured Saprospiraceae bacterium (assembly GCA_964571475.1). Taxonomy (GTDB): domain Bacteria; phylum Bacteroidota; class Bacteroidia; order Chitinophagales; family Saprospiraceae; genus JALVDO01. Next base: position 12,612 of record CAZNCI010000044.1, on the reverse strand, counting down.
AATACTTTAATGAGATAGGCATAATCCTCTAAAAACCCAATGTTTTTAGCTTTCCCCTTTCCGTTTTTCAATAGGGCATAAGTGTGGAATAAACTTCCATCTTTTTGCCGCATATTTTGCAATATAAATTCAATATTGTTTTGGGCTACAGCCAAAAAATCAGGATTTTGAAGTGTTGCATAGGATTTAATAAATGCAGACGCCATTAATGCATTCCAACTCAGAAGAATTTTTTCATCCCTTCCCGGTCGAACTCTTTTTTCCCTATATTCCAATAAAATTTGATTCGCCTTTTTCAATTTTTTAATAAAAATATCACCATCCAGCTCATTTTCCCGAATAAAATCTTCGATGGGCTTAGTCCTGCGTAGGATATTTTTGTGCTCCCAGTTGCCTTCTTTTGATACATCATAAAAAGACTTTATCAAGTCTGAATCCTCCCCTAATAAAGCATCTACCTCATCTGCTGACCAAACGTAAAATTTCCCTTCAACCTCTTCTGAATCCGCATCTAATGCAGCATAAAAAGCGCCATTATCTGCAGTCATTTCACGAGATATATAGGTTAAAACCTCCTGAATGGTCGTTTTGTAAATAGCTTCACCGGAGTCTAAATAAAGGTCATTCATCAGACCGACGAGCAAGGCATTATCATAGAGCATTTTTTCAAAATGAGGCGCCAGCCACTGTTGATCGGTCGAGTAACGGGCAAAGCCCCCTCCTATTGGGTCGTAAATTCCGCCATGAATCATTTTTTTGATAGATAAATGAACGTGCTCTTTTTTAATTTTGTCTTTGAAAAAGAAATCATGCTCTAAAAGAAACTCCAATTGCATGACATTTGGAAATTTGGGAGCGACACCAAAGCCACCGTGTACTTTATCAAAATTTTGAGCAATGAGGGAAGCCATTTGTCTGAAATTGTTTTCATTTAAATTCTGTTGCTCCCCGGGTTTTAATCCATCACTGATAAACTGTTGGTCTCCAGCCTTGATTCTCTCTAAAATTCTCTCGGCCTGCTCCTCAACCTTACTTCTTGCTTCCTGAAAATTATACAGGATAAACTGCAGGACTTCACTCCATGATTTACGTCCATGCATGGGCTGGGGTGGATAATAAGTACCCGCAAAAAAAGGCTTTTGATCCGGTGTTAAAAAACAATTGAGGGGCCATCCTCCGTTTCCATTAATAATTTGACAGGCAGACATATATATTTCATCCAAATCAGGGCGTTCTTCCCGGTCTATCTTTATGTTGATGAAATATTTATTCATGAATGCCGCTACTGCTTCGTCCTCAAAACTCTCCCTTTCCATCACGTGACACCAATGACAGGTGGAGTAACCAATACTCACCAATATAGGTTTATTTTCAGCTTTAGCCCGTTCTAATGCCTCTGGTCCCCAAGGGTGCCAATCCACCGGATTATTTGCGTGTTGTAGTAAATAAGGACTTGTTTCAAATTGTAATAAATTCATAAATAGTAGATATAGCTGCTTTTGACTAAAAGAACATTTAATATGATCGAGGTACGTATTTGAACGTGTAAATATAGTAAAAAATAACAATAGTCAGTATTAACGCCTACAATGGGGGTATTTTATTTTGTCATGCTTTTTGCAGAAAATTGCACAAATCAATTGAAACTCTAATTTCAGAAACAATGGTACGCTACGATTTAGCAGAATTATGAAAAAAAGCGGTAAATTCCTAGATTGTGAAATACCAATCCCACCACACATTATGAATGTAAAGGTACAAGACTGAGTCCACTCCAAAAATTAAAGAGCTGGCTCCAACATCGGTTGAAACCAGCTCTTTGAGGGCAATTTGCATTTAATTTGACCGGTATTAATTCTTTACTACCTCTTTTACCACTACCCCTTTATCTGTATCCAAAACCAAAGAATACACACCGGCACTAATCGAAGAAAAGTCTATTGTAAATTGTGTATTTTTCACTTCGGCAGACCGAATCATTTTTCCTGTTTTATCAAATAATTGATAAGATGAAATTGGAAAATCATTTAAGACGGACTGCACAGAAAGTTTACTTGAAACCGGATTTGGAAAAACAAGCATATTGTCACCATCCAAAAAGACATCATCAGTCCCTACGGTAACACTATTGGTCGCAACAATATCCCATTCCGGGTTAAAAACCACCTCCGAAACTTCAAAATCTGAAGGTATATAAAAGACCTGACCTGAATAAGTGTTATTCAAGACAACGTCCTTCTCCCCACCTTCTCCTCTAAGGCGTATAGTTACCGGTAGTTGAAAAAATTCAACAGACTCATGCGAGCTACTTTGGTTGAGCACGATGCGTACGGTATTGTTTGCTGGATTGGAAGACCATTCCACATCGTAAATGGGGTAACCCTGACCGTAAAACCAATCTGCAAAGAAATCTTCTAAATCCATGCCGCTTTGCTCCTCCATGTGGCGGATTAAATCCGAAGTATGCGCATATCCATAAGCCAAATCAGGGTCATTCAGATAATTTTTAACAGCCTGAAAAAAATTATCATCCCCAACTGTCTGTCGCAACATGTGCAAAACCATCGCGCCTTTATTATAGGTAAGTCGTCCATCAAATATTCGATCTACAGAAGTGGTATCATCGACAAAAACAGAGCCTCCCGGTTCAGAAATAATACTATTGACCCTTTGCTCTTTCCATGTAAAAAAAGTACTTGGTCCAATATTGTTTTCATAATTCATTCCCTCCAGATAAGTCGCAAATCCTTCATTTAGCCAAATATCCTGCCAACTGGCACAGGTAATCATATCCCCAAACCATTGGTGTGCCATTTCGTGTGCGACCAAAAGGTGAGACCAGCCTCCCATAAATGTCATGGTTGTGTGTTCCATACCGCCGCCCCAGCCGAAACGGGCGTGCCCATATTTTTCATCGGCAAAAGGATAACGAATAAATAAATCGTTGTATAACTCCATAACGGGCACAGCAACCAGGGTATGGTCATAAGCCCATTGGTACTCCTCCGGATAAACATAATTGACGATGTCAATATCCCCTTCCTCATCTGTCAAGGTATGGGTAAATACATCGTATTTGGTCACAGATATGGCAATCAAATAAGCAGGAATGGGGTAATTATGCTGCCAGTGAAATAATTTCTTTCCCCCGGGCAGGGATCGCTCTTCGACCAATAAGCCATTAGATGCAACCCGGTTAACTTCCGGCACAGTCACATAGACGTCAATCATATCAATTTTATCATTAAGGTCTTGCTTGCAGGGCCACCACTCCTTGGCACCATAAGGCTCTGACAAAGTCCATATTTGAGGAATCCCATCGTGAAATCCCTGCACAAATGGCCCAAAGCCACTTCCTTCAGGCGCTCCATGGTAGGTCACACTAATCGTATCCAGGGTACCGACAGATAAAATTTCGGGCAATTCAATAGATAAGATATCATTGTCCAATCTGGTAAAAGATAAATGAGTCCCATGGTACTCCACCAGATCCACTTCCAACACACTAGATAAATCAAAATGAATATTTTGGAAATTTTCTCCCTTGACTTCAAAAACAGTCGTGACCTTTCCGGAAATTTCCACCACTTCCGGGTCGATATTCCAATCGAAACGATGATATTTTACATCGTAATCGGACGTCAACTCAGTGGTTCGGTAATGAATCAACTCAGATGCGGCATTCCTTTCATTATCAACCATTTGATTAAAATAGGTACGTTCACTATCAACCTGTGCCATAAGGCTTTTTTGTGAAAAAATTGATAGCAATAATATCAAGAAAGTTAGTTGTTTTTGCATAAAAATATTAATTTGTTTAGTTATTTCGCCCCAATTTTACGAAAATTGTCAAGTATTTCAAGAAATTCCATAGTCACATTTAAGACAAATAGGTATGTTAATGGTTTTTGGGCTTAAATTTGGGGATATAATGTTAAAGTTTTATGCTAATTTAAGATAGATAAACAAGCAATTGTAATAATTTTCCTAACTTGGCATCATCAAATCAATTTTTTTTATTAATATTGTATAGCGGATAAACCCATATTAATCATTTTTTGGTTCAAAATATCTATTAATTGAACAATAGAAATACCTTTTAAATTAAAATACTACTTATGATTCTTTTTACTAAAATAAAGAGCTTATCCATCCTTGTACTTCTCCTTCTAAGCGCATCTTTGAGTTTTGCACAGGTACATATTAAGGGAAGTATCGAAGACGGAAATTCAGGTGATCCCCTGATAAGTGCAAGTGTGATTATTAAAGGAACCGGCGAGGGTACTGTAACAGACTTCAATGGTGAATTTAGCCTTAAAACAGATAAAAAGTACCCCATTACCTTAGTGTTTTCCTATATAGGATATGCCCCCACAGAAAAAACGATTACAGATAATAAAAAAATTAAAATCGCCCTTTCTGAAGATGCTTTGACAATTGAAACCGTCGAAGTCACAGGACGTCGAATCTCTGAAAAAGCACAACAGGCGCCTCTGACCGTAGAGACACTTGACAATATCGCCATTAAGGAGACGCCGGCCGCTAATTTTTACGATGGTTTAGGTTCGTTGAAAGATGTTGATTTAACGGCGGCAAGCCTTGGTTTTAAGATTATTAACACGAGGGGATTTAATAGTACATCTCCGGTGCGGTCTTTACAAATTATTGATGGGGTTGACAATCAGTCTCCGGGGCTGAATTTCTCTTTGGGAAACTTTCTGGGGGCGTCTGAACTGGATGTAAACCGAGTTAACCTCATCGTTGGAGCCAGTTCCGCTTTTTATGGACCAAATGCCTTTAATGGTGTCATTTCGATGGAGACAAAAAATCCATTCATCCACAGAGGGCTATCTGCCATGGTCAAAGGCGGAGAGCAAAGCCTTTTTGAGGGCGCCTTTAGGTGGGCAGATGCTTTTTCCAATAAAGATGGCAATAAATTCATGGCATTGAAGTTAAATTTCTTTTATTTCAAGGCAGATGACTGGCAAGCCAATAATATAGACCCTGTTTATGATACCAAAACGGGTATAGACAATCCGGGTGGATACGATGCTGTGAATATTTATGGTGATGAATACTCCGGTCCGAATGACTATTCAGACGTATTATCCTCTCCCGGTTTAGGTATTATTCACAGGCGCGGATATAAGGAGTCAGATTTGGTTGATTACAATTCTCATAATATGAAAATTGGAGCAGCCATGCACTTTAGATTACAACCCGGAAGAGAATACGAGTCTCCGGAATTAATCCTTGCGTCAAATTTCAGTACGGGCACGACTGTTTATCAAGGAGACAATCGCTTTAGTCTTAAAAATATCCGATTTTTTCAAAATAGAATCGAACTATTCAAAAAAGATCATTATTTCCTTAGGATTTTTGAAACACATGAAGATGCCGGAGATTCCTATGACCCCTATTTTACCGCTTTATTATTGCAGGACGAAGCGAAGGAAGGAAGATTGTGGCGAGCCGCGTATAAAGCCTATTGGGATATTAATATTGTCCCAAAAGTCAAACAACTGGAAGGTTATCCAAGTGCGACAGATTATATAGGCAAACCAGCTGAATACAAAGCGGCAATTAGCCAGTTTTTAAATGATCCATCTGTACACCAATCCTTAACCGGCTGGCATTCTGAAGCTCAAATTATTGCCAATCAGGCAGATCCAATTAATGGTTCGCTCGATTTTTTTGAACCCGGCACACCGGAGTTCAAGGCAAAATTTAATGAAATTACATCCAAGGTATCCTTTGCAGAAGGTGGAACGCGATTTTTTGACAAATCAGCCCTTGTGCATGCGCACGGAGAATATCAATTCAAAGACCTTGTGGAAGGAGAAACTGCAACCGATTTAGATTTATTGGTAGGGGCTAATTATAGGAAGTATTTACCCAATTCCAATGGGTCCATTTTACTAGATACCTTTGGTCGAGAGATTACCACGTCGGAGTTTGGTGTTTATGGAGGAGGAACGCTTACCTTATGGGAAAAAGTAAGAATAAGCAGTTCGATCCGCTTGGATAAAAACCAGAATTTTGATTATTTGGTATCACCGGCAGCATCCATTGTCTATTCTCCGAGCCCGGAAAAGACGCTTAGAATGTCCTTTTCATCAGCTATTAGAAATCCAACCTTATCGGATCAGTATTTATTTTATAATGTAGGTCGAGCTATTTTGATTGGAAACCTGCATGGATTTAACGACTTAATCACAGTGGGCTCTTTTGTTGATTATTTGAATACCAGTAATTCAGATACGCTGAGTTATTTCGATATTGCTCCTATCCAGCCGGAAAAGGTTAAAACATTTGAATTGGGATATCGAACAATGCTTTTTGATAAATTATATATTGATGCGACCTATTATTATAGTTTTTATAGAGATTTTATTGGCTATAATGTAGGAGTAGATGCCACATTTGACCAAACAACAGGCCTGCCAATAACCGTACAGGCTTATCGGGTTGCAGCAAATGCCCAAGATAAAGTAACGACGCAGGGTTTCTCTGTTGGGACGAATTACTATTTTGGGGAACATTATGTTTTTAATGCCAACTATTCATGGAACAAGCTTAATACCGTAACCGATGACCCGATTATTCCGGCATTTAATACCCCTGAAAATAAATTTAATATCGGGCTATCAGCCAGAGATATGACGCTTTCTTTAGGCGGCAAAAAATTAAGCCATATCGGCTTCAATGTCAATTACAAATGGATTGATTCTTTTGTTTTTGAAGGATCACCACAGTTCACCGGTCTGATTCCACAGTATAGTTTATTGGACGCCCAGGTCAATTGGCTGTCCACCAAATTAAATACGACCTTTAAATTGGGGGCATCTAATATACTCAACAAAAAAACCTTTCAAACTTATGGAGGACCAAGGATCGGTCGGCTAATTTATTTTTCAGTGACCTACGATTTTAAAAAGAAATAACATAAAATAACAACTTAATTACTTAATAAAATTTTTGTATATGAAAAAATTTAACCAATTTTTATTTTTATTTTTAACGATTGCTTTTTCGTTAAATCTTTCTGCTCAGGACATCCGTTATATAGATAAGATCTTTGATGACGTGACCGTTCAGGCAGATGTACTTTACGCTACAAATATTACCGTTATCACCGGCGCACCAGAATCTGCCCCACTTGTTTGTGATGTTTATCAACCAGCAGATGATGTAGAGACAAATCGCCCGGTAGTTATCGTATTACACACTGGTAGTTTTCTTCCCCAATACTTTAATGGACAGGTAACAGGAGGAAAGCAGGATTCTGCTGTGGTACATATTTGTAAAGAATTGGCGCTTCGCGGATACGTCGCCGTAGCTGCTGATTATCGCCAGGGCTGGAACCCGGTAGCTGAAAATCAAAACGTCAGAACCGGTACTTTATTAAATGCTGCTTACAGGGGTATTCAGGATACCAGAGCATGTATTCGCTTCCTTCGCAAAAATATTGCGGAAGATGGAAATACATGGGGTATTGACGGAGATAAAATCGGTGTATGGGGACTCGGAACCGGTGGTTACCTTTCCATGGGAGCCGGCTATTTGGATAGATATGAAGAGATCCAATTAGAGAAGTTTTTAGACTCAGAAACGCTTCAGTATTTTGTGGATTCTAATTTAGTGGCCGATCCTTATGGATTGACTCAAAAGCCTTTAAACCTTGTTAACTCTCCCGGTTATTCTTCCGATTTTAAAATCGCTGTTAATATGGGTGGAGCATTGGGTGATATTTCCTGGATCGAAGGCTTGGAGAATGAGCCAGCACTCGTAGGTTCACACGTAGTGAGTGACCCATTTGCACCCTTTGGAGATGGTGCCGTTATCGTACCTACTACACAGGAGTTCGTTGTAAATGTTTCCGGAACACGTACCGCCGTAGCAAAGGCAAATGAGGTCGGATCAAATGACGTACTAGACCCAGTCAATGCGCTAACCAACGAATTGAACGCCCGTGTTGAAGCCTATAAACAGATCGAAGCTACATTCCCCGGTCCTGTGACTTATACATTGGCGGTAGATAATATGTATCCCTATGTACTCCCCGGCTTTCAGGCAGGTCCATGGGACTGGTGGGATAAGCCAACGCTTGATGGTGTTATTGCTTTTTACAATACTAATTTGGGAACTATGTTTGACAGTGACCAATTACACAGTGATGGATTGTTGACAAATCCGGATATGAGCGCTGAGAAAGGAAAAGCATACATCGACACAACTATGAGATATTTCCTTCCGCGTGCTTGTAATGCACTGGGACTAGAATCTTGTATGACGGTAAATGTTAAAGATGTTGCGGATCAGTCATTGGTCAATATGCAGGTTTCCCCTAATCCGGCGACTAATTTCATGAATGTTTCCAGTAATGATGAAACGCCTATTTTGGATATTCAATTATTCGATGTCACAGGTACAATGATTAGCCACTATAATGAGATTAATCAATCATCTTACAATATTGAAAGAAAGGGATTACCCGCAGGTATCTATTTCATCAAGGCGCATTTTGATGATGGTTATCTGACGAAAAAAGTATTATTGAAATAGTAGATTTCGTTAATATCGACAGAATCACAGGAAAGCCTGATCAATTACTTGGTCAGGCTTTTCTTTTGTCATATAAAATTTAATGGATTTAAAACACCAATGAAAGACTATGGGGATATTTCATACATTTCTCTTTTCTTTTATTTCTACACTTTTGTCCTCTTATAAATGAACCAAAAAATCCATCGTATCAACACCATCGGCATAGTCATCCAGTTTCGGGTGCTGTGCCATTCCGAACCATACGGTTTTCGTCGAAGTTAAAGCGGTCTTACCGGCAACTATTACCTGAATTTCATCTTTCTTTGTAAGGAGTTCTTTCTCTAAAAATTCCATATTTTCATAATACTCAAAATGAAGGGTAGCAATATTAGAAGGAATTGCAGATTGTTCGATTAAAATAATACAACCATTGGCTTTATACTGTACTTTATTGAGCATATATATAGCATAATTGTAATCAAAATTGTTTTTGTATTTGGTGTGTAATACGATTTGATTATAGGTGTGTAATGCCCTTAATAATGGCTCAAAATCATAATTTTTTGGGATATAAATTTTTGAAACATTGCGACAGCCCAAACCAAAAAAATCGAATACATCCTTTCCGAATTCAATTAACTCCCGTTCGGTTTCTTCTCCTGTTAAAATAGCGATGCCATTTCTGTTTTTACGGATAATATGGGGCACTTTTCCAAAATAAGTTTCAAAGTACCTGGCCGAATTATTACTCCCGGTAGCAATGACGGCATCGTATCCCGCCAGCCGATCCACTATTTCGACTACATCCCCTACTCTATTGTCAATAGATTTCATTATTTTTATCAGGTGAGGAAATAAATAAGGATCCTTGGAGGATAATTTGATAATGGCATGATGCCCGGTAATGAACACACATAAAAAATCATGAAAACCGACCAGTGGAATATTGCCTGCCATAATCAACCCCAGTTTCCTGGCTTCAGAATGCTGTTGAACACCGTAATATTCCACCCATCGGGTCAATTTCTGTTCATCCAAAAAAAAATCGACGATGGCAGAAATGGCTTTTTTTTGGTTTTCAATCGTCAGCCAGCCATTGTTAATTTCGGTGCGTTTCATCAGGGCATCGAGATAATCATCCGGTGCTTTCAGACGTCGTCCCAGCTCACTTAAAATATTTATTCGCTCTTCTAATTTCATTATTTGTACCTTTGTCCTCGAAATAATCGAACAAAAGTAACGGAATACTAAAAATGAACCTACCAAAAGTTAAAAAAATATTGAAATGGATAGGAATTATCCTATTGGCACTTATCGTCATTTTATTTTTATTGATGAATTTTGCCATGCCTTTCAAGGATTCAGATAAAAAACTAGCCGAGTATTTGAATCGAGCAGATATCACCCTTTCCATCCAACATCTCGCTGTTGATAATTATAACATCCGGGTGGTCAATACGCACAAAAAAGGGGTTGCACCGGATACAAACATTATCTTTATCCACGGCGCGCCGGGTTCTTTATCCGACTTTAAAGCTTTTTTGAAGGACAACAGCTTATTGGATAAATACAATTTAATCGCGATTGACAGACCGGGATACGGTGCATCCAACAGCGGACAGGCAGAACCAGGCATAGCAAAACAAGCCCAATTATTGTTAAAAGTAATTGACCAATTGAACCTCCAAAACCTAATTCTGGTTGGTCACTCATACGGTGGTCCCATCGCTGCAAAAATGGCAACCCTGGCACCCCAAAAGGTCAAAGGACTACTCCTGCTCGCACCCGTCAATGAGCCCATTAGCGAACCCCGGTATAAAATTTCCTGGCTGGCTATTTACCCACCCATCAAATGGTTGATTCCCGGAGCTGTTTACACCTCCGCCGTTGAAAAAATTGCCCACCCCGGAGAAATTGAAAAACTGATTCCATTTTGGAAACAAATTAAATGTAAAACCATCCATATCCATGGGGACAAGGACTTTCTTGCACCACCCTCCAATATGGATTTCACTAAAAAACTAATCCCCAAAGAACATTACGAACTCATTCGGCTGCCCAACGAAAACCACTTTCTGCCGTGGACACAACATTCGAGAATTACGGATGTCTTAATTACAAAATTTTAAGAAAAGCATTACCTTCGCGTTTAAATTTTTTCTTCATGCAGAATTCTATCCGATTTCAAGTATTCGCCATCAGCTGTTTTTTAATCGCCTCCTTTTCGATTGCTTACCTTTCGAATACCATGACGATATGGGATGGAGCCGAGAGTAGTTTTTTGAATGGATTACAAGATCCATCGAGATCTTCCTTTATTCCCTATTTTTTCAATCATCTTTTTAGTTCAGAAGGCGGAGAAATTGGCACAATTCCCCGTTTGATGGGGCTCAGCATATTCACTCTGGCGCTAGGCTTTTTTTATTTCTCCTCCATTCCATTAATAGGCAAAAAAACAGCTATAATTACGGTTTTAATCAGCATTTCCAGCTTTACACTACCCATTTTGGCTAAGATTGCGACGGCAGATATTTGGTTATTTTCTTTCCAGTTAATGGCTTATGTTTCAATGATTCGGGCCATTAAAAAGCCGGATCTTTTTTACAGGAGTCTTTTTTATTTACTCTTGGCGATTAGCCTACTTATTCAACCACTTTCATCCATTATTATATTTCTGGCTGCCCCCACTTTCATTTTTTTGATAGGAAAGGAGCGAAAAATGCTACTGCGGGTTAATCCCTGGCTGGTCGTTGGTTTATGGGCGGTCCTTTTTCATTATACCGGTTTTTTATACTGGCAAAATGACGCGTTTATTTTTCATGGAATGAATTTTGGGATTGGGAAGTTTGTATTGCTTATTTTAATAGGGATGTTGCCATTTTTTGGCTATCTATTAGGGATGCTGCGCGATTTATTTTACAAACTAAAAAGAAGAGAAGAATTTACCGTTTTGTTTTTCCCGGTATTACTATTTGCCATTATTGCGCAATCATCTTTTGTCGTATTCGGTTTAGCCATCTTAATCGCCAAACAAATGATTGCTTATCTTGAGGATAATTACCCCTTCGGTAATTGGATTAAATTTGGCAGTGTACTGAATCTTACTTTTTCCTTTTTCATTGCGGTCGGTCTAATGTTAAAAGGATTGCAGGAGTTTAGTGGATTGGGCTTTCGAGTGGGATTAGGTTTTAGTATCGCGTATTGGAGTTTGGGAATCGTAGGGATAATTGGGTTATTCTCCAAAGATAAACGATTACTGTGGGGAGGGGTCTTTCTCAACGGACTGATGTCTTTTTTAATTATGGTCAGTGCCATTTATCCACTGATCGAAACCAAAAGAGATACCGGCAGAAGGTTAATAAATGCCTTGGGGGAGAATGCCTATATCAACCAGGTCATCCTCTCAGAAAAAGCACCCATTAGGCAGCACAAAATGCCCCTACTCATTCGGGATGCCTACCGCAATGTAACAATAGACAGCCTCCACACCTTTGAAGAAATATTCCAACAATCTCCTCCTAAGACCATGGTCATCTTTCACCAATCCCAATTTGACTCCAGTTTGCTCGTTCAATATCCCAATATGACGACAGTCGCCGGATGGAACGATGCACTCCAGGAATCGTATTGGAGTGCTCTATCGAAATAATAAGACGTTTAACTCTGCTCTGGTACTTACATACTCTGATATAGGAAATACGTCAGTATGACTAAAATAATGGTTGCGACAATTACAATGGTGAAAAAATTATTAGCTTCTTTAACCATTTCCTTTTCCTGCTTCTTTTTACGGATATTTTTTCTTCTTGACATATCTTTATTTTTTAAATTTCTAAAACCTAAAAGTAAAAAGATTTTTTCATTCTAACAATTCCTGAATGGAAATATTTTTTTTCTCCCAACTTCTTTTAGCAAAATGCCTTTTGTGGTAAAAATAATGCGGCTAATAATCTGCTAATTAGAAAATGGTTGAGCCTAAACAGAACTTAATCGGGGCTTCTTCCCTTTTCAAAGGGATTAACGACTTGCAGCCTGTCAATAGTAATAAAGTCTTTGGTGTTGCGA
>CAZNCI010000043.1:0-18082 GCA_964571475.1 uncultured Saprospiraceae bacterium | reverse complement strand
AAGGCACTCCAAACATGCTCTAAGGGGATGAAACAAGCAGTCTTTTTACAGTACTTTTTCTAGCTGACTGTAAACGAACAAAATAAATTCCGGTCGATAACAAAGGTAGTTTCAGTGTTGATTTGCCACCAAAAACTACTGCTTCAAATACGGGTAAACCAGCTGTATTGTAAATATTCACCTGCGCCTGCTGCTCCTCCAATAATTCAATATTCAATAAATGGTCATCCCCCAATAAAGTAGGATAAATCTTTGCCTGTAAAGGATATTTCACCGGATCATCGGTTCCGACAAAGGTGGTGCCATAAAAATCAATATGTTGCCCATCCAGAATATAATCACTTTCTATGGTTAAAACCGGATCCTGCTCATTGGGTGCAGCACCGGCATTCACCTCACATTCGATGGTCTCGCCCGGTAATAAGCCCTGCAAACTGGTAGCAGAGCGCGTACCGTTTACGACAACGTAAGCCGGGTAATAAAATGGAGCGATCCCTACATTTTTTACTTCTACCTTTGAAAGTCCTGCGGCCGTCTGAAACCGAACAATTTGGAATTTATAACCGGACGCCAAACTCGCCTGCTTAATTCTATCCATCGTCTGATAACCGGGTTGGTCATTACCTATCATATAAGTAATCCCAAAATTACGAGCGGACGCTTCATAGGAAATACCATGAGCACCATCCGGCAGGTCTAAGACATGGCGTTGATCCCAGTCGGTATAATAGCTAAATTCTCCTCCGGCGGGTGAATATCGATAGCGGTCATTTCCTTCAAAAAACGCCCAATTAAGTGCATTGACATAGGGGTGTTCCTGTGCCATAAAGGAGTCATCAAAATTCCCAAATTTGATGTTCAATAATGCGGGGTGATCCTCAAAGGGAGCATAAGTACCATCCGCAGCATCAATTGAAATCGACCAGGGGGTCGTTTTAAATATCGTATCCAAATGATAAAAAAATTGTTGTTGATAATCCATGCTTGGGAAAGTCCCACCTAAGGTAAAAGGACCATCATAAATGTGGTATTCAGCCCATAATCCGAAGCCGGTCTGTACAAAGGCAAGCCGAGGATCACCGTCATACTTTTCGGCATAAGCCTGATAAAATCTGGTATTAAAAGCCTGTAATTCCGGATGAGACCAATCGGGAAACCAGGTATCCTCCCCTTCTGACAGTCCTAAGGTCTCGTTATAATCCGGTAAATTTTTTATATATTGAGGAACGGCGGTCGATTGACCAACATAAGTGTATCTAAACCTCAAAATCGCCTGGTGATCGCGACTGGCAATATCGTTTAATTTTTCTTCTACTTTGTCCCAAACAAAATTACCATCCAAATCCACCATATCTTTGTACAACATATAGGAGTACTCCAAAGAAATCGCATCCGTATTGGTATTGTCCCCATCCCAAAAAACGATACCCGTCATGGGTTGCACCTCTGTGATGTCCGACTCAATGGCAATATCCCTAAAGTCTTGTGCTATCACATTGCCCCCCATTAAAAACAAAATAAGCAGCCCGAATATACTATACTTTTTCGGGCAAGCGATGTGGAGGGGGACGACCACGGGGAGTCGTGCACAGCACCGAGCGAACAGCGAGCCCCGTAACGTAGCGACCCTGACTTCAGGGCTTGCGTAAAAACAAATATTCCATTCAGGGGTGTTCTTTTGCACGCTAACTTTGTTAAAAAGCCTCGCCATAGCACCCACTATGCCTGTGTTTTTTGCCTTGTTAGCGCACAAAACAACTTCCCCTGTTCTGGAACACTTATTTCTACGCAAGCCCTCAGGAAGGGATGACCCCAGATAAAAACGCATATATTTGAATAAATTCATCATAATTAACCTTCTTCCTGTGTGGCTAAAATAAACATAGAAGCAACTGCAATTCCCATCCCAATCATAATGTAAGTATGGGGGATTGTCTTATACAAAATCAAGGATAAAATCACGGTAATAACCGGAGCAACAGCATTGGTCAGTGGGCTGACAATAATCGCCTTTCCATATCGGAAAGCATAGACGATCATCAAGGCGCCAATGGAGTTTAAAATCTGGATACCAAAAGCCATACCCAATCCTTTTGTGCCGTAGTTAATCTCCTGGTTAAAATCGGTCATATAGTAGGCAATCGGTGCCAGTAACAAACCCGTCAAAGTCATGTAAAAAAAGATACTTTCTGCCTTCATCGTCCGATTGGCAAAACGCATAAAATAAGCCTGAAGCCCCCACGCCAAAAATACGATCAACGCGTATATAAACCACGCATAACTGTTAACATCGCCCTGTGGATCCTGATAGGACAAAAATGGAATAGAAATCAAAGCAAGGATGATTCCCAACCAGCCCATAGAGGAGGTTTTCTCTTTGAGCAATAATACTGACAATAGGATAGTCACCACAGGAGAAAGCGAAATAATGGGGAAAATTAAATAAGCAGGTCCATTGGTAATCGCCCCTGTAAACAGAGCCAATTGCCCACCGGCGCCTAAAAATCCAATAATCAAACCAAAGAGGATAGATTTGGAGTCCTTTTCCAGCTTCCAGTCCACCATTTTGAGTGCGATGACAGCAGGGATAATCATGGTCACAGACCAGACGACATAAATTAGGGTTTCAGGAAAACCCTGTTCGGCAGACAACTCCGTCAAAGCGCCCCATAATCCCCAGGCGACTGTTGTAATCAAGGCGTAAAGCAACCATAATTTCTTTCCCATTCTTTTTTGTTTTTTAAATTGAGTGTGTGAAGTGAAATAAAATGAAGCCCGGCTGTCAAAAAATGGCAGCCAGACTCTCCATCTATAAACAATTTTACAATTTTTGATTTACTGCATATCAATAATAATACCATCGGTATCGGGATTATCGACAGAGGCTTTATTAGGCATCCATCCAATTTCGTTCCAATCCTGATCACTTGTCCATGCAACAATTTTTATTTTTTCTTTATCCTTCAATGCAGGTATCTTCGTTCGGGAGACGGCAAATTCCATTTCAACAACAGAGCCATTTTCGCTGTAAGTACCATCCGTTTGAGCATCGGCGGTATTGCCGGCATCGTAAATCCAGAAGGTATCCCAATCAGAACCATTTGCATCATAAGACGCAAAATCCAACCAGTAAAGATCGCCATCATTCTTGTCGGTTGCAAAACTATTTTCAACCAATAATTCAGCACCACCAAAAAGCGGCCATAAGCCGTATAAATAACCAGTTGTGGCATCGGGATCAATATCGATCAACATATCAAAAATAGAAGCAGCAGTGAAAGTCTTTTCCTGTTTGATATAGAAATAAATAAAGTCACTATCGAAGTCATATTTGAATGATTTGACAGATCCGGCATCATCAGCAATGGTAAAAGCATCGCTAATAGCCGCCCAGTCATCAAATGAATTATCATCCAATTTCACGGGACTGTTTTTATCAACAGTCACCTTGGTATTGACATTGTGATCTTTTCCCTCTGCGTCAGTGACCGTGAGATTAACGGTATATTCCCCTTTGTGGGCATAGGTATGGACAGGGCTGACATCGGTAGATGTTTCACCGTCGCCAAAATCCCAAAGATTGGTTGTCGTTCCCGTCACCGTTGATGTATTGGTAAAGGTAACGGTTAGACCATTGGCATCGACTGTAAATAAAGCCTCTCCGGTAATCATTGGCTTAGGGTCATCCCCTCCACAGGAGTAAATAAAACTTACAGAAAGTAAGGCAAAAAAGAGTTTTATGAAATTTACTTTTTTCATGATTAATTGTTTTTATAAAATAAGAATTTTTCTAATGACGGATAAGTGGTCTGATTGAATTTTCAAGAAATACAATCCTGCCTCTAGTCCATTTCTTTGAATGGTGATGGGGTTGTGGCTGTTCACATTTCCATGGTATATGGATTTGACAAACGTCAAATTACTATTGTATATGGCTACATTTATGGGTAGATTTTCATGGGTATCCAGCCGTAATGTAAATTCATCTACTGCTGGATTGGGAAATATCTGAAGGTTATTAAGTGCCCGGACCGCATCTTCCACTGCATCATAAATATTCAGTTGAATGTCGATATTCTGCGTATAAGCAGAGCGTACAATACCTGAGTAACTAAACATTCGGTAAAAATACTTAGTCGCACTATCCAAATCATTATTCAACCAGTAATTGTTGCTGCCGGACAACTCTTTGATTACTTCAAAATGGTCTGCATCACCAATAGAGCGCTCAATCACATAGCCTTCTACCTGTGAGTTATAGAGCCAACTGACTTTAACTTTTGTCAAAGGTGTCGTAACGGAAGGTACCACTTTGAAGTTTTCAGGCACAGAAAGAACAGGATTTTTTAAATAAGAGAAGGGTCTATTGGTCAGTCCAATAAATTCACCATTGAGCTCAAGCTCCCCTGTCAGACTGGCGCCCAAAAAGTCAATGTCAGCCAAAGGAATAAAGGTTTCGATCAATCCATTTGATTGATTCACGACTAAAGTCTGCTTGAAAATCAATTGCGTATCCTCCTCGTGAAACAGACTGTCATTACGCAAGACATAACGATTGCCATCGTCGGTATTTAGCAGGAGCTGATAATTGTCAATCACAGGTGCTTCCATATAGCAATAGAGATTGTTCACATCATTACTCAATTTGAGGGCGGCCATACCCGCTAAAAATCCAGTTGTGACAGGCGGTGCAATATCCCAGTCGTCGTCAAGGCCATCCAGTTCAATGTGAATAAATGCTCTAGTTGCGGGATTTTGCTTTATGACGGTCTCCTCCGTAAACGCTGAATATTCATCCCCTCTAATAAATTGTACTCTATAAGCATAGCTGGTATTGTCGGCAAGTCCCTTATCGGTATAAAAAATTTCATCGAGGGGTTTTATTGCTAAAGTCTGATATGGGGCCCCATTTTCGGAACGCTGCAAACGCACCACTTTCTCCACACTCTCTTCCTGCCCCATAGACCAATAAATAATATTATTATCGTTATATTGGGTTATTTTGATGGCTTTGGGTCCTTCAAATCCTGGCGTAATATAACCATCTTTATGAAAAAATGCAGTACCCGTATAATCGGGGAAAGAGTTATTAGCCGAGACGGATAAAGTGTGGTGGAGGTTATTATAACCGGTGGCAGGCTCCCATGTATCTTCATTGGCGAGCTGTATAGCGTAATCCGGGTTAAAACCCAGTGAAATCCGTCCGTCTTTCATTGCTAGAAACAGTTCGTATGCTCCGGCATCCATATCCAAAGGCAATCCCGCCTGAACATTAAAATCAATCATGCCCCTGATGGGCCATTTTCTCAAATCCTCGGCTACATCCAGTATATATTCTGATTGCGTAACAGTATTTCTAAGGATTAATTTCAAGGCATAGGCATTCGTCGGATTTGCCCAGCCTTCGTTCTTCAGTCTTATATTAAAAAGGACCTGACCACCCGGTTTGGCTTCGGACTGAAGGTCTGCGTCCAATAATTGATAGCGATAGCCCAACCTCCGTTCAATTTCATCATAACAACCATCGGTTCCCCATTGACTGAGAATCCCCTGATGGTAATCTAAATTAAGAAAAGACCAATGAAATCGCTCTAATTCTTTCAAGCTATTTTCGCAGGAAGCTTCCGCATTGGGATTGCAGGTTTCTCCTCCTACAATTGTATATTTGGAGTCGAGGGCTAAATATGGTTTTTCGACAAGGGTATCATGGTAAGTCCCCAGGTCAAAATTACCACTCACGAAACAATCGTTATGGTGTGCGACTCTGGAACGAACAGAACCATTGTAGGCCTGCGCTTCTTCAACAGGAATATAAGAGGATTCCTGAAGGATATTTTTTTTGTACAGTGGCGTTCGGAGTTGGATCATTCTATCTTCGGGCATCACCTCCAATAGCGCATCCATGACCATTCGGCGGTCTGCCCAGTTTTCTTCGTTAATACTACCGGGGTATTCAGAAAAATTTTCAGTATTCCACCATTCGCCCCATGTTCCGATAAATCCTGCCTGAAGCGTGAGGATGACATCACTATTTCGTCTAAGGATAGGACCAAGTTGTTCAATATGTAGTAAAACAAACTCCAAAGGAGCGTCTGCGATGGGGTCAGTTCCATTGAAGCTATATGCAAATCTCACAATCATTTTAAAGCCAGCCTGTCTAATTTTTTCAAAATCGGCTTCCAAATTATTCAAAAAATCAGAAGGGATGGGTTTATTATGCAAGCCTTTAAGGCTATAATTAATCAAAACCAAACGAATGCCATTTGCTTTAAACTCCTGAAGACTTTCGGCAGAAATATGATTCACCTGGTGATAAAATCCCCTTTCCGGATTACCGATAACGGCATCGGTGGGCGTATAATCGACCTGAGCAATATCCTGCGCATTTAGGGCAGTCGTAAAACAGGAGACCAATAAAAGAAAGAATAAATAATTTTTCATGAAAGATATATAGCTTCTCAAATAAATAGGGAAATAACCGGTTGCCAACACAAGGTCAACAACCGGCATATTCAAAACTTTCTTAGTTCATCTTAACAACAAATCCATCTTGAGGATCTCCTCCTTCTTCCGTTTTGTCTGGAGCATATCCAATTTCAGCCCATCCTTTATCAGAAAGATAAATGGCTAATTTAACAGCATCACCGTCTAGTCCCGGGATTTTTGCGCGATCAAATCCGATTTCATACGTCACCTGACCACCTTCTTCCAAGACTGTGCCCATGACGTAATAATCAGCCGCTAAGGATTGTTCTTCCCAGCCCCAACCGTGGTCCATTCCGATATAATTAAAAGTACCCAACCAGCTTGCCGCACCGATACCTACCTGCCCTTGCAACAGATAATCTACGCCTAATAAAGGCCATAGGTGAGAGCTAAAACCGGTTAAATCATTATCCGTATCCAAGAATACGTTAAAGATAACGCTATCCTGAATAGAGCCTTCAAATACTAATTTAGTATAGAGGTATTTGGCATCATAATCAAAGGTCAAAGACTTGATTATACCTGAATTATCCCCTAAGGTCACTTTAAAATCATCTTCAGTCACGGCATCCCAGTCAGATAATGAGTTATCATCCAGGTTGATTCGTGTTTTCTTATCCACGTTAATCTTTGTCGTAATGTCGTACTTTCCACCGTCCTCATCAGTTTCAGTTAATGTTACGGAGTACTCCCCTTTTCCGGCATAAGTATGAACGGGATCCTTTTCGGTAGAAGTCTCCCCGTCTCCAAACTCCCAAAGGTGGGTAATTGCACCTCTGGAAACAGTTGATGTATTGGTAAAAGTTACCGTATAACCATCTGCGTCGTAGGTAAACAGCGCCTCTCCGGTAATAGGCTGAGGATCCTCTCCACAAGAGCTAATCAAGCCTATGGTTAAAAGCGCAAAAATCGAAAGTAAAATTGTTTTGTTTTTCATAAAATAATGCATTAAAAATTAATAAATTTATTTAAATAAATACGTATTTAGATGGATATTAAGTGTCTTTTTAGTTTTGTTTACAAAGTGGATTAGCGATAATTTCATCAATGGGAATGAAGTATAATTTTCTTTCATCATCCCAATTAATCACTAAATTATCATAACCTTCGGGCAAATTATTGGGGTCAATGTCACCGATGGTTAGACCTTTGATGTGATAGCCCCAATAAGTTCTATCGATTGGTAATTTATTTCTAGTTAAATCAAAATAACGATGTCCCTCGAAGGCTAACTCCAGTCTTCTTTCATCCAAAACGACCTCCAGTAAGGTTTTTCCATTCGGAAGGTCGGTAATTAAATGATTCGACAGACCTCTGTTTCTTCTAATTTCATTGACGTCTTCCAAGGCGGAATTGGTATCACCCAGGTGGGCGTAAGCCTCTGCCCTATTCAGATACATCTCCGCCAATCGGAACATCACAGGAGAACTCAAATTGGGATCGCCATCCTGGAAACTAAATTTGGTGATAAAAAACATCTCCAGCCCATTTTTTCTTTGAATATCACCATCACTGGTAAAAGTGGTGTCAATATACAATCTTCGTACATCCTCCGGGAGTAATAACGAGCGGTATCCCTCCGTGGCAAATTCTTCTCCCCATCCAGAATTACCATCGCTATAAATCATGGAAGCAATAGAGCCAAATTTACCGCGGCTGTCGGAAGGCGTATGTTCAATCGCCCATATTGTTTCTGCACGGGAGAGGGCATTTCTAAAATAAGTAGGATAAGCATCGCTGCTTTCCAGCTGAAACTTACCGGACTGGATGACCTTATCTGAGTATTCGATACATTTATCGTAATCTTCCATGTGCAAATAAACTCTGGATAGGAACGCCCAGGCCGCTTCTTTTGAAACAAAGGAGACACCTCTTGATTGATTCAAAAAAGTAATTGAAGTCAGTGCATCCTCCAGAATGGCATCATAGGTTTCCTGAACACTAGCCCTCGCTTTTTCCGATGCATCGGAGGTAGAACGACGAAGAATAATCCCCATATTGGCATTTGGATCCCCCATATTATAGGGTTTGGCATAAAAGCGAACCAAATTAAAGCTCATGAAAGCTCGTAGGAAGTA
This sequence comes from uncultured Saprospiraceae bacterium, assembly GCA_964571475.1. Taxonomy (GTDB): domain Bacteria; phylum Bacteroidota; class Bacteroidia; order Chitinophagales; family Saprospiraceae; genus JALVDO01. The sequence goes on along the minus strand of CAZNCI010000043.1, from coordinate 9,518 downwards.
ATTTTCCCCTAATAATTGCTCTTCATCACCGGACAGCTCCGGCTTGGCTTCCAACAACTGAATAACGGTATTCGCCCCATTGATAATTTTATAAGAAATATACCAAAAGAAACGAGCATTAGACTGGTTGGGAGAGTGCGTATAAGTGAAGGAAAAATAGAGCGGATCTTCCGTTTTTTGTCCACAAACAATATCGTCAGCAGCAAAATCAGACATCTGAAAATACTGCCTCAAATAAGCATTATTATCATCAACAAAACCATTAAACTCCGCCCCGTCTTTGATTAGGGCATAGTTTCCATTGGTCACATTAAAAATACCATCAGATGAATTTTCAATCGAGCCGGTTGTTAATTGATCGCGGGGCACGACATCTAAATCCTGACATCCTGCAAAAGATATAAGGATAAGCCCCGAAATTATGAATTGATAAAACGTTTGCATTTTTTGAATTTTTAATATTAAAACTTAAAACTAAGGTTCACCAAAATTTTCTTATTGTTTGGATATTTGAAATCCGAAACGCCCGGCATAGACCAGGCTAGTTGATTCAAGGTGACCTCCGGATCCTGCCCCCAGAAGTTTGTCCAGGTAAACAAATTATTAGCACTCAGTCCAATGGTCATTCCTCTCATGTGCATTCGTTCAATCCAAGGACCTGAAAGGTCATAATTAAGGCTAAGTGTTCTTAATTTTATAAAACTTCCATCTTCCAAATACCTGGATGATACTTCCTTGGAAAGTCCATTATTCTGAAAACTAGGGTGTGTAGCCTGATCTCCGGGTTTTTCCCAGCGGCTCCAATCGCCTTTTGCGACCATATTATTATAATAAGGCTCATGCCCGTCATTATCCATAAAAACTCTGGTGAAATTATAAATATCATTGCCGTATTGATAGGCGAAACTCGCAAATAAGGAGATATTTTTATACCTTAAAGACGTACTCAAACCGCCGGAAAAATCAGGTAATGCCTTTCCAACACGCTGCGGCTCTGCCTCCGAATAATTAGGCGTCGGCATTCTACTGGTAATATTTCCGTTTTGATCTCTCTCGATTTTCTCCCAAAGAGGACCACCTGTTTCGGGATCAATACCCAGCCATTTGGGCAATATAAAAGTATAAATTTCCCTGTCGTTTTCATATATCTGGGAGATACCTCCAACCGTAGTATAAAATGGCCGGGCAATATCTTTTAATTTATTATCATTCGTAGCAAAATTAAAGTCGGTTGTCCACTCAAAATTGCGGGTTTGGATATTCATGGTAGATAAATTCAGCTCGACCCCTTTATTGATAACAGAGCCGGAGTTTTCCCAGCGAAATTCAAAGCCCTGTGACAAAGGCTGGGACACCAAAACAATCAAGTCGGTGGTGGTATTATTGTACAAATCGACTCCTACATTAACGCGATCATTTAACATACCCAAATCTATACCAAAATTAAACTGCCGGGTTTTTTCCCATGTTAATTCCGGGTTGGCCAATTGATAAGGGGTGGCAGCTGGGTTGCCACCGTATTGTGTATTCAGAGAGTATAAGCCCAAATATCGACTAGCACCAATATCAGGATCGCCTGTCAGTCCAAAGCTCGACCTCAATTTCAGGGAACTGAATAATTTGGAGCCCTCAATAAATGCCGTTTTATTCATCAACCAAGAGGCAGAAATACTTGGGAATTGTGCAATACGGTTGGAAGATGGAAAATTAGAACTCGCATCAATTCTATAAGAAGCAGTAAGGAAATAAGTTTTATCAAAATTATAATTCACCTGCGAAATAAATGACCTAAATGCGCCATCTTCTCTCGATCCGTTAATACCAAATTCTTTGGATGCAACCGTAGGCACATCAAAACCTTCAGGCAATCCCTTGCCTTCCAGACTCAAATCTTCATTTTCCCCTCTTTCAAACTCTCCTCCAATAATTCCATCTACTTCGTGATCACCAAAAGATTTGTCAAACCTGAATAAATTAGTACTAATACTTCCATACCACAAATCCTGACTTTCATAAATATACCCCTTGCCATGGAAAGTACCTGCGGCAATTGGAGAGACAAAGCGGTGGTTCTTATTGGTAGCGAAATTCAAACGATTGGAAGAAGAAAAACTCAACCAGTCAAAAATACTCACATCCAAGACCAAATCATAATTAATATCTACTCCTTTGTAGTTATAATCGGAGTTTTCGATACTATGCAAAGGGTTGATATGATCCCTTGACCACCAGTCGCGATCTGTAGCATCAACGTATCTTGGTGATCCATCATCATTATAAGGATTATCCCATGGAACACCAAGGTAAGCGTAGTACAAATCCAAATAATCATAAGAAGCCCCTTTGGCAGAACTCATATTGATATTATTTTTTAGCGTGATTCGATCGCTTAATTTAAAATCAGTATTGGCTCTTAGGTTCACGCGATTGAAGCCGGTTTTTTTGAAAGTTCCGCCTTCGTCATAATAGGTGCCACTGAGGTAATAACCAAACTTTTCAGAGCGACCACTTGCAGAGAGGTAATACTTTTGAATAGCAGCCGGTTGAAATAATTCATTTACCCATGAAGTATTCTTATCTCGTAATTCCTGCGGATAATCCTGATAGAATTTAATTTTATCAATCTCGTGCGTTTCGTAATCCCGGTATAATTCTGCACTAAAATCTTCAAAAAACTGTTTTCCAGTCATCATTTTCACATTACCATGGTCGGCTCTATTCTGACCATAGCTCGTTTGGAATTCAAACTTTGGTTTGCCCAATTTTGCTTTTTTAGTTGTCACAATGATCACTCCTTTATTGGCTCTGGCACCGTACATACCAGTTGCTCCAGCATCCTTTAATACCGTCAAACTAGCGACATCATTGGGGTCAAATGCTCCTCCAATGATACCATCCACCACATAGAGCGGTTCTGCATTTCCAGGTTTAATGGTGGAGACACCCCTGATTCGAACCTGCGCACCACTACCCGGCTCACCGGAACTATTCACCACCTGAACACCCGATACTTTACCCTGTAATAAGGTAGCCACATCACTTGTAGGCGTATCATTAAGCTCTTTTTCGCTTAATACCGCTACGGCGCTGGAAATTTCCGTTCGCGCCTTGGTACTATACCCCATCACGACTACATTTTCCAACAAAACGGAAGTGGGCTTCATTTGAATTTGAACATTAGCACCTGAAATAAGAATTTTCGCAGGTTCGTAACCAACGAAAGAAAACGCCAGGGAATCCCCAACGTTTGCCTTTACCTCAAAATGTCCATCCAGGTCGGTAATTGTCCCGGTATTGGTCCCTATGACCAAAACACTAACACCAATCATGGCTTGATTATTTTCATCCTGAACGGTGCCGGAAACCTGTGCCATTGCCTGCCAGGCTATTAATTGAATTGAAAAAAGAAGTAGTATTTTTTTCATATCTTTATATTTATAATGTAACCATTTTTAATTTTTCAATAACCAGTAATTTCACACTTTCAGTAGCGGGAGGAAACACTTTTCGCAAATCAATCTCATCTGTTTCTTTGAGTTGTTGTTTTAGCGTAAGCATAAACTTATTTTTGAGTTCAGTTGCTACATTTACCTTACAGATACCCGCCCGAATTGCTTTTTTCACTTCCTCCACAGGCACGCCCGATCCACCATGTAAGACGAGGGGAATTTTTACTGCTTTTTTGATTTCTGCCAGCCGTTCAATGTCTAATTTGGGTTCTTCCTTATAAAAACCATGAGCCGTTCCAATTGCAACAGCTAAAGTATTAACACTGGTTGCATTGACAAACAAAAGCGCTTCTTCCGCCGTGGTGAAAGCCATTTTTTCTTTTGATTGCCCCAATTTAGCGATATAGCCCAATTCCGCCTCTACATTTACATCATATTGAGCCGCCAATTTGACGACTTTTCTAGTCTGTTCGATATTTTGCTCTATGGGCAGCTCACTCCCATCGTACATCACAGAGTCAAATCCGGCTTTCAGGCAGGATTTCACCAGTTCAACACTCCCGCCATGATCCAGATGCACATAACCATTGACGCCATAGTACTTCAGGCCGGTCTTTGCCATACTAACGGCGTTCTCCAAGCCCATATAATTAATCGAGCTTTGAGTCAGCTGGAGGATAATATCACTCCCCTGCTCCTTAGCAGCCATTAAGATAGCTTTTAATGTCTCAAAATTATAAAAATTAGTGGCTAAAATGGCCTGATTTTTATTATTTAATATGTTAAACTTTTTCTTCACTTAATCTATCTTTCAATTTGAAATTATATTTATTTATGGCGAGGTCACTTACCTCTTTACGAGAAGTAAAGGCACCTGTTCCTCCTGCGGCTGTTGTACTCATCGCCCCTGTGACAATCCCCGTTTCCAAACAGGAAGTCAGCGGCTGATCCTGAAGGAAAGCATGGATAAATCCGGCATTAAAACTATCCCCTGCACCAATAGCATCAACGATATTTTTATTCAATATGGCAGGCTCTTTGATGTGTATTCCTTCGCTATAAAGTGTCGCACCTTTCACGCCCTGCTTCACGACAACATGGTTGCAATAAGGCAAAATAACAGCCATTCCTTCAGAAATAGAAGTCGTTCCGGTCATATTCATTAATTCTGCCTCATTGGGCAAAAATATATCCACATTTGGCAGTAATTGAGCTAAATCAACCGCCCAGTTTTCAGTGGGATCCCATTGAGGGTCAAGGGAGGTCGTCAATCCCAGCTTTTTTGCTCTTGCAAATAAAAGATGCACCTCCGGTAAAAGGCCTTCCTGAAGAAAAATAGAACTAATATGCAAGTGTTTTGCTTTACGCAAATCATCATCCTTAATATCACTAACCGTCAAATCACTCATCGCTCCGGGATAGGTGACCATTGCCCGGTCTTCCCCATAACTCATCGCGACCGTTATGCCGGTATTACTTTTAGAGGAATGGATCAAATTACTAATATCAACACCGGATTTTTGTAGGGACGAACAAACCAAATCTGCAAAATTATCCTGACCGACCCGACCAAAGAAACTCACCCTTGTGCCTAAAACACTTAAATTATTGGCAAAAATAGCAGAGCTACTGCCCAGTGTCATCACCATATCGCGGGAGAATACTTCTTTGCCCAAAACGGGCGTTCCTTCAATTTGATTTAAAATCAAATCGACATTGAGTTCTCCGACCACTAAAATATCAAATTGCTTATCATTCATTATATTTAGTTTAATAATTCGTTAAGGTTGACCAAATTGAATCGATAAAAATACTTATCCATGGAACGTTCAATGTGCGATTCAAGAATATAATCCGGGTCAATACCAAATCCTTTTAAATTATAAAACAAAGAAGCCCTTGCAGCCCTTACGTCGTCATTTTCCCAAATATATCTACAGCAAGTCTTAATCAGCCAAAGCTGCCGGTCAGGTGTATTTTTATAAAAATCCACTTTATTTTCTTCTGCTGACAACCATTTTTGCCACCGATTGGAGTCAATAACAGCCTGCCATAATATTTGCTTTATCTCCGAACATTTGGCTAATTGACCTGCTTCAAAAAACTGTTTTTCAAGCGCTGACAACTCCATTAGTCCATCGTATTCATTTTCTGTAAATTCAGGTCCAACATTAGCAGCTCCCATACCAGACAGCGGGTAATCTTCCGGATTATCCACATTATCGGTATAATGCCCTTTGATAACACTGCCGTATTTTCGACTTTCGAAGGTTAGTTGTCTGGCAACTTCCGGATCAAATAAAGTGGTATGCAAATCTGTCCCTACTTTTCCAACCACGAAACAAGGCCACACCTCCTCCAGTCCTTTCTCTTTTAATCCCGATTTCAACAAACTCAAAAAGCGGTTAAAAACAGCCATATCCGCCAATCCACCATGGACTTCCTCCGTACCCACTTCATAGGCGATTTTGTCCATATTCCGTGATCGGCGAAATTGCTCCACGTGGTCAATAAGCTCCACCGTCCTACTTGCTACGACATCAATATCCATCACTTCCCCGGCAGATAAGGTATTATCAATTGTGGGATCGACATGAATCATATCATAACCAGCCTCCACAGAGGCCTCGAAAGATTTCTTCACCCAATCCATTGATTTTTCGTAAGACCAGTTTTCTTTTTTATGAACATCCTTGAGCCAGGGACCGCCATGATCTACGGCGACAATAACGGGACCGGTAAAATTAATTTTCCGCGCTTCATTTCGTATGGTAGCAACAAATTCATTTTGGTTCATTTGGGTATAACCACGATCCAGATCCACCTGATTTAATGTAGCCGCAAATTTGATAGGAGCATTGCACCGTTTTGCTGCCTTCAGAGAAGCTCTAATAACCGCCAATGAGTTGGGACAGGCCGCAAAAAGTGTTTTTTGAGCCCCATTAACCGTACCAAGCGTTCCCATTTTGGTAAGGATATACTCCAATAGAGAAGTATTATTCGTCCGGGCTATTTGTCTAAGTTTTTCATTCATGACACATTCGTTTTTCCATTCAGACTAAAATCATAAATATTTACGCCTTGAACAACTCTGTGAATAGCCCCACTTTTGGAAGGTGAATCCGGATTATAACCCATTTTTTTTGACTTAAAAAAAGCTAATAACTGTGCCGTAACCAGACTGGTGATCGTCCATATAGCCTCGTCTAATAAAGGGGCATCACCCATTTTTATATTTACATCTAAATTAATTCCTGCAATTTCGCCATTACTGATACCAATAGTCAGCGCAGCAGATTGTCCATTCATCATTTGCCGAACCAAGTCCACTTCGTATTGCCTAACGTATTTATTATTGGAAAAGAAATAAACCACCATGGTCTTTGCATTCACAACCGCTTTGGGTCCATGACGAAATCCCAAAAAGGAATCAAATTTGCAGATAATTTCACCATCGGTTAACTCCTGTAATTTAAGATGAGCCTCGTGCGCCACCCCTTTCATTGGGCCAGAACCAAGAAAAACACCTCGTGTATATTCCACATTGGCTAATGCTGCCACCTGGTGAATAACCGATTCAAACTTTTTCTCTAAAAGCAAGGTAGCGGTCTGAATTTGCGTTCTCATTTCCTGCAACCGGCTCAGTCTTCCAAGTAATAAAGCGACCAAAGCCATGGAAGTTACGCTACTGGTCATAGCCAGACTTTTATCGTTGGCCTCTTCGGGCAACACAATGGATAACATATTATCTCCCGTCATATTAGCTAAAGCCCCCTCACTATTACAGGTAATAACAATATGGAACACCCTGGAAGAAACCTTATTGGTCAAATTGACAGCGGCAACGCTTTCCGGGCTATTTCCAGATCGTGCGAAGGAAACAAAAAGGGTCGTTTTATTATTATTAATATATAATCTTGGATGGGTGACAATTTCTGTTGTTTCAACAGCTTTAGAACTCAATCCGGTATCTTTCTGAAAAAATGGAGCTACCATCTCCCCAATGAAATAAGAAGAGCCTGCCCCAGAAAAGACGACCTCTACCTCTCCACTCTCCTTCACCTCATTCAAAAAGTGAAGGAGCAGCTCTTTTTTATCCTCCATCAAGGCAATCACCTTTCGCCACAAATCAGGCTGTTGACGTATCTCCTTATAAGTATATGTATTCATTCCAATCATAAAAATAAACCTTTCGTTTCCTTTCGTTTAAACTTTACAATGCAAATATAATAAGGTTTTGCAATAAAAAAACTTTTTTTATGGTTATTTTGAAACTTTTTTATACTTTTGCGTAAGCCAACAAAAGAAATACAATTTTTGGGGAACAAAATCACAAAATACCTATCAACAAAAAAAGCTTACGTTTTAGCAAAAAATATTTATGAAATCCGAACGCAATACCTTAGGCAGAAGAGCGAATATACTGAAAATGATCGAGCAGCATGGAAAAATTTCAGTAACAGAGCTGAGTGAAATGTATCAAATAAGTGAAGTAAGTGTGAGAAATGATCTCGCCTTATTAGAAAAGAAAGGTCTATTGGTCCGGATTCGCGGTGGCGCCATCAAATCACAACCGATTAATATCGAATTAAATCTCACGCAAAAGCTCAAAAAAAATTATGCAGAGAAAAAAAGAATAGGAAAAAAAGCCATTGATTTTGTTCAAGATGGCTTTTCTATTGTGATGGATTCTGGCTCGACCTGCCTGGAAGTTGCCAAAAACCTAAACCACTTAAAGGATATAAAACTCATCACAAATAGCCTTCCCATTGCCGATATTTGTGCAGACTACGAAGGTATTGGCATTATCATTACTGGTGGAGAACTTCGGGCAGATATGCTGTCATTAATCGGTCCTATTGCCGAAAAAAGTATTCAAAATTTCAGCTGCGATCTGGCTATCATTGGCGCGAACTCTATCTCTGTCGATGAAGGGTTATACACTAGATTAATCACGGAAGCTGCACTGGGGCAGGCTATGATAAAAATTGCAAGAAAGGTTATCCTCGTAATCGACTCCAGTAAATTTGAAGAAAAAAGCCTTGTAAAAATATGTGACCTAAAAGATATTGACGTAGTCATTACAGATGTTAATGTACAAGAAGAATATGTCGCGAAGTTAAGGAAAATGTCTATTGAGGTGTTGGTGGTGTAGTGGCAGTTGGCAGTGGGCAGTGGGCAGTCTTCAGTTGGCAGTTGGCAGTCGGCAGTCTTCAGTATGCAGTCTTCAGTCTTCAGTTGGCAGTGGGCAGTTGGCAGTTGGATGCATAAGGTGACATCTTTTGGGGGGAGGGAAAAAGAGCAGAGCAAAAGGTGTTATCTTATGGGGAGTCGGCAGTTGGGAGTCGGCAGTGGGCAGTACTCAGTGGGCAGTGGGCAGTCTTCAGTTGGCAGTCTTCAGTCTTCAGTGGGCAGTTGGCAGTTGCAGTGGGCAGTTGGCAGTGGGCAGTCTTCAGGCTTCAGTTGGCAGTTGGCAGTGGGCAGTTGGATGCATAAGGTGACATCTTTTGGGGGAGGGAAAAAGAGCAGAGCAAAAGGTGTTATCTTATGGGAAGTGGGCAGTCGGCAGTCTTCAGTTGGCAGTGGGTAGTGGGCAGTCTTCAGTGGGCAGTTTAAAACTAAATTTAATACAAAAAAAATAAAACGATGGGATTTCGAAAACTAAAAGCATATCAAAAAGCCTTTGATTTGGCGATGAAGATATTTGAAATATCTAAATCTTTTCCGAAGGAAGAAAAATATTCATTGACGGATCAAATACGGAGATCGTCTCGTTCGGTGTGTAGTGCTTTAGCTGAAGGTTATCGAAAAAGGTTATATCCAAAACATTTTAGAAGTAAACTTTCTGATGCGGATTCAGAGAATGCCGAGACACTTTGTTGGTTAGAGTTTGCATTAGCATGTAAATATATTTCGCAAGAAGTGAAAGATGAATTGGAACAGGATAATAATGAGGTTGGGCGCTTGCTTAATTATATGATGGCAAATCCGAGGCAGTTTATGTAGCGGCAGTGGGCAGTTGGCAGTGGGCAGTGGGCAGTGGGCAGTGGGCAGTGGGCAGTCGGCAGT
>CAZNCI010000042.1:9825-18221 GCA_964571475.1 uncultured Saprospiraceae bacterium | reverse complement strand
ATTACAATTGATACGGGGAAAGATTTTTTAGAAGGACAAGAACGTAATTTATTATATAAAAAATTTGGGGTTAGAGCAAAAGGAAAACAAAATATTGAAACGGGAGAAATTGATACTCAATCTTTAAAATTGATTGAATTGATAGACTACAATCCTAATTTTGACAAAGATTATCTTAATCAATTAATATCAAAAGCTAAAAAAAATTGGAGCGGAGTAGATGCAGATAAATGGCTAAATAATATAAGAGGTGGCTATGAAGCATAAAAGTGTATTACTGGATACCAGTTTTTTTATTCGTCTCTTGAATGATGAAGACTCTTTGCACCAAAACACAAAAGCTTATTATAAATATTTTCTTGAAAATGAAATTGTCCTGAAAATCTCCACAATATCTATTGCTGAATATTGTGTTAGAGGAAAGTTTAGTGATTTACCTTTAAGAAATATTCAGATAATCCCCTTCAATCTTAACCACGCTCAGCGTACAGGAACATTTGCTGAAATTATTTTCAGGGAAAATAAAACCTTAAAAGAGAAAATTATACCAAGAGCAATTATTCCCAATGATACAAAATTGTTTTCTCAAGCAGATTTAGATGAAACAATAACACATTTTGTTACCTCTGACATACGTTCAAAAAAGATTTTAAATACTTTAAAAAAAAGAATTCATCCTAATTTTAGCATAATGGAAATTAGCATTCCCTGCCATCAAACGTTTGGCTTGTTAGACTTATAACAAAAATCAAAATACATCAAAAACAAGACCTAATCATTCACATTAGAGAAAAACCTATACCCAATTAATTGGTCATACCTGCCACCTAAAGCACGATAATAAAAGAGGAATAAATAATTATTTTCCGTTTGGTAAGAATCGCCTTCTATTTTTTTAAAAATATCATCTCTACTAATTGAATGCTTTTCACCTCCCGGGATTGTTGCATAAGCGTAATTATACACGCCTTGTTTCAAAAGAAATTTTGCTACATACCCGTTAACGGCACCATTATAGACCATCTGACTGGCTCTAGAACACTGCCAATCGTTAAATTCGCCCAGTACATAAACCTTATCATCATAAAAAGGCGTGCCTGTCTTTAATGTAAAAAAGACCTGGACATATTCAGCTGCAACCCCTGAATTGGAATTAGGGCTATCCTCATTAATCACATAAAAACGACCATTAAAATCTGCCCTCTGGACATAAGACTGGTCATCCCGAATAAAATCAGGGAATAGAATAGCCTCGTAAGGCTCACCATCCGGAGATTGTACTTCATTCACACCTGCCCCGGGAAACCTCAAGCTGCGAATATCAAAAAAACGAAATTCCTTGCCCCCTCTAAATACTATTTCATCCTGATAATCATATACAATTCGATTGCTTAAAACGTATGTTGGAGGAATGTCAGTAATGGCGTTATCCCATCGTCCATTTTGCAGTACCGTCGCCTTTAAGAATTTTTGTGGATTTTTCAGCTGAGCATTTTCATTGTTTATCTCAAAATCAAACTCCTGATGGGTACGAACCTTAGACGCTTTGCTTGGACGCATATCCCGAACGGCAACCTGTAATACAGGATCTACCACTAAAAATTTTCTGGTTAGTATTAAATTGTTGTCATCATCATAAACGACGACCAAGTAATTTCCCGGTTTTGTCCATTTGATGTTATCATTGGGTAATTCTAATTCGTAGTGTACATAATCAATCACCGTCCTATCGGAATATTCATAGTCATCAATGGTATCATCAGTAAAACCATCCATATATTCCAAGGGGTCGAGATCGGATTTTGTCCAGTCTTGATTGCAATGCACCAAGGTGTAATTATAACGATCTCCTTCTCCCTCCAGCTCATCAAATGATAATAATAACGCATCAGCAGTATTGAGCTCAACTAAAGGCGCCGGAAATTCAGCGTCGAGTGTAAACAGCAGAACAGATTTGATATTTTCATTATAAATATGATTATCAAAAATTGTCAATTCCGGTTGTGCCCAAAGAGGCTTGTTGATCCATACAAATAGTAGTAAAAGCAGCGTTTTTTTATTCATTTTTTATTAATTCGGTTGTATTTATCCTTTTATAATCCTAAGCGGTAGGCCATGTAAAATTCATAACCCAAACTGGTAACATTAGCCAGACTCCCCAAATTTAACGCACCTTGAAGCCCCATTCGTATAGCTCCATCTTTAATTAATCCTTTTTTATAAACGGTCCCAATCTGAAAAGCTAAGGTTTGATTACTGGCAAAATCAAGCGCAAACCAAAATCCGTCTATTTTTTCCAATTTTACGTTAAGGTGTGCATTGTATAAATTAGTCGCGCTGTAATTCATCCAAAAAACAGGCTCAATAGTAAGATCTTTCCCGTAATAAATACGTCCTCCCACCATCGCATTAGCATGAACTACCCGTTTAAAATCCGCCAGGCTACCTGTTAAATTACTATTGTCAAATTTAAGAGAAGATGGAATAAGTTGATTGGCGGCTATACCGAAATAAAATAAATTTTTACGCTGATAAGCAATGGGATTCGTCGTATAATAAATACCAAATCCAACATTAGGGGTAAATGCGGTATTTTCAGCAGCAGGAATTGTATTGTCTCCTGGATCAAGCACCTGAATATTGGTACCATCCACAAAAAAGTGATTCACAACGGCTAATATTCCCAAAGAAAGAATATTTCGATGTTTCCCCATCTCTAATTTGTAAGTAAAAGTCCCTCCCAATGAGTTCATTTTGATAGGGTTAATATTGTCATTCATAAAATAGCCTCCAATTGCGATATGCTGTTTCAGTAAAGGATATTGAATAGCAGCTAGTGTGGTGGAAGGAGCATCTTCAAAGCCCGTCCATTCTTTTCGGTGGGTGATATTCATTTCCCAATAAGATTCAGGAGCAGCCATCGCAGGGTTCCAGACAAAGCTATTAGAGGTAAAGGAAGTCCTTAAAGGTAGTTGTTGTGCTGACAAATTACCCATTCCCAGTAGTACTATTAAAAAAAATATATATTTTGACATAAGTGTTGTATTATCTGACAATGGTTAATTTTTGCTTTATCTTTCCCGTTGGAAATGAAAGTATATAATAGTAATTACCCGTAGGCAGGTCCTGCCCATTTTTGGTGCCGTCGAAGCGTTCGTCATCCGATTGATAATTTATTTTGGAATAAACCCTATCGCCCCACCTATTGTAAATAACCAATGAGTTGTGTCCAAATTTTTTGGCTCCTTTAAATTCTAAAACATCGTTTAATCCATCTCCATTCGGCGTAATCATATTGACGATAAAAATACTTTCTAGTGGATCATTGGCAACGGTTACGGTCACCGAATCTCTGATTTCACACCCATTGGTGTCATTGATAACAACAAAATAGGTAGTGCTGTCTTCCGGGCTAACAATTGGATCAGGAATAGTATCAATATCGACGGGGTAATCGGCATCCTCCCATTGATAAGCCACCCCTCCACTTGCCAACAACCTGACTTCTGTTCCGGTAATTATACAAGTATCCGATCCTGCATCAGCGAGTGTATCAAAAATTTTGACTTCAACAGCCGCCGCGTCTGCACCACACTCATTAGAACCTAAAACAACAAAAATGGTGGACGTATCTGGAAATGCAAGTGGGTGCGCAGAATTTAATTCACTCAAAAAACCGGAAGCATCCCATAGGTAATTATCCGCCCCCGACAATTGAATCTGTACCGTGTCTCCGGCACATATTTCCAAGGCATCATTTTCGATTGTAATCTGGGGTGTAGCCATTAAGTCAACCATGATACTATCTTCTTCGGTACAACCGATATTATTCGATACAGTTACACTATACAAGCCTGATTCGCTAATGCTAAGCTCGGAATTAGTCGATCCTGTTGACCAGGTTACGAAAAAGTGTGCTCCGGCATTTAATGTAATTGTGGTATCAGAACATAAGTCGATATCCGGACCTAAATCTAAATTTGGTCCATTAAAGGAACTCATGTGGAAAGTATCCTGGAAGGTACAGTTTTGGGAATCCGTAATCGTTAGGGCGTAATCGCCTATTGCTAAATTAACAAAAACACCTTCGTCATTTCCTTGATTCCAGATATTGTAATAATAGGGTGCCGTCCCCCCTATTGCGTGGACAGTCGCCATCCCTGTTGCACCCAGACAATCAGTTTCATCGTAATCTATACTGGCAATTTCGATTGGGGCTGGATCTATCAGGGTGACAATTTGGCTAAAAATGACGACTCCGTCTGCATCTTTAACTTCTAATTGATAAACACCCGCCGGTATTCCGATTAAGTCTTTTTCTGTGCTTGAAAAGCCATCAGCCCTTGTCCAATGATATTGATAATTCGCATCAGGTGGAACGTTTAATAAAATTTCACCATCTTCATCTCCCACGCAGGAAGGTTGCGTAAAGGTTAGCCCAATTGCTCCTTCCTGGATAATGGTAACGGATCCATCAACAGGAGTTAATGCAACCGGATCAAATACCCCAACGTTTTCGCCTGCTTTGAATATTTGTATCGCAAGGGGTGCTCCGGAAAGCGTTAGGGGTGAGACGTCGCCGACATTCCCTACTGCAGTAAAAACAAGCTCTACGATAGAGCTTCCTCCTGCAATTGTTTTCCCTACTCCATCAACATCAAACCAAGAGAACCGAAGCTCACCATTATCTGAATTAAAATCGCCAATTGCAACAAAAGGTAAGTCCGTTATTTCAAATGATTCGTAATGAATAATGGATGGATCCCAATGGATAGAAAATTGCATGCTTACAATTTCATTAAAATCCTGTGCGGTCAAATCTACATTAACCAATGTACCCTGTTCTGCATTTTTTTCGGGAAATGTTAATTGAATAGATTGGCTATTTACGGCATAGGATAACGCAATTACTAAAATTAGTAAAAGTATATTGTTTCTCATGTGCATATTTTATAAACCGGTTAGAGCATGTTTGGAGTGCCTTCGTATTGGGTAAAACATAGTAAGAACACAGGCTTCAATAATGATTTTACTATTCGTTTGAAGCCTGTGTCTTATTTTATCATCTAACAATTACCATATTTTTGGTATCGGTAAATTCGCCTGCTTTCAAGGAATAATAATAGACCCCACTTTCCATCTTTAACTGTGAAAGCTCCATTGTATTCATTCCTTTTACCCCCTGAATGTTCAGGTGTTTAATCATCTTTCCTAAACTATTATGGAAGATCATTTCCACATCCATTGCCTGTGGTAATTCAAACTGAATAACCGCATTTTTTCTAAATGGATTGGGCTGATTTTGATATAATTTAAATCTTGCCTCCTTGACATTTACGGTTTCAGTTACCTCTGTCGAAGTAAGTAAAATTCCGTATTGATCTCCATTTGAATCATAGGCACTTACTTGAATATTCCTGTCAGATATTGCTAATGCAGATAAGAGGTCAGGGACATTTTTGATTGCTTCTAATTCAACGGTAAAGATGACCTCTTCTGTGTCTGTACTATAGCCGGCTCCCTGTAAATCAAACCAGCTCAATCTAACTTCTCCGTCTATTTCATTGGCAACCATATTCGCCAAACGAGTTGAACTTCCCGGTGTAAACCCACGATAAGTAAACGATTCTTCATCAAAATCTAAACCTGCCTGCATACTGACCATATTTATAAAGTCCGAGCTTGTAATGTCAATTGAAATAATCTCCCCTGCTGCAACAGATTTATTTTCTACTACAAATGCGAGATCATTTTCTGTTCTATCCTCCAACTCAATCGGCTGAAACTCATCGGGATTACTATTACCTAAAATATCTCCAACTTTCACACCAATAAAATCAGCTGTAATATTTTGATCAACCATCATTGTATTTTCAACGGGATAAGGGAAGACGTTTTGTGAAGTAAAATCTTCAGGCATATTAACGAGCCCGTCCGCAACAAAAACCCAAGATGGGCAATTGGCAAAATCATCAGCTGCTCCGATAATTAATTGCTGAATAATAAATAAATCCAAGGTGGTAAATGAGCCACTACAGTTAGCGTCCCCGGCAATGATTTGATACGGAGAATATATTTGAACAGGCTCCATTCCCAATATAAATCGTTGTCCAATAAACAACGCATACGTGGAAAGTCCATTAGCAGGAGCGCCATTTTTTGCAGCTAGGATAGTCGCCATTTGCCCGGATAACACCCCATCGTCAAAAGCATAATTGCCGGATTCATTGGTAGATGTTGTCACTTCATTTCCGGATGAGAGTGCACTCACCGTAACATTATTAATGGCGTCTCCTCTGAATGTTCGCACATTTCCAAAAACATTTCCGGATGACTGCTCTATAATATTGATACTTCCAGGTACTGTAATGTGCGGTAGTTCTGTTGGAACATTATTGATCATTGTACCAACTTCAATAGCTAAAGGATCATCCACTATTCTAATATTGGTAGAAGTCCCTATTGCACCATGAATTTCTACTTCTAAATAAAATAAAATATCCCCATCCTGAATACTAATTCCCTGTGCCGTATTATCGTAGTAATTAAATATTTTAGTCATCGGATTATACTGTGGCATAATCACTCCTTCGCTTACCCCGGTAATTGTTGCGACAGATTCATCTTCGACAAAAATCGAACCTGCAATCGAAACAATCATATCACAGTTATGGATAACAATCGGAAGACTCAATGAGTTCGTACTACTCGTCGCTGTCATCTCTTCTACATCCAAAATAACAGCATCGGCACTTGTCATTGGCATGATGCTTTCACAGTAAGTAGCACTACCGCAAGAATTCGTTATAGTCAAGCAAACCTGATAGGTTCCTGTTCCTGAAAATTCATGAACAGGATCTGTCGCTGTTGACGTATTTCCATCTCCGAAATTCCATAGGTAGCTTCCCTGGGCCGAAGTATTATTAAAGGAGGCAGAAAGTCCTGAAATTGTTGAAGTAAAACCAACTACCGGCGTATCGGTGGATTCATCTAATGGTATATTGTGTATAGAAGAACAATCGCCTGCATCAGAAACAGTTATAGTATATAGCCCTCCTGTTAATCCAGATATTATATAACTGGCCTGAGCAACCGTTGTCGATCCGGATTCAGCCCCTGACCAGCTAATGTCATAAGGTGCCTGACCGCCGTTAATAATCAAACCAATTGAACCATCCTGATTACAGGTAGGTTGAAAAACAGTATTACTAACCACCAAATTATTAGGATGATTGATCAATTGTACATTCAAATCGACATCACATCCATTCGCATCAGAAACGGTAATATAATAAATACCTGTCGGTAAATTTTGCATCAAATAAGAGTTATTATTTGTTGTTTGAGAACCAGAAGAATTCACACTGGTCCATTCTACCGTATAAGGCGCCGTTCCTCCACTCATAATTACATTAATGGCACCGGGAGCACCACATCCACCTGGGATGACAGAAAGAGATGCGGTCATATCGTTTATTATATTTGTAATAACGACGGTCTCTGTATAAGAACATCCATTGGCATCAACAATTGTCACCTGATATGTACCCGTTGGTAAATCCAATACATCAAAATAGGTCGTATTGGTAGATGCTGTTCCTGAAACAATTCCTGTCCACGTAATCTGATAAGGCGCATTGCCACTATTGAAGTCCATCCAAATATTACCAAGCCCTCCACAGAATCCATTATAAACAGTAAATACGGCATCAATAATTCCTTCTTCTTCCAAAATGGTAACAGTTTCCATATCCTGACATCCATTCGCATCAATAACTGTTATAGAATAAGTTCCCGCGGGAAGGTTGTCTATATTGTAACTTTGACCGGACACATTGGCACTACCGATTACCGGTCCATTCCATTGCACCACAAAAGGGCCCTGCCCTCCCGCAATCCCGACATGAATATTGCCTGGGTGATCACAATCTGCATTAAATCCAGCTGTAACAATATCAATGGTATTGTCAATTTCATACACGACAACGGTTTCTCCATCTGTGCAGCCATTGACATCAGTTACAACAATATTATATGTACCTGCAATTAGATTAGGTAAATGGTAACTATTGGTATTGACAATGACCGATCCGACAGAAGACCCCGTCCATGATACGGTAAAGGAAGGACTACCTCCCGTTATATAAATGTCTATGGAAGCAGGCGTGTCACAGACGCCATTATTCCCTGTGGTGGTGACACTAAGTGTGTTCTGTTCTGTGATGGTAACGACTTCTATATCCGTACACCAATTGCCATCTAATAAGGTAACCGTATAAGTACCGGAAAGTAAATTGGATATTACATAATTAGTGGAAGTAGTGGTAATACTACCAGAAACAGGACCGCTCCACGTTATTTGATAATCAGGTGCTCCTCCTATGATATTGGTTTGA
>CAZNCI010000042.1:0-9725 GCA_964571475.1 uncultured Saprospiraceae bacterium | reverse complement strand
GGTATTGTATTGACCACAGTCATTGTATAATAGAGAACCGTTTAAATCTAAATCACCTGTGCCGTTTGTAATTGTTACATTCTCAACGTCTGTACACCAATTACCATCCGTTAGTGTAACGGAATAGTTTCCTGATTGTAAATTTTGTATGGTATAATTCGTGGAGGTTGTGACGCTTCCATTAGAAGGACCTGACCACGCAATTTGATAATTAGGTGTTCCTCCTATGACATTTGCCTGAATGCTACCCAGTTCTCCACATTCGCCGTTAGTAGGAATTAGGGTCAACAATTCAGCCGGTGCATTATAGATCGTAAGGGTTTGGGTATCCATACAACCCGAGGCATCGGTCACCTTTACGGTATAAGTACCAGGCGGCAAATCCTGAATTTCGTAAGCATTATTATTTGTGGTATAAGACCCGGTGGTTGTTCCCTGCCATGTAACAACATAAGGGGCAGTTCCACCGACGATATCCAACCAGATGGTATTATACTGACCACAATCATTTATCAATAATGATCCGGTAATCATAAGGCCATCTTCTGTATCTAATAAGGTAGTACTTTGAGCATCCCCACAGCCTTGGGCATCTGCTACTGTCACGGAGTATGTTCCAGCGGGCAGGTTTTGGATGGTGTAAAAATTATTGGCGGTATTGATAGAGCCCGATGATGGGCCATTCCAAGAGATCGTATAATTAGCATTTCCACCTGATATTCCAACGTGAATGGAACCATTGACAGAACAGTTTCCATTAGTTGGGACCAATGTTACTCCAACTGCATCTTCTTCCTGATAGATATTAAAAGAAGTTGTACCACTACAGCCGTTGCTATCGGTGACAGTTATATTGTAATTGCCGACTATTAGGTTGGGAATCGCTACCGTATTACTATTGCTAGTTAATGTTCCCGTCGAAGGTCCATTCCAGTAGATAGAATAAGAGGGTGTTCCTCCGGAAATAGTGATAGTCGCACTTCCATTTTGCCCACAATACACATTCGTTGGTATTACATTTATATTAATATTACCTGCTGTATTGTAAATGGTGATTGTATTAACGGCGGTACAGCCGTTGGCATCGGTCGCTGTCACCTGATAGGTACCTGCATTCAGATTACTTATTTGATAATAATTAGAGTTAGAATTGGCGGATCCGGAAGAAGCTCCTGTCCAGGAAATAAAATAAGGAGCAGTACCGCCCGTCATATTTATAGAAACGCTTCCACTATTATTACAACTTGAATTAGTTCCGCTAAGCGTCGTATCAAAATTATTAATTGAATAAATGGTCACTTCAGTTGTTCCAGAGCAACCATAAGCATCGGCAACAGAAACCCAATAAGTACCCGCTGGCAATCCAGCAATATTATACCCGTTATTATTCGTTGATATAGACCCATTCACCGGACCTGACCAAGTAATTGTATAAGGAGCTCCGCCACCTAAAATGTCCAGCCAGATAGCTCCGTTCTGATTACAGGCTGCATTAATAGGTGTTGCATCCAGTGTGATATTATTCCCGGAAGTTGAAAGTTGAATAGCTTCGTAATCGGTACAACCACTTCCATCTATTACATTGACGGTATAAGTTCCCGCAACTAAATTATTGATGGTGTAATTATTACCAGCTACCGTCACTGATCCGGAAGAAGGCCCATTCCAGCTAATGGTATAATTGGGACTACCTCCATTAATCAGTACATTAATACCCGCATTTTGTCCACAGCCTCCTCCTGATTGTGAGATATCAACATCGAGATTACTTCCACTAATTAAGGTAACTGTTTGTGTATTGGAGCAACCACTTGCATCGGTAATTTGCACGGTATAAACACCACCGGGCAAATTAGGAATATCGAATCCATCACCGGTTACAGAGGTCGTTCCTTCGGATGGGCCCCACCAAGATACAGTAAAAGGACCTGTCCCATTCAAAATATCCACCCATAATGCCCCCAGTTGACTACAAGTACCGTCTATCGGAATTACATTAAAGGACAAATTACCCTGAGTTGTCACTACCTGTACTACATCATAGGTACTACACCAATTGGCATCTTCTACCTGTATGGAGTAATAACCAGAAGGTAAATTAGGGATGGTAAAATTATAACTATTAAAAGTTGTTGAAGCACTTACCGGTCCAGACCAGCTAATACTAAAAGGAGGTGTGCCACTTGTCATATTCACCTGAATACTGCCCTGTGTACCACAGGCGGCATTATTTGCATAAGCATCCATACTTATACCGCCTTGCTCTTCAATTGTAATTACTTCCGTATGTTGACACCAATTTACATCTTCAATGGTAATGGTGTAAGTCCCACTGGGAAGATTAATAATATTAAAGGAAGTTGCTCCCGTAGAGGCATAACCGCTTACAGGTCCCTGCACCTGAATATTAAAGGGTGGAACGCCACCCCATGTTTGGATGTGAACACTCCCAAGTTGACCACAAGAGGCGGGGTTTGGAGTAGGGGTATAAGAGAAATTACCACTTGAATGTTCAATTATAAAGGATTGAGAAACAGAGCATCCATAGGCATCTGATATATGTATGGAATAATTACCTGCCGGCAGATCATCTATGGTGAAATTATTGCTATTTGACACTAAACTGGCATTAATTTGCCCGGAAATATTAATAGTATATTGTGGACTTCCATTTGAAATATAAATATTAACAGAGCCATTATTCATGCAGGCAGCAGCATTGGGTGTTAGGTTGACCGCTAAACCACCCTGAGAACTGACAATTACCGTTTGTGTATCAGAACAGCCTAGTGCGTCTGTTTTTGTAATGATATAAGTTCCGGAAGGTAAATTTGAGATCGTACAAGAATTACTATTGGTGTAAAAAGAACCTGACACAGGTCCTGAATAAGAAACAATAAAACCAGGCGACCCACCCCATGAAGAAACGGTAATCGACCCATTATTTACACCACAGGAAGTAGGCGTAGAAGTAAGAGGTTCAAGAGCAAAGTTACATCCAGCTGCCTCGCAATTTGCCGTTAAGGTGTAATTACTAATAGCTCCATTATATCCATCTACCACTACGTAATAAGTTCCCGGCTGTAACCAGGCAGATATTTGTTCATTATTTGTTCCTGAGTTTTGACTATAGTCAATACAGTCTCCTCTATCGCAGGAGTTTAATAAGAAAAGCTCCAGGTTTGCACTCAATCCTGTCAGGTTAATCACTGCCTGCCCTGCATTGGTCATTGTAAAATAATGCACCATTTCAGGTCCATTATTTTCAACATTATAAACATTGCCACACCCGTATAAAGAGACATCATCCTGACCGTTAATATTACTTCCATTATAAGCTACTCCACAGCTAAGCGGAGTTGCATCGCCACAGAATAGGTAGCCACAATTTAATTCCAGTCGATAGTCTCCTACAGAAGAACTATGTTGCCCATCTACCACAATATAGTAGGTACCAATGGGTGCATCTTCCAATACGATCCCTTCATTATTTGTTTGATTATTATTAGAAATACTTTGACCGAGACAGGATACCTGACTACAATTATCACTCAAAAGAAATAAATCTAAATCAAGACCAGGCGTGATAATTTCCATGCCTATTTGAAGATCTCCTGCTGAAGTTTTGTTAAAAACATAAACTTTATCAGCTCCATAAAAAGAGTAATTATTACAAGAGGGGTAGAAACTGATATTATTACCGGCACCGACATTGGATTCATTCGCTAAAAAATCACCACATTGAATGGGTACTGCTTCATTGCACCAAGAGGAAGAAGCGCCACAAACACCGTTGGTGTAATTCGTAATACCGGCAGCCTCTGCCACACAGCTATTAGAATAAGTAACGCCATTACACCCACATACGGGGGCATATACGGTAGGGCAGGTAGCCGAAGGATCCATTTCTTCAACATCTATACAGGTGGAATTACAAGTTCCTGCCGTATAGAAAATGATACCACTGGCTTCTGCTTCACAAGCATTTCTGTAAGTTATTCCATTACAGCCACAAACCGGCTCATAGGCCGTTGGGCAGTCCATCCAAATCACGCCATCAGCATCTACAGAAGTACCGGAACTCGTTACGATATAATTAGCATCATAACAACCGTCATTATTTCCTGATCCCATAGAGTATTCGGTAACTCCATTAGCCAAAGCTACACATTCGTTGATATAAGTAATGCCATTACAGCCAAGTACAGGGGCATATTCATCACCACAATCAGCTGTTGGATTAATAAGGCTGGGGTCAATACAATCGCTATAACATACGCCCTCCGAATAAACCGTCACTCCTGCGGCCTCGGCATAACAACTATTCAAATAGGTGACTCCATTAATTCCGCATACGGGGGCAATGATGTCGGGACAATGCGTCACCACATCATCCTCCGTTGTCAGAACGACGACGTCCGTGCTATTCCAGATCGGTAGTCGAATCATATTTTCATCCATTAAGATAACATGAGAGACATCGAATTTGAAGGGCAGAGGTAATACCGTAGTGGTATCATTATGAATAATAAAACCCAATTGACCAATTTGCCCAAATCCTCTAACAGATTGGTGATTCGTACGGGTAATTGCCACATCAATATAACCAATATCATCTATTGTATAAGTATTGACAATATTTAAAGAACTGGTATGTGTGGAATCTATCCACCAACCACTTTCTCTATTAAAATATACACTATCCACAACATCGGAGAAATAAGATATAGTAAAGGTAATTCCATAGAAGCTATCAAGGGCAACCGAGTCTGTTCCCAAATTAACGGAAAATTCGATAGGCGCCCCTAAAGATGCTTCCATAACATCTGCATGAAAATTAAGTAAAGGATCAACTTCCGGATCACCTGCGGGCGAATTTACATCTATTAGAGCGACATCGTGCACCTTTCTATAATTAGGTGATATAGCTTCGGTTAAATCCAGTTGATTGATTTTCCCGTCACCGTTGGCATCTGCATAAGCAAAGTTGGTACCATCTGGAAAGTTGCGCCCCCACGCGGTACTCATCGCCTGACCATCCCAGTCAGTAGAAGCATTTAATCTTGTGCTGCCTTCTACATCATGGCTATAGCCAAGGTAGAGGAGGTCAACACCGTTAACTATTCCATTATTATTAAAATCTCCCGGCCAGATAAGTTGGGCATTTAATACAGGGAGAGAGGTTATTAGCAATGCTAATAAAGGGATTAATCGTGTAAATGTTATGTTCATCTTGAGTGTTTGTTTACCGCAAAATATAATTACAACCTAAAACTATGTTACTAATTTCAGTACTTAACAAAAAACAAGCCCTTCCAAAGATTACTCTTTGGAAAAACAATAGTAAAGTGTGGGTTGATGTCAGAAAGAACTTTCTTTTAACATACTTAATAATACAACCTGATTGCTTATCACATGTTGCCAGAACAATAGGGTTTTATGGCACTTTTTCTGTTGACAAAACCTATTATTTAGACCGTATGACTTCCTACTTGTCACAAATAATGAAGATTTATCAAGAAACATAAAACTTGAATAACTAAAATGAGGGTAAAAATCGGCGTAAAGTTAAGTAAAAAAATAATAAGATGTATGTTTTTTTTGCAGGAACGGTATGTTTTGTCTAGAAAAATTCTTTCCTTAGTGGTCTATGAAAAACAATTTTATATTTTTTGTTAAAAAAATAAGCTCAAAATAGTTCAAGCTAACAATATTCAATGGCATCAATTAAAAGCACCCAATGGAGACCTTCGGCTCACAATCAAGTCTTAGCGTCGAAGTTATTAAAGGAAGGTAGTATTACAGAACTTTTAGCAAAATTACTTGCTCAACGAAAAGTAAGTACAGCAGCAGAAGTAAAAATATTCCTTTCCCCTGATTTGAATGACTTGCACGATCCTTTTTTGATGAAAGGTATGGAAAAGGCGGTTAGTCGCCTTGCCGCTGCGATTGATTCCAAGGAGAAAATTTTACTCTATGGAGATTATGATGTTGATGGAACAACATCTATTGCCCTATTGAGTGAATTTCTTAAAAAGTGCAATACCCAGCCTACTTATTATGTTCCGGACAGGTATAAGGAAGGCTATGGAATTTCTTTAGAAGGTATTGAGTATGCCCACCGTCATGGCTTCACCTTAATGATTGCCATGGACTGTGGGATCAAGGCATTTAATCCCGCTAATTTAGCTAAAAATTACGGTATTGATCTTATTATTTGTGATCACCATCGACCAGAAAAAACCTTGCCTAATGCCTACGCTATATTAGACCCACTACAAGCACAATGTGAATATCCGTTTAAGTTTCTCAGTGGGTGTGGGGTGACTTTCAAATTTGTTCAAGCCTATTGCCAAAGGCAAAACCTTTCTGAACAGCACTGGATGGAATTGCTAGATTTACTGGTAATTAGTATTGCCGCAGATATCGTACCATTAATAGGGGAAAATAGGATTTTAGCACATTTTGGTTTAAAATTATTGGACAAAACAAAAAGACCCGGTTTGGCTGCCCTGATTAAGCATAGCCAAAAGGAAGTTCCCCTGAGTATTTCCGACATCGTTTTTGGGATCGCTCCACTTATCAATGCCGCGGGAAGAATGGCAGAAGCAACACTTTCCGTTTCATTACTATTAGCCACAAATGCAAAGGACGCAACCGAGCTTACCAATCAATTGGCCTATCAAAATAAGCTACGAAAAGAATTTGAACACCGAATAACAGAAGAAGCCAGGCAATTGTATGAAAAACAAAAAGAGCGGGGAGATACCCACAGTATTGTACTTTTTCAACCACACTGGCACAAAGGAGTTGTAGGTATAGTGGCTTCAAAATTAGTAGAGACCTTTCATAAGCCCACTATTATTTTGACGGAATCGGAGGGCATAATTGTAGGGTCTGCCAGATCAGTTAGGGGCTTTGATATTCATGAAGCAATCGGTCATTGTAGTTTTTCATTAGTGAATTACGGGGGGCATGAATATGCTGCGGGACTTAGCCTTTTCCAACACAATTTAAATGCTTTTCAAGATTGTTTTGAAGGTTATGTCGCAGCACATATTACGGATGAGCAAAAAACACCCCTTATTGAGTACAATAGTGAAATAAATTTTTCGGCAATAAATGATTCCTTATTTGAAATTTTGGAAATACTCGCTCCATTTGGACCTTCAAATAGGAATCCAATATTCGTAACAAGAGGCGTTGTCGATACAGGAGATTCTCGATTATTAAAAGAGAAACACCTGAAGCTAATTATGAAGCAGGAAGGAGATTTACCTGTCAAAGGAATGGCATTTTTTATTAACAAAGAGGTTTCAAATCGAATTTTATCGGGTGAAATTTTTGATATATGTTATACGCTTAGTCAAAATAAATGGAGAGGGCGTTCTAACTGGCAATTGGTGGTTAAAGATATAAAACTGGTAGTGCATCAAATGTAATGCTGCCACAAAACAGGTAGTCGCTAAAAGTTCCTTTTTAAATTGCCACGAGACCCGTCCCGCACCCTTGCGGGACGGGTCTCGTGGCAATAATATTAGCATTCCATTTAGTACACCACCATAAAAATGAGTAAATAAATAAATGAATTTTAATTCAAACACTTCTATATAGTATATTTTTCATAGCTTTGGATTTTCTTAGTCAATTAGAAGATTCATTTTTAACTATAACGTGACCAAATCATTAGAATGTCCAACTCTTTAAAACACATTAGACGACCTGTAGAAAAGGAACTGAAAGAGTTTGAAGGACACTTTAGAGAGGCGATGCGGACTCCGGTGCCTTTACTGGATCGAATCACGTATTATATCGTGAGAAGAAAGGGTAAACAAATACGTCCCATTTTCGTTTTTTTGAGTGCTAAACTTTGTGGAGGAGTGAATGAATCTACCTTTCACGCCGCTACTTTTATTGAACTTTTGCATACGGCAACCCTTGTACATGATGATGTAGTAGATGATTCTTCGGAAAGAAGAGGATTTTTTTCTATCAATGCGCTGTGGAAAAATAAAATAGCCGTTTTGGTCGGAGACTATTTATTATCAAGAGGTGTGTTATTAGCCACAAAACACAAAGAATACCGTCTTTTCGAAATTGTAGCGGAGTCGGTTAAGGAAATGATCGAAGGAGAATTACTTCAATTAGAAAAAGCCAGGCGGTTAGATATTTCAGAAGAAGTCTATTATGACATCATCAAGCAAAAGACGGCATCACTCATAGCTTCTGCCTGTAGTGCTGGAGCCGTATCTGCAACAAAGGATGACGAAGTAGTTGAAAAAATGCGCTTATTTGGCGAAAAACTGGGTATCGCGTTTCAAATCAAAGATGATTTATTTGACTTTGGCACGGATGATATAGGAAAGCCCACAGGTATTGACATCAAAGAAAAAAAGATGACACTTCCGCTTATTTATGCCCTGCAAAACACAACTTCCAAAGAGCGAAGACGCATCATTAGAATAATCAAACGGCATAGCGAGGATACGCAACAGGTGAGCGTCGTAATTGATTTTGTTTTGCAAAGTGGAGGAATTGAATATGCCAAAAAAGCAATGGAGTCATATAGAAATGAAGCGTTCGAAATATTAGACACTTTTCAAGATGGACCAGCCAAACAATCTTTAAAGGATTTAATTATGTTTGTCACAGAAAGAAAAAAATAAAATAATAATTACCTTTCAAATGAAAAATAAAACCATTACTTTTGCGACAAATCTATTAACTTCATAGTGAAAAATTCCACAATAATGGCTCGGGTAAAACTTTTTTCAGGAACAGCAACTAATTATTTAGCTGAAAAAATTAGTGATTACTATGGAGAAGAACTTAGCGAAATAGAGCTTAATCGCTTTAGTGACGGAGAGATACACCCTGTAATCAAAACATCAGTCAGAGGCTCCTCTGTTTTTTTTATACAATCTACCTTTGCACCATCGGAAAATTTGATGGAATTACTATTGATGATTGATGCCGCAAAACGGGCATCAGCTGGTTATATTACGGCAGTTATACCTTATTATGGTTATGCGAGGCAAGACAGAAAGGAGCAACCCCGGGTTCCGATTTCCTCAAAATTAATCGCCAATTTATTAATGGCAGCCGGAATCAATCGCATTGTGACCATGGATTTACACGCCGATCAAATTCAAGGTTTTTTTGACATACCTGTGGATCATTTAAAAAGTGAACCCATTTTTTTTAACTATTTATCCAATCAGGACATGAGCAATGTGACCTTTGCATCAGCTGATGTTGGTGGCGTAAAAAGGGCTCGCGCTTTCGCTAATCACTTTAAAACGAAGTTAGTTATTTGTGATAAATACAGAGAAAAAGCAAATGAAGTTGCAGGCATGGTTGTCATAGGGGACGTTGAAGGAGCCGATGTTATTTTGATTGATGACCTTGTCGATACGGCCGGCACTTTAACAAAAGCAGCAGAAGCTATTATGGATAAAGGGGCTCGAAGCGTCAGAGCCATGTGTACACACCCTGTGTTGTCTGGTCCGGCTTATGAAAGAATAGAAAATTCGGCGATTGAGGAGTTAATTGTTTGTGATACAATCCCAATCAAAGAAAGTGCCTCTTCAAAAATTCGAGTACTTTCTACAGCAAAATTATTTTCCAAAACCATCCGAAGTACGGTAGAAAACCGCTCTATCTCCGCTTTATTTGATGCTATTGTTAGTAAAAAAATAAAAGTGTAATTAGGCTTCAGTGGGCAG
>CAZNCI010000041.1:0-18495 GCA_964571475.1 uncultured Saprospiraceae bacterium | reverse complement strand
ATCAAAATCTCTAAATATGTTGTACAACATATTTGAAAACTTTTAATTTTCTTATTTTTCCATTTCTTTTGTGGGGTCTTAATGAAAGTGTCCTCCAGCGGACATTTATATTGAGCATCTTGAGCAGCCTACATTTCCTATTTCTTTTAATTTATTGAATTGATTAGCCAGGTATCAAGGGATACTCATTTGGCTATTTTTATATTTCTTATTATTAAATCCTATGAATATTGCCTTCATTTTCCAAAAACCGAAAAGTAGAAGGTAGATTCTGTATTATTTTAAAATCATAAAAAAGATGGCAAAAAATTTACACACTTCCAGAACATTACTTCTTATGACTATATTTAGTCTATTAAGTTTTACTACCTTCAGTCAGGCAAACAGAAGCTTCACCGGAGCAGGAAACAACCTTCAACATCCGGAATGGGGCGCAAAAGGCACCAATCAATTAAGAGCCACACCCACCACCTATTCGGATGGCGTTTCAGCGCCAACAGGCCTTAACAGACCCAACCCCCGCTTCGTTAGTAATACGATTTTTAATCAAGATGGGTTATTGCCTGATGTATTAACACTGAGTGACTACGCCTTTGTATGGGGACAATTCATCGACCACGACATTACGCTGGTATTGGATAGTGAAGATGATTTCTTTCCAATTCCGGTACCGGGAGGAGACCCCTATTTTGATCCTTTTAACACAGGAGGAGCCATGATTCCATTATTCAGGTCTGCGGGGGATGAATCAACGGGAACCAGCCCCGATAATCCAAGGGAATTCCCCAATGCAATTTCATCTTTTATAGATGCATCTAATGTATATGGATCTACGGAAATGCGTGCTAATTGGCTACGAACTTTCGAAAATGGTAAATTAAGGATGTCTTCCGGTCAATTACTCACATATACCACCATTACAGGAGAACTCGGCAGTCCAATTGACCCCAACGCCCCCGTTATGGCAATGGCCAACCCCAATATTACAAAGTGGTTTGTTGCAGGTGATGTAAGAGCCAATGAAAATGCGTTATTAACTACCCTTCATACGCTATTTGTGAGAGAGCACAATAGATTATGCGACGAAATCAAAGCAGAAAATCCAACATGGAACGACGAACAAATCTATCAACGTGCCAGAAAAACAGTAGGTGCGGAGATAGAGGCAATCGTCTATCAAGAGTGGTTGCCTACACTGGGCGTACATTTAGGAGATTACACTAGTTATGACCCTGTGATGGAACCGGGCATCATGAATGTATTTTCAGTAGCAGCCTATCGTTATGGACACTCTGTCATCAATAGCAAGATTATTAGAATGAATAATGCCGGTGATGTTATTCCACAGGGAAATATTTTACTACGAGATGCTTTTTTTAACCCAAACGTCATTGCTGAAGGAGGAGGGATTGACCCATTATTAATCGGAATGGGCACGCAAATAGAGCAGGATTTTGACACTAAAATGATACATGATCTTAGAAATTTTCTTTTCGGATTCCCCGGACAGGGAGGAATGGATTTGGCAGCAATCAATATTCAAAGAGGAAGAGACCGGGGCTTACCTGATTACAACTCCATTCGTCAGGTATTTGGTTTGCCCAAATTGACTTCTTTCGACCAAATTTCAGATGATGAATGGTTCAATCAAACTTTTCAAAATGTTTATGGATTCATAGATGATATCGACCCTTGGGTGGGCTTATTGTCTGAAACACACATGAGTAATGCACTTTTTGGTGAGACGGTCATGGCTATTATGACCCGACAATTCAATACATTAAGAGATGGCGACCGTTTCTATTATGAAAATGACCCGGCATTTACACCTGAAGAAATTAACGCCATCAAGCAAACGAGGTTAAAGGATATCATCATGAGAAATACCGGTGTCAATACGATGCAGGATAATGTTTTCCTAATGGAGCCTCATCAGGTCACAGGTGTATCATTCAAAGACGAATCAAAATTAGAGTTACAGGTTTTTCCCAATCCCGTGACACAAAAATTATTTGTGAACGTAGCCGCAGATGAAGCGAGTGAAGTGACCATTCAAATTACAGATATCAAAGGTATCATTTTGGACGAAATGCACTATGATGCATTGGAAGGTATGAATACTTTTGAATTTGGGATTGACCAAAATTTACCATCAGGTTTTTACCTGGTCTCATTGATTATGGACAATAAAGTAGGACATAGACGCATCTTTAAGGATTAAAAGCGGTTATTTTTATACTTAAATAGCCCAAGCAATTATCAAAGAATAATTGTTTGGGCTTTTTTTTTGTAAATTTGTCTATCCTATCGTTATTAATACATAATTATGCAATTAGAAATAATACATCAAACACCACAAGAGCCAAATGGTCAGTCTTTATTATTTGTTCATGGCATGTGGCACGGAGCCTGGTGCTGGCAAGTCAACTTCCTACCTTTTTTTTCAAACCTAGGTTATGATTGTTATGCCCTTAGTCTCCGAAATCACGGTAAAAGTGACAGCAACAAAGCAATTTGGCGTGTTAGAATAAAAGATTATGTTGAAGATTTGCGGCAAGCAGTAAAAAGTATCGGCAAGAATCCAATTTTAGCAGGTCACTCTATGGGGGGCTTTATCGTTCAAAAATATTTGGAAAAGCATACAGCTCCTGCGGTCATATTACTGGCATCTGTACCACCCTATGGTATAATAGGTCCTACGATCAAAGTCGTAAAAAAATTCCCGCTTTCCTTCATCAAGGCTAATTTAACCATAGACCTCAAAAAAATAATTGCCAATAAAGCAGCGGCAAAACACCTCCTATTCTCTTCATCACTTTCTGATGAAAAAACAACTCTTTATCATGCTCAATTGCAGAGTGAAGCTTATATTGGCTATATCGAAATGCTGGGTTTGAATTTACCGAAAACGAAAAAGATAACTCCTCCAAAAATGTTGGTCATCGGGGCAGAAAACGATCGGGTTATTTCTCCTAAAGCTATTCAAAAAACTGCAAATACCTACCACGCGTCCGTCTCTGTCATTCCGGATATTGCACACGATGTCATGCTGGACTCCAACTGGGAATTGGTCGCCAATCGAATGCAGGAGTGGTTAGAATCGTCAAGAGCCGGAAAGAACTCCTGACGACTCAAATGATTACAGTCCAAAGGCTTTTTTCACCTTATCGACGTAATCCAATTTTTCCCAGGTAAAAGTTTCTACTTCTATTTCGATGGTTTCACGTGAGCCGTTGGTAAAACTAACTGTTTTCACCTCTGGTGTACGTCCCATGTGCCCATAAGCCGCGGTATCACTATAAATGGGGGAACGCAATTTCAGGCGTTTTTCAATGGCATAAGGACGCATATCAAATACTTCATCAATGATATTGGCGATTTCTCCGTCTGTTTTATCCACATTAGCTGTACCGTAAGTTTGCACATAAATATTAGTTGGTTTGGCGACGCCAATGGCGTAAGACACCTGTACCAATATTTCGTCACAAACGCCGGCAGCCACCATATTTTTAGCAATATGCCGAGTTGCATAAGCTGCAGATCGGTCCACTTTAGAAGGGTCTTTCCCGGAGAATGCGCCCCCACCGTGAGCGCCTTTTCCGCCGTAAGTATCCACGATGATTTTTCTTCCTGTCAAGCCGGTATCTCCGTGAGGTCCGCCAATGACAAATTTACCCGTAGGATTGACATGATAGACAATTTCTCCTTTGAATAACTCCTGAATATGTGGAGGCAGATCGGCGACTACTCTTGGCATCACGATATTAATTACATCCGTTTTAATCTTTGCCAACATACGTTCATCTTCATCAAAATCATCGTGCTGTGTAGAGACGACAATCGAATCAATTCGCTGCGGTTTGTTATCATCAGAATACTCAATAGTTACCTGTGATTTGGAATCGGGGCGCAAATAAGGCATCAACTTACCTTCCTTGCGAATGGCAGCCATTTCCAAAAGGATGCGATGGGATAAATCAATGGCCAGCGGCATATAATTATCCGTTTCGTTGGTTGCATAACCAAACATCATACCTTGGTCTCCAGCTCCCTGCTCCTCGGGATTAACACGCTCAACACCCTGATTAATATCAGGGGACTGCTCGTGAATGGAAGAAAAAACACCACAGGAGTTTGCCTCAAACATATACTCAGATTTGGTGTAACCAATACGCTTGATAACATCTCTTGCTATCTGCTGGACGTCAAGGTAAGTTTTGGTTTTCACTTCACCAGCCAAAACGACCTGCCCTGTTGTAACAAGGGTTTCACAAGCAATTTTTGATTGATTATCAAATGCTAAAAAGTGATCTACTAGGGCATCTGAAATTTGATCAGAAACTTTATCAGGGTGTCCTTCAGAAACTGACTCAGATGTAAATAAATATGGCATACTATTTTTATTTTAATTTGTATTAAATTTTGCTATTCAGCGCTCCGGCAAACCTGCTTTACCGTCATTAGGTTTTGCACTACCAGATAACGCGGAACATACAAGGTCGGCAAAGGTACAAAGAGTTCTCTTTTTTTTATTTTACATCCATATTTTTTTTATTTTATACCCGAAATAGCGCGATTAGTCGATTATATATGACATAATTCTTTCCATTTAGCAATCAAAGTGAAAACAAAAGCTTATTTTTGTCATCTAATATATAACGACATGAATACCAAAAGCTTTTCCTGGATTGCAAGAATCATTGCTGCAGTCATTCTTTTACAAACTTTATTTTTTAAATTTTCAGCTCACCCGGATAGTGTCTATATTTTCTCCAAATTAGGATTAGAGCCCTATGGCAGAATAGGAATCGGCATTCTGGAGTTAATCACCGCGGTCTTATTATTATACCCAAAAACAAAATCAATTGGCAGCCTTTTGGGACTTGGTATTATTAGTGGGGCTATTTTTTCACACCTTACTAAATTAGGCATTGTTATCAACAATGATGGCGGTGCTTTGTTTTACATGGCAGTAACCGTTTTTATTTGCTGCCTCATCACATTGATCCTTCACAGAAAAGAATTGCCAATTATTGGTGCTAAACTATAACTATATATTCACCCGAATATAGCACATTTTAAGATGTGCTAATCAAAAATACAATTATAATGAAAAAATTAATTATCGCCTTTTCTTTAGGCATTTTCCTTTGGAGTTGTCATACAACAAAAAACGTTGTAGAAAAGGAAAACCCTTCAATTTCTAATAAAATGATAGATTTAAAATACCCAATGACCAAAACTGTTAATCAGGTAGATGACTACCATGGGACAAAGGTAAGAGACGAGTACCGATGGCTAGAAGATGATAATGCAGAGGATACCAAAGCATGGGTTGTAGCCGAAAATAAAATAACTCAGGAGTACTTAGACCAAATTCCGTACCGGAAAGCAATAGCAGCGCGTTATGCGGATCTTTGGAACTTCCCCAAACTCTCTTCGCCTTATAAAGTAGGTGAAAATTATTTTTTCACCAAAAACGATGGACTTCAAAACCAAGCCACCATTTATATCCAAAAAGGACTGGATGGAGCGGCAGAAGTGTTTCTCGATCCTAATAAAATGTCTGAAAAGGGAACGGCTTCTATTAGCCTGGTCGGTTTCTCTAAGGATAATAAATACGCTGCCTATACCCGATCTGACGCAGGTTCTGACTGGAGCGAAATCCACGTCATGGATATTGCTACCAAAAAAGAAACAGGAGACGTCATCAAATGGGTTAAATTTTCAGGCGCGGCCTGGCATAAAAATGGCTTCTTTTACAGCCGATACCCCGCGCCCAAGGAGGGCGAAGCTCTATCGGGCAACAACCTCCACCACAATGTCTATTATCACCAACTTGGAGATGACCAATCCAAAGACAAACTCATATATGAAGACACGAAAAACCCGGGAATGTACCATAACGTAGTAATCACCGAAGATGGTAAATACTTATTGCTCTACGCCTCCCCCGGAACCGATGGTTATGCCGTTTATTTCAAAGATTTGGAAAAAGGGGGACCTTTCCTAGAGTTATTCAATGGTTATTCCCACAAAAGTTCGGTGGTCAAACACACCAATGGGCGCTTTCTTGTCCGGACCGATATTGGTGCGCCAAAATACAGATTAGTCTCCGTTAACCCCTATAACCCAGCCCCTGAAAACTGGGAAGAAATCATTCCGGAAACGGAAAACTTCCTACAAGGAGTTAATGCAGGAGCCGGGCAATTGTTTGTCAATTATCTGGTAGATGCCACCGATCGTTTTTATCAATACAATTACGATGGAACGAATAAGCGGGAGATCAAACTTCCCGGTCTGGGGAGTGCAGGCGGATTTGGAGGAAAAGAAGAGGACGAAATACTTTTTTACAGTTTCACCTCCTTTACTTACCCCAATACGATCTTCAAATACGATCCTAAAACCGGTGAGTCCACTCAATTTTACAAAGCAAAATTAAAATTCAATCCGGAAGATTATGTTGAAAAACAGGTCTTCTTCACCAGTAAGGATGGAACAAAAGTCCCGATGTTTATCGTCCATAAAAAAGGACTAAAAATGGATGGCAAAAACCCCTGTTACCAATACGGTTATGGCGGTTTCAACATCAGCCTAACCCCTTATTTCAGTACTTCCAGAATTATTTTATTAGAAAATGGTGGTGTTTTTGCGATGGTCACACTACGTGGAGGTGGTGAATATGGTGAAGAGTGGCACAAAGCCGGTATGTTACTCAACAAACAAAATGTCTTTGATGACTTCATTGCGGCAAGCAAATACCTCATCAAAGAAGGCTATACCTCCAAGGAAAAACTGGCTATCGCCGGAGGTTCGAATGGTGGGCTATTGGTCGGTGCCTGCATGGTTCAACAACCCGATTTATTTGCAGTGGCATTTCCGGCAGTAGGTGTATTGGATATGCTTCGATACCACTTATTTACCGTAGGGAAAGGGTGGATACCGGAGTATGGATCAAGTGACGATCCTACGCAGTTTAAGAACCTGCTTTCGTATTCCCCACTGCACAATCTAAAAAAGGGCGTAAGGTATCCTTCCACTATGATTACGACGGGCGATCATGACGACAGAGTGGTACCGGCACACTCATTTAAATTCGCAGCAAAATTACAGGCATGCCATAATGGAACAAATCCCGTTTTAATCCGTATAGAAACAGATGCGGGGCATGGTGCTGGAAAGCCCGTGTCCAAAATCATAGAAGAACAGGCAGATATGTGGTCTTTTTTCTTTTATAATACGCATAGCCCTGTGATTTATAAATATTAGAGTGACCTAAAACACATGAGTCATCTTGCCCTTAGAACAGGGTGAGGTGACCCAAATTTTGGCTCATTCTTGCACTCAATTATAGTATGGAAGAGCAAAAAAAATTGCCAGAGACGATTAACACCCTCCAAACCGATTATAAAAAGCTAGTCTATGCCGTCTCGCATGACTTACAATCTCCGCTCCGTGTCATGGATGGTCATATCCATATGCTTAATGCAAAAATAGGCGATGATGAAAATCTCTCCATGCACATCGAGGAATTACAACACAGTTTACAACAAACCAAAAACTACCTTCAGGGGCTTATTGATTATTCCAGAACCATCCATTCGGAGGTTTCAAAAAGTGACTTTTCACTAAAAGACTTACTAGAGTTGGCCAAATATGAATTAAGGGATAAAATAAAAGAAAGTCAGGCTAAAATCAGCCTTTCCAGCCAAGGGGTTTTCCATGCAGATAAGGCGCTAGTCAAAAAACTATTGATCCACCTGCTGGATAATGCCCTAAAGTTTCAGCCTGCCGATCAAATACCCCTTATTCACCTTACAGCTTCCGGCTCCAGCATAACCATTCAGGATAATGGCATTGGTTTTGACCCCAAATTTAAAGACCGGGCCACGGAATTATTCCGCACGCTGCATTCACAAAAGCAATACCCCGGCAATGGATTAGGATTGGCTATTTGCCAAAAGATTATAGCCATGCACGGAGGAAGGATGCGCATTGAGCCGGAGGAAGGAAACGGGTGTTTGGTGATGGTGAATTTGTAGCGCTACCCCAAATTCTTCCGCTCATCTTTTAGCTAGAAACAATTATTGTTGTAAATTTGGATTTTTAATCATAATTCCTCACATTTTTCAAAAATAAATTTTGAAAGAAATAGAAGATATATTTCATGAGTTTTATTCTCCCCTGTGCAACTACGCCACAAAGATTATTGGGAATGACACAGTCGCTGAAGAAATTGTTCAAAACCTCTTCGTGCAACTTTGGGAAAAAGACCAATTGAAAGAAATCAGTAATTATGAAGCGTATTTATTAAAAAGCACCCGCTTTAAGTGCCTTGATTACTTTCGTGCACAAAAGAGGAAAAAAGAGATCCCCACCGACCAATTTGACACCAATATAGCCACTACCCCATCCATTTTAAAAGAAGAAGAAATCGAGCCATTATTGCATTATTTTGCATCGAAATTACCCCCAAAAACGAGAAATGTATTCTTACTAAGTCGAAAAGCCGGACTTACCTACAAAGAAATTGCGGAAGAATTAGATATTTCAGTAAAAACCGTAGAAAATCAAATGGGAAGTGCCTTAAAAAAAATGAGAATCATACTAAAAGAACAAAACTTTTTTTCCCTTTTGTTTTTTCTGTGAAATTCCTCATTAAAAGCTATATAAACTAGGGGTCTGCCGAGTATTTTTCGACCTATAAACAAAGAGTATTGCATAATCAGTAAATATGGAAAAAATATACCGTTTATTACTCAAACACTTTCTTCAGGAGGCCTCCCCTGAGGAAGAGTTGATTATTGGCCAATTCAAAAAAGAACACCCCCTGGAATACAATACACTAAAAAGCCTTTGGCTAAGAAAAGGCACCATTGAAATTAAAAATTTTGACAACCAAAAAGCCTGGAATATAGTCAAGCAAAAAATGACTTCCAAGCAAAAGAATACGGCTAAAATCATTCCTTTTTATCGTAAGTTTCAAAATATAGCAGCAGCGATCATCCTCCTTATCCTTGCAACTACGGCTTTTTTCTATCTTCAAAAAACACCCGCTACTGAAGTCCAAATTGCTCAAATAGAAAGCACACAACAGGCGCAGGAATTACGATTAAGTGATGGCACAAAAATATGGCTCAACAGCAAAGCAAAAATCAGCTATCCCCAAGAATTCCAAGGAGACACCAGATCAGTAAAATTAGAAGGCGAAGCATTCTTTGAGGTAGCAAAAAATCCAGACAAGCCATTCATCATCACTACCCGGCACTCAAGCATTCAAGTACTGGGAACTTCTTTTAATGTTAACAACGAAAAGGAAAAAACCACCATCTCCGTCAAAACGGGAAAAGTAGAAGTTACTTCCTCATTCATTGATAAAAAAGTCATCCTCGCCCCTCGACAATCAGCGATTGTCAATAATGAAACCATCACAAAACATCCATTAAATAATGAAAATTATCTCGCCTGGAAGACGGGTATTTTTAATTTTACAGACAGCCCTTTAAGTGATGTCATTCGTGATTTAAACACCTATTTTTCCGGAAAATTCATTCTTAACAAACAAGATTTGGATTGTCGTTTTAATGGCCAATTTAATCAGCTCTCCGCCGATGAAGTTGCAAAAATACTACAAAGGTCTTGTGATATCACCATTACAGATCAACAGGGTCAATTGGTGATTGAATAACGAAGCAAGTGTGATTATTGAGTCCAATCAAAAAAAACTTTTTTTCAAAAAAAATAGGGTAACACCAATCTCGTGTGTATTAGGGGCGTAAACAATTAATTAATAACTTAGTACCTCGATATATAATCAACGCTGAGTAGTCATATCAAAGGTGCTTACTTAAAAAAAAATTATGAAAAAGTTTAGTTTTATTTTTGCCATCGCAACGTTTTTGCTACTATCTATCAGTCAAACATCCTGTGTGAAGCAGGAGGACCCAATCGCCCCACAATTGCCACCGGAAGAATCATTCATCATGAATTTTAATGGATTTGAAGATACCGACACGACTAAATCATTCACCAATTGGTTCTTTGCCGCTACCAATGTCGTGTATTGGAATATCGCCATAAACGTCACCTTCGCAGTACCGGTGGCATCCTTCCGAGAAGCCTTCAACCACGAAGCCATCTTTCAGGGTGATAATACCTGGAAATGGATCTATTCTGTAACAGTTGACGGTATAACCTATACCGCAGAATTAGTTGGCAAGGAATTATCAGAAGAAGAAGTCCAATGGGATATGTATGTATCTCAACAAAACGGCTTCACCGACTTCCATTGGTACTCCGGTATTGTAAAAACAGATCATACCGCCGCACAATGGACCTTGTATAAGAACATCGCAGGTGTAGTAAATGCGGAGGCAATCGCCATTGACTACAGCAAAGATCTCACCTTAGGCACTGAACAAATCAGCTATACAAATATTGAAGAAAACAGCAATAGCAATGGTGCCTATATCAGCTATGGTTCACAGAATGAAGATTTCAATGTATTTTACAACATATACAGCAAAGTACTCGATAATCTTACTGAAATTGAAGCAAGTACCAGCACCGAAGCAGGAAGAGTCAAAGACCCCAATAGATTTGGAGATGATGAATGGCATTGTTGGAATCGATTCAAATTAAATACCCATTGTGAATAATTAAGCTTTCGCGTTTTTCAAACATTAAATCCTATTTTTCTAAAGCCTTCCTGATGTAGTTTGGGGAGGCTTTTTATAGTATGGAGACTTACAAGATACAGCATGATTTGTCTGTCTTTTGTTGGGCGTGGCAGGTTTGCTTTAAAGTTGAAATTTAAAAGGCTAAAGTTTTAATTTAAAAGGGTAAAGTTTTAATTTAAAAGGGTAAAGTTGAAATTTAAAATTTAAAAGTGGCGGGAGAGAACCGGTGATTGGTGAAGGAGATATTTTTTTTGGAATGCACTAATTTTACATTTAGAGTTACTCATTTGAGGTCAATGAGACATTTGTCAGGCTAGGCAGGTTTTCATTTTGCCCTCCCGCGCCTCAGTCCTAACCTGCCTAGCCTGACGAATGTCGGATAGGATGAAGCCTTGCGCGCGTTGGGTTGCTTTATTTTGACCTATAAGGATGTCGTCAGGCTAGGCAAGTTTTCATTTTGCCCTCCCGCGCCTCAGTCCTAAAGGAAGCCTTGCGCGCGTTGGGTTGCTTTATTTTGAACTATAAGGATGTCGTCAGGCTAGGTAAGTTTTAATTTTCATTTCCATTTTCATTTCCATTTTGATTTACATTTTGATTTCTATTTTCATTTCTATTTTGATTTCTATTTTAATTCCCATTCAAATCCCTTACCTTTGCGGCTTTTGAGTATAGATCAATACGAAATATGAGTATAGAGCAGGAAATTGCCAAGCGGAAAACCTTTGGGATTGTGAGTCATCCGGATGCAGGAAAGACAACGCTGACTGAAAAGTTATTACTTTTTGGTGGTGCGATACAGACGGCCGGTGCGGTGAAGTCAAATAAGATAAAACGTAGTGCTACTTCTGACTTTATGGAAATTGAACGGCAAAGAGGTATCTCCGTGGCTACTTCCGTGATGGCTTTTGAGTATCGCAATTTGAAAATAAATATTTTGGATACCCCCGGTCACCAGGATTTTGCGGAGGACACTTTTCGGACATTGACGGCAGTGGATAGTGTCATTGTGGTAATTGATGTTGCAAAAGGAGTCGAGCCACAGACGGAGAAGTTGGTAAAGGTGTGCCGAATGCGTAAAACACCGATTATTATCTTTATTAATAAGCTGGATAGAGAAGGGAAAGATGGCATGGATTTATTGGATGAAGTGGAGCAGAAACTAGGTATTAATGTGACCCCTCTTAGTTGGCCGGCAGGAATGGGGCAGCGATTTAAAGGAGTTTATAATTTGTATGAAGAACGCTTAGTGCTTTTTCAGGCTCATGGTAAGCAAGACGAGGCGGCAGAGGTGACGGAGATAAAAGATTTATCAGAGCCGCTGTTAAACGACCTGGTTGGAGATGAAATTGCAGAGGAACTCCGAGAGGAAGTAGAGATGATTACGGAGGTTTATCCCGAATTTAATCGAAAAGATTATGAAGAAGGAGAGATTTCTCCTGTTTTTTTTGGGAGTGCTATTAATAATTTTGGAGTAAAGGAGTTATTGGATTGTTTTGTGGAAATAGCTCCTCCTCCTTTACCCCGAATGACGGAAGAAAGAGAAGTCATGCCACAAGAGCCGAAATTTACGGGTTTTGTGTTTAAAATTCATGCCAATATGGACCCCAAACATCGAGACCGGATTGCCTTTTTGAGGATTTGCTCCGGGATGTTTCAGCGGAATACTAATTACCAGCATATCCGTTTGGGTAAGAAAATGAAATTTTCCAATCCCACGTCTTTTATGGCTTCCAAAAAGACAGTAGTTGAAGAGGCCTATGCCGGTGATGTTGTCGGTTTA
Organism: uncultured Saprospiraceae bacterium; assembly: GCA_964571475.1. Taxonomy (GTDB): domain Bacteria; phylum Bacteroidota; class Bacteroidia; order Chitinophagales; family Saprospiraceae; genus JALVDO01. The sequence goes on along the minus strand of CAZNCI010000041.1, from coordinate 6,036 downwards.
TACGATTCCGGAAATTTTAAAATTGGAGATACCTTAACAGAAGGAGAAATACTTCATTTTCAGGGAATTCCAAGTTTCTCCCCAGAGCAGTTTAGGTATGTTGATAATGCCAATCCGCTAAAAGCTAAACAATTGGCCAAAGGATTAAATCAGTTGATGGACGAGGGAGTTGCCCAAATGTTTATCAAAGAATTGAACAACCGTAAAATAATCGGAACAGTCGGTGCACTGCAATTTGAGGTGATTCAATACCGCCTGGAGCACGAATACGGTGCCAGCTGTACCTATGAACCTGTCAATCTCAATAAAGCCTGTTGGATCGAATGTGATGACCCTGTTGCACTCAAAGAATTCCTGCAAAGGCGTAAACGCGACATTGCGAAGGATAAGGACGGAAAGCTGGTATTTATGGCGGAGTCCGCTTGGGTTTTACGTACCGTTCAGGAAAATTTTCCTAAAATTAAATTTCACATGACAAGCGAATTTTAATGACTAATTTCCACCTGTTTAATACCATTCTGACCATAAAATACAGGGAAGTACATCTCCTCCACCTTAACTGGATTTAAGGTGTATTTACCCGTAAATCTCGGTTCTAAATCAATAGTAAAGGTATAATTTCCCTTTTTTAGTTTTTGACAAAAAATGGCGGTTTTTTCTCGAAAGTACTCCCGATGCACCTCCGGATAGCGCCGGTTGTTTACTTTGGAATAATAAGAAGTGCCGGCGGGGATGGGAATTTCTATCAATACATATTCAGCTTCCCTCTCGACGGATACTTCTACGATGAGCTGGGCACTGCTTCCTTTTTTCAAGTGATTACTTACCCGATTTCCCTGTTTGAGATGGGAACTCACCTTGAAGAAATTGGTTTTGGGCTGTGGGTTTTTATTGAAAATAGTCTGATAAATAGTGGCATAAACCGGCCCTGTCCCCTGCTTTTGTAATTCAATATTTTGTTGAGCATTCAATTGGGTCGAGAAGGGAAAGCTATCTATTTTGATCATTTGATCGCCTTGTAACAGGTTTATATTAGCGGATTGTTTGAAATCGTATTTTTGAAGCATATCAGGAAGTAATACGGACAATACGCTGGCGGCTAAATAGGTATTATAGCTTTGTTTTTGTTCAATGAGGTAACGTTGTATTTGTGTAGCTTCGGCTGTTTTCCCTTCTTTTTGTAAAAACTCATAAGCCAATAAACCCGGAAGGATATCATTATTAAAAAAGCGATAATTCTTCTCACCAAAATACAAACCACCGTGTAGGGTTTTGTGCCCCTTTTGGAGTAGAGAATCGACCGAATAAGGCATTTGTAAGGATTGCTTTAGCAGCAATAATTGAAGTTGATTGTATAAGTTTAATTTCTGGGGATCAATCTGCCGTATATAGGATTGATAGTCCATATTTTGGCCGGCCTCTTTTAGTAGCAAGAGATCTGCAAGCAATGACTTTTCTGAACTGCGTCCAATATTTGAGGTGATGAATAAGCGTGCCTTTTCCAGAGGTGGAGAGTCGTAGCCCTGTTCCTTTGCCATGGATAATGCCTTGATGACATGGTGAGTGATCCAATTGGAAGAAGTGCCATTTTTCCACCAGCCCCAGGCGCCATTGGCATTTTGTGATTTCTGTAATTTGGCAATAATTTCAAGGATGGTTTTACTTTCCGTAAAGGGAAGTCCTCTTAGATTATTGATTTGCTTCTTGAGTAATAATGCGATCAGTTTGCTGGATAATTGCTCATTGCATCCATAGGGATAAATGATTAAATTATCCACGACGTCAATTAGTGCATTGACCTGACTGCCGGCGAAATAAAGCTCGACTTTTTCTGTATTTTGCCGAGGCCTGAAGATAATATTGGTATCTTTTTCCAAAATATAAAACTGACCAAGGGTCTCCTTTGTGCCGACCGGGTGAAGGACGACCTGTCTTTTTTCTCCATCGGCATAATTTTTAGTTTCTACCTGATAGGTAAGATGTAGGGAGTCCTGATTGTTTGGTGCGATGATGGAAACGGAATCAATGACGTAGTCTTTTAATTGATAGTACTGCTTTTGAACGAGTTGTCCTTCCTGCTCAAACCGGGTCGTGAGGGCAAAGCTGTCTTGTGTGTAATTGACGGTTTTGCCAATGATATTCACTTCATCTCCTGCCGTTAAAAAACGAGGCATTGCCAACTCTGCCGTAACGGGTAGGATAGATTTGATTTGCGACTGTCCTATGCCAATTCTTTTCTTTTTGTCCATACCGATGACGGTCGTATTCCATGCCGTAATATCGTCAGGAAGTCGATAGTGCAGATAGGTTTCTCCATTTTTATCGGTGATAAGATTGGGTGACCATAGAGCGTCATCTCTAAAGTTGGAGCGAACAGCCGCATTGCTATTGAAGGATTCTTTGAGCTGGTTGAGTGGAGATATAATATTGAGTCCATCGTTGTAAAATTTGGTTGCGCTAGACCTGTTACCACGGATGGAAATACCGGTGGTTTTACCTGATAGTGTGGCATAAGCCATCGTGCGACGGTCTCGCTTGATGCCAAGACCACTGACAACTACTTCCTGTAATGCCACACTCTCTGTCAATCTAATATCGACAATGCCCCCTGATTTTAGCCCTATTTCCTGCCGATGATAACCGGTGTAACTGACGATGAGTTCATAGGGGTGGTCTGGAATGAGCAGCTCGAAATATCCATCAAAGTCAGTCGTTGTTCCGATGTTGGTTCCTTTGATATAAACACTAGCGCCGATTAGTGGATCAGTCTGGTCCGTCACTATGCCGGATAGCATGCGGCTATCGCTATAATATAAATATTTTTTGGGGGAATATTTCTTTTCCTTATAGGAGATTTGGGGACGTTTTTGACCAGATTGAAGTTGTTGCCAAAGTGGATTGCCGGTTTCCATGGTTTGGGCATTTTGCCAATCAATTGGGGGTAAAAGTGTAGTTGTATTTGACTTAATAACTATATTTTTTTGTAAAAATTTATCAAAAATTGTTCCAACGAAAAGGGTATAATTTCCCGGTTGCAGGTTTCCGATTGCTCTATATTGGGCATTGAAAAAGATTAGACTGGAGTCAAATTTTTGTAATGCAATGAAGTCTATATTCTGCTCCGGCAAGTTTTTTATATCAAATTTAATTCGGCCAGATGAAGCATAGACTGTATCCGGAATTTCATCTATTATGGGATAAATCCATGGTAAATTCCTTTGAATATCCCGTGTGCTTAATAAAGTATCGTCGAGTTCACTCCTTGGCTGGATGGATGGAAGATAATGATGCCTGGAAGGAAATTCTTCGTATTGGTAAAGTCGTTGCCGTTGGGGACTTATTTCGTATTTGAATCCCGGCTCAAAAATAAATGAGGTTTTGAATCCCCCCCGGATTTGGAAGTAGATGGTATCATTTGGCATGAAAGGTCCAATTTTAGATAAAAGTTTGGTGTTATTCTGCCGAAATTGATAAACGTCTCCGTTTTGATTCCAAACGTAATAATTAGCTGTTTGTAAATGCTGAAATGTCAACAGGCTATTGCCAATGATCTGCTTTTCCTGTGGATTGAGCTCTGCTGGCATCTTTCTTTTTATGATGGGATAATCAGTATTTGAGCTGTAATTATCTTCATCAATGGAAAGCAGCAACTTTTGCCCTTCTTTTATGGAGATATTGATGGTGTAGATGGCGTTAAGCGTCCGAATATCAATTTTATTTATCCCGGGTCTTACCTTGAAGGCATAAGGGACTGGTGAATCGCTGCCGTAATAATACACCAGTTTTCGATTGCAATAAATCATATAAATGGGCTGTAACACTCCATTTTTAACAATAAAAGGGGCTAGTTGCGGCACTGCCATTTCTGTAGAGTCCCTGTGGATAAAAACCCCATTTTGAGGGTGTCTTAATTGGAAATATAGTTGTTTACCCAAATTAAAATGTCGATACGCAAAGGAGTCGATGGGGCGTTTCCAATAATAATTTCGCAATGATTGGAGGTGGTAATTATTGTATAAAAATCTATTTTTTGGAGTTTTGTAGGAAATTTTACTGGTATTGTAAAATGAGCTGCCTTCAAAAGTACTATTGATGGTTACGGCACTGAGGTTAACACCAGAGGCGGGTCTGCCTTTATAGTCGGTGACCTTGATTTTTAGCGGCACGTCAGTACCGGGGGCAGTTTGAATGGGCTGATAGAGGGTAATATCAAGTTTCTTTTTGAGGTTAAGAATTTCCACTTCTCTGGATTGAGGCTTCCCTGCCCAAGTGAATTGATACAATAATTTGTATTGTTTACTGGGATGATTGCGGCCTTTCCATTGAAAGGAAGCCGCCTGGGTAAAACCACTTTTGATTTGTTTTTTACCTGCCAGTAATTGCCAGTGAATCGGTAATTTCATTGAGTTGTCCAGCTGAATAAACAATGAGTCATTTTGGGCATGACCCTCAAAATAAACCGGAGGTGTGCGCCTTGTCATATCAAGGGAGGCGACTAATTTATCTTCTAAATAGAGCTCATAAAGAGCGATTGAAGTGGCTATTTTTTCCCGGAAGGGCAGTTTAACAGGTTTTGTTTTACTTTCTTTGCCATCGGATAGAATAGTTTTTAATCCATAACTTTTGGAGGGGTCACCTGTATTTATAACCAGGAAATTTTCTTCGATTTTTAAATCTGGTTTTGCATATTCACGGAGATTGTCATAAGTAAATTGTAGGCTTTTATTTTTAGTTTCGCCCCTGCTGTTGACAAACCATGCGTTGATTTTGACCGTCATATTGGCGTTGGGAAAGATGGAGTCGGGTAATACAATTTGGGTGCCTGCTTTGGGGCGCAGTGCCTGCTTATGCCTCCAAAGGGTATCGGCAAGATAGATGGTTTGTTGCCAATTGGTGGCACTGGCTGTGACGATCATTTTGAGCTGTCCATCGACGATATTTTGCCCGTTTTTATCCCTGGCGGTTGCTTTGAGGATGATTTTCTCTCCTTTGATATAGTTTTTTTTCGAACTGCTTAACTGATAACTGGTTTGGTCTAACTGATAATCTTCAATTTTGACAGACATGGAGATATTCGCACGTTTTGATTTATTAAAAAGAGGGTGTAAATCCAAGCGTGTATCGAGCTTTATGTCTTTGGGTAAAGGGAAATTAATGGCGTAATTACCACCGCCAAGCTTAGTCATGGGCAAGGTGGCTATTTTTTTGTAATTGGGGCTTTGGATTATTCTAAGGTCGATGTCTTTTTTCCATGGATGCCCATTTTTTTTGGTAAAAAACAGCTTAACTTTGAGGGTGTCGCCAGGGCGATAAATGGGTTTATTGGAAACAATATACCCAAGATGGGGTCTTTTTCTGAATTGCGGTAAAGCATAAAATGATAAATGCCCATACTGGATGATTCTTTTAAAAAAATGATAGGTTCTCCACAGTAGTGTAACGGGAAAGCTAACCACTTTAACCACGCTTCTGCCTTTCAATTGTTGCCATCTTCGTTTGTAGTATTGGGGGCTGCCATTGATAACTGGCAGGAATACTATTTCTCCATTGGCTTCGATTTTGAGTGTCTTTTCCCGATGGCTTCGTTTGCGAAAATACGTGTGGCTTATATTGTCGTATTTTAATTTTTTTCCACCAAAATGAACGGTAGCATTGGGGATGGGACGGTCAAGAGCGTCCAACACACTAACGACCAAATCACGATCATTTGGAAGGATATGAATGCTCAGATTCGAGCTGTTTATCAGGTTTATTTGCTCTACTTCGTTTCTGATTTCCATTTTGAGGTAATAACCATTTGCCAATTGGTTTTCATCCAGAATACCTTCGATAGGTGTGTGTAAAAAAGAGTCATCAAACTGCCATTTGGATTCGATTAATTGTCGAGCCTCTTCATGACTGAGTCGGTAATATACTGGCGTTATTTGCTGCCCTTGTAAAACCCCTGTAATCAACATTAAAATAATGAGTAAATATCCTTTCATACGACCTGTGTTTTTATATAGATGCAAGATGGTGTTATTTTACATAAAAAGG
>CAZNCI010000040.1:1467-19269 GCA_964571475.1 uncultured Saprospiraceae bacterium | reverse complement strand
AAAAACTGCGGGTTTCTATTTGCGAAAATTTGATGATGTAAAGTTACTGCTTACACAATTTAAAGAACTTTTAGTGACTTCCTCTTTTGTGGCAGCATTACATTTGATATACTGCCAACAATTATAGGTGGTAAGTTATACACGGAAACGGATTGGATTGTTGTTTTTTTTTTTCGGTATGGGAAACAAAAAAGCACCAACGGTACGACATTATGGTGCCAAAATCATATTGGATCTACTATCGCTAATATATTGTTTTTTATAATATAGGTGATAATGACAGCTTTCAAGGCGGGCTAAAAAATGAAAACCTTCCTTGATTTTATCGTGATTTTTGCAGAAAAAGTAAAAATTACGACAGAGTCGTTTGAGTTAAAGAATGCGACTAAAATAGACCTGTAAATTCATGGCATTCATTTATTTTGATGCTTTTGCCCCGAAATTAAAATGAGTTAATCTTTTATACGGTATATTTATCATATTCTACGTTTTTTTGCGTTTGAGTACAAGTGTAGCGGCTAAGCTCTGCACATTTCTTTATGATTAATTAAAAATACAAAACACGATGAACACCGTAAAAAAAATGTTTGCCATTCTTTTGGTTTCTTTATTACTCACCTCTTGCGTAAGCAAAAAAAAGTACGATGAATTATTGGGGCAATTAGATGCCAAGAATATGAGTAATGAACAATCTATTCAGGACATTGCCAAATTAACGCGCCAATTGTCCAGTTGCGAACAGAGCAAAGCGAGGTTAGAAGCTTCCCTTGAAGGACGCAAAAATGAAATTAATCAAATGCAGAATCAATTGGAGGATGTCAAAAAACAACGTGATCGAACAATCAATCAGGTGGAAGATTTGACGGATCTGTCCCAGTCTGCTAACCAAAATATTTCTGCGACATTGTCTCAATTGGAGGGTAAAGATAAATACATTCGCCTCCTTCAGGCAGCCAAAACAAAAACAGATTCTATTAATTTAGCACTTGCCGTTAATCTAAAAGGGGTATTGTCAAAAGGAATTGAAGATGACGATGTAGAAATCAAAGTGGATAAAACAGTCGTTTTTATTAACCTTTCTGATAAAATGCTCTACGAAAGCGGTAGTTATACCATTACTTCCAGAGCGAATGAAGTATTGGGGAAAATTGCTGCAATTGTACAGTCTCGTCCTGAATTGGAAATTATGGTTGAAGGTTATACCGATAATGTCCCTATGAAGAGTGATTGTGTCCGGGATAACTGGGATTTGAGTGTATTAAGGGCTACTTCTGTGGCTCGTGCTTTGCAGACGAAACACGGCGTTGATCCCAACCGATTGATTGCAGCAGGAAGAGGCGAATATAATGCGCTTGCTGATAATTCCACGGCGGAAGGACGCTCTACCAATCGCCGCACAAGAATTATTATATTACCTAAAATTGATCAATTTTATGATTTGTTAAACCCGGATAAAGTACCAGATTAACAATGGAAAATCATCACCCAATTTCCCATTGGGTGATGATTTGTCATACCATCAAAGATTCAACCTCTTGACAAAATTTATTATCTTTAATCATCATTTATTATGCTTAAAACATTCAAAATAATTGCCCTTTTGGAGGGAATATCCTATTTGTTATTACTTTTTGTTGCGGTTCCTTTCAAATATATTGGAGGCAATGACATCTTGGTTAGATCGCTTGGCATGCCGCACGGAATTTTGTTTATTTCTTATGTGATTATTGCCTTTATGCTCAAAGACGAAATGCAGTGGAATAAAAAAACTTTTTGGACTATATTAGTGGCCTCTGTATTGCCCTTTGGCACTTTTTATATCGATCGGAAATACTTGAGAGGACAGGTTGCTGAATAATATGCCTTTGTCACCAGTTGATACACCATTAAAAATAAACTCGAAATTGGTTTGACTTAACAAATACTTTGACCTACCTTTGCACTTCATTTTGGGGTGCCGTATGGCTGAGATTATACCCTTTGTTGATAAACTTCAACAGGAACCTGCCCGGATAATGCCGGGAAGGGAAAGTATAATATTTTGGATGGTTTTCTTACATCCAATCGCAGTTCGAGCGTACTCCTTTTAAAATTAAGACAGATAATGAAAAGGAGTTTTTTTAGTATTTTAAGTATTGTTTTATTAACCGGATTGTTGAATGGGCAATGCGAATTTTTTGGTCGTGTTTTAGATGTGGATAGACAACCTCTTGCCGGTGCCAATATTGTGATCGTTGAGTTAAATAAAGGGGGAATTAGTGACGACAAAGGAGATTATTCGATCAAGGATGTACCCATTGGACAATACCATGTGCGTTTATCTTATTTGGGCTATAAAACCATCACTAAAACGGTAGAAGTCAAAAAGGAGGTGTCTCGTTATTTATTGCATTTCACGATGCAGCCCGCTCCTTTTTCTTTTGACGAATTGCTGATTCAGTCCACGCGGGTGGATAAAAACGCCCCCTTTGCTTATGAAGTCGTGGACAGCGACCATTTAGAGGCTAATAATTCCGGGCAGGATATGCCGATGTTACTCAAATGGACACCATCGGTGGTGACGACCTCTGACGCAGGGGCTGGTATTGGTTATACCGGTATGCGTATTCGAGGTTCTGATGGCGAAAGAATCAATGTCACCATTAATGGGATCCCTTTGAATGACGCGGAGTCACAGCGCGTTTATTGGGTGGATTTGCCCGACTTTGCCGGAAGCACCGATGATATTCAAATACAAAGAGGGGTCGGGTCTTCGACCAATGGCGCAGGCGCTTTTGGGGCGAGTATTAATTTGTCCACTAATGACCAAAAAGAGGACGCTTATGCTGGTTTTTCTGCTGCGGTTGGTTCTTTTAATTCTCGAAAAAGAAGTTTAAATTTCGGCTCGGGTTTGCTCAATGAGCATTTTAGTATCAGCGGGCGATTATCCAAAGTGACATCTGATGGTTATGTGGATCGTGCAAGCTCCGATTTGTCTAGTTATGCGGTGTCGGCTGTGTATAGAGGGAGGGTGTCAATGTTGAGACTGAATGTTTTTTCTGGCCATGAAATTACTTATCAGGCATGGTATGGTATCCCGGAAGAGTTGGTCAATGATGCCAAAACACGTACTTTTAACCCTGCCGGAACTGAAAAAAAGGGCGAGCCTTATGCCAATCAGGTGGACGATTACCGCCAGACTCATTTCCAACTATTGTATGATTGGCAATTGACCAATAATTTTAAACTTCAAAGCGCTGTTCACTATACAGAAGGTGGCGGTTTTTATGAAGAGTATAAAGCGGATGAAAATTACACGAAATACGGCCTGCAAAAACCTGCCCCAACTGATACCCTGTCACATGACCTGATTAGGAGAAGATGGCTTCAAAATGACTTTTATGGAGCTTTGTTAACCGGGCAATATACGTCTAATAATTCTGCCTTGGAAGTGACATTCGGTGGGGCTTATCACCAATATAAAGGACGTCATTTTGGACAGGTTATCTGGGCAAGATATGCCGGTCTGTCAGAGAATGACCATGTCTATTACGATGAGGACGCTACAAAAAATGATGGTAATATTTTTACTAAAATTTCTTACGCAATTAAGCCGAATTTATCCTTTTTTGGCGATTTGCAAATGAGAAGGGTGAACTATACCTTTCTTGGAATAAATGATGACCTTAGCCGGGGACAACAGAAAGTGGATTACCTGTTTTTTAACCCAAAAATTGGGCTTACTTATACGGTGAATCGCCAATTAACTTCCTATTTTTCTGTGGCGCTTGCCAATAGGGAGCCTAACCGAAATGACCTGGTAGATACCCCCGTTTCCCAGCTTCCTACGGCGGAACGATTATTGGATTTTGAAGCTGGAATAAATGGAGCTGCTAAGAAATTTGCCTGGAAAGCAAACCTGTTTCAGATGTCTTACGACAATCAATTGGCATTGACCGGACGCATTAATGATGTGGGTGAATACACTCGAATAAACGTCCCGAAAAGTAGCAGAAGTGGGCTTGAATTACAAGTTAAATGGATGCCTTCTGCTCAGTTGGATTTTGGTGTAAATACGACATTGAGTCAAAATAAAGTCAAAGCTTTTGATGAGTATCTGGATACCTATGACGCTGATTTTAATTGGTTGAAACAGACGATTTTACATCATGAAAACACCGATTTGTCATTTTCCCCCTCTGTAATGGGGAGTGCCTTGGTCGCCTATTCTCCAAATAATTTAGGCGTAAAAATGAGCTTACAAACCAAATATGTCGGTAAACAATACATTAATCTCGCCATGGATGATGCGAGTCATTTGCCGGCTTACACATTTACAGATTTTAGCATCAGCTACGATGTGAAATGGAAATTAGCCAAAAAAATGCGATTAACTTTCTTTGTCAAAAATATTTTTGATGAATTATATGTCACCAATGCCTGGTCATACCGCTATCTTTTTGACACTCAAAATGCAGTTGATAAAGGTTTATATCCACAGGCTGGACGAAATTATTATTTGATGATGAATTGGTCATTTTAAGGGCTATTATTTGGGCATGACCCACCCGATCAAAAAATCGGGCGGGTCGGGTCATCCGTGGGTGCCGTCGCGCCAAAAAGCGCGACTCACGCCTATGGCGTGACCACTACTACCCCTCATGCAAAAGAGGAAATACATCTAGTGAACTCAATTCTTTATGATTTTATACGTTTCCTCTTTATCGGTCATTAAATAATAAACGCCTGCTGCTAAGCCGGATAGATCGAGTCGGAGTCCATCATTTATCGGTTGTATGGATACTGGGTGAATCCGGTTATTGACATCGGTAATAGTCAGTTTGAGCTGATAAATATCCCCTGTAATAAATACCACACCACTGCTTGGATTGGGATAGATTTCCAGTGATTTTTGGGAGCACCCATAGACGACAATAATATCTGAATATTTAAAGCTGCCATCATTGTCAATTATTTTCAATCTATAATACATTTTACCGTTGATAGGTCGATCATCTTTGAACTGATAGCGTGTTTTATCTTCACTTCCAATCGAAATGACCTCACCAATTTTTTCAAAGTTACCATATTTACCACCTTCGATGATGAATTTCTTGACATTTACTTCATTGATTGTCTCCCATGAAAGCTGGATTCGAGATTGACTACAATCTGTTGTAAGATTAGTCGTCCCCTGAAAATTTATGAGATCGAGCGGTAAGACGGTGGAAGTCAATTTAACTTTATATATTTTATTGGATGCAGAAGAATTCGCTGTATTGGATGGGAATATATCCCCTGCTCCGCTTTCCAATCCTCCAAATATATAGCCGACCGTAATAGAATTACCCGATAGTTGATCCATATCCAAAATCTCATGACCAGCCATCGGGAGGTTCTCATCTAAGAAGAGCTCAGAACCTGCTCCAAGATATACAGGCATTTCAGTGGTAAAAACACTTTCTGAATATGCTCCGCTTCCCACTCGTGTCATTCTACTTATTGTTTTGACAAAGGGAACATCCGTATCATTTACTTTATTACCATTTGAATCGTAGTAATACTGGGCAATCCCCCCAAAGAAGATACTGTGCATTTCATTAAGTGTTGGGTTGTACATAGCCAATTTGGCGGACTGATAGTGGCTGAACTCCTGCTTGAATGTTGCCTCCGGGATGACGGTGTAGCCATTCGACTTTACTTCTATTGGATTGTAAAAAACGCCGTCACTTGGTGTAAATACGCCACTGGATACCATATAGCCATAACTTCCATCCGGGAATATTTGTCCGATAAGGTTGTAATCTCTTCTGTGAAATTCGGTATCTGACGAAGCCGTGTAATTAGCGATACTTAGGCTGGATCCATTGTTGACGATTTCAAATTTCCTGAGTTCCGAAGAATAGATAGGATTGGACATTTGGGTATATCTTCCGGTCAGCTCCATACCTCCTACGAGGTAAAAAAAAGTGCCAATTTTTCCCAGTTGCCCGCCTGCTATTTTCATGCGATTATCAGCCAATTGAATAAAATCCCCGGTAATACTATTCCCATTGATAATATTAGTAATAATGGAGGGAACATCTATCGCAGTCAAATAACCATAGGTCTGATGATTTCCACTATTGTCAGCACCGTAACCTCCAACGATATAGAGGTAATTTCCATCCTGATAAAAACTAGTGTTTGTACTGCTTAGTTGATTCTGTAGGTTGGTCGAAAGACTACTTAGCCCAATTGACCATGATTGCATACTAACAGGATCGGCTACGTATATAGTCGTATTATCCTGACTGGAGGGAAAGGCTGGGTTATTCGCACCTCCACCACCTCTATGCATCCCATCCCTTCTTCCTGAAAGGATGAGCCATTTTCCTGCGGATTGCGCAGCAGCGAAAGAATGAACTCCATCTAATCCGGGGATGGTGAATGCTGGCTCTATCACGATGTCATAAGGAAAGGATTGCCCTTGTATATTTCCATGAAATGCGAGTATAAAAATAAAAACTCCAAAATAACTTTTGATGAAAAGTAGATTGTGTCTAAACATAATAAATTTGTTTTTTAATTGTTCATAAATATTAATTTTATAGTTTGGTGAAAAATGGTTAAGATATCTTAGTGTTTATTTGCTGTAGGGTTATTTAAAATCTAATCGAAAGACCGCCGCCTGCTCCAAAGCGGTTGTCGTAGTTTAGCATCAATGAAAAATCTCTCGAAAGCAGATATTCAGCCCCTGCGCTCCAGACTATTTCGGATTGGTAGGTTTGACCTTCTGGAAAATTGGTTGTAATTCCTAGATCAAGCTGGTACTCATAATAGCCAAAAATGGAGAAGCGGGGGAAAAGCATTATACTTCTACCTAAGGAGATTCTAGGTCTTAGTTTGTTGTCAATACGGGCATCCAAACTAAAAAGATAGGGCGTTAAATATCGAATACCAGCTACAGCCGTAAAACTCAAGGTGTCAAGATTTTTGGGAATTTCATTTTCCACATTAATACCTCCAAAAAGACGAAAGAAATCGTGTAGGTAATACTCATAAGTCGCCTCTGCTTCAAAGTTTTTGTTCCACCCATATTCCAAGGATAAATTATACTGGTTTCTGATATTTGAACGAACTAAGTTTAAAGCGGCCATTTGTGAAGCGGCATCAAGCATGCCCCATGTATAATATCTATCGGTTTCTTTTACGATCGTTTTGAGTGGATACTTGGACATGCGCTTATCACGGGGTGTATCGTAGCTGAATACACGAGCCATTCCCCCCATCATGTGGTACAAAATATGACAATGGAAAAACCAGTCTCCATATTCATTGCCGTAAAACTCAATAGTCACTGCCTGCATGGGGGGGACATTCACCGTGTGTTTTAACGGAGAATAATCACCATTTTTGTTAATCACCCTAAAAAAATGCCCATGTAGGTGCATAGGGTGGTGCATCATGGTGAGATTGTTGAGTGTGATTCTGGTTACTTGGTTCCCTTTGATTTTTATTTTATCAGCTTCGGATAAGGGCACACCATTCATACTCCATATATACCTTTGCATATTACCTGTGAGGTTTAACAAAATTTCCTTGACGGGAATATCTTTGTTAAAGTTAGTTTGGGTTGGTGATTTAAGGTAGTCGTAGCTGTACTGATTGGACATGTCCTTGCTTTGCATTGTTTTATCCATCTTCATCTCGGTATTGTCCATCTTTTTTGAGGTATTATTATTCATCGATGATTGCATTTTCATGTCTGACATATCCCCATCCATTTTCATACCGTATTTTTTTTTCATTTTAAGGCGTTCATCCTTTTTAGGGCGGAACTTAAAAGCATGAGCTCCCATTTTCATGTTCATTTTGGCCATTTTTTTCATCATACCAATTTTATCCGGCTTCATCACATCAGCTGCCTTTTGTAGAACCCCTCTACCTAAGAAAGCGGATGCCGTGCCGGAGCCATCCTGAGCGCTTATTTTAAATTCTATTTTGCCATCTTGGGGAATAGCCACGATGTAATCGTAGGCTTCCGCAATAGCAATGAAGGTCTTATTTTTTCTCACGGGTACAATATCTATGCCGTCAGCAGAAACCAATAGAGGGTCTTGTCCGCCAAATGTCATCCAAAAACTGGTAGATGCAGCTCCGTTAATAATCCGCAGGCGTACTTTTTCTCCCGCTTTAAACGCTGGGTATTCCACGGATTTTTCTCCATTGATAAGAAAGGCTGCATAGCGAATATCGGCTATATCTGCTCCCTCCATTCGCTGACGCCAGAAATTGAATTGTGCTCCAAGCGCCCTTCGTTTTATCACCTGATTTAGAGGGGTAGAAGTCCCTTTTCTGAAGTTATACCATTCTGTCCCTCTTTTGAGATTTTTGAGTACGGTCATTGGATTTTCATCTGTCCAGTCAGATAGCATCAATACTAATTCCTTGTCGTAAGCAATGGACTTCTTTTTTTTGTGAATAATAAATGAACCGAATACTCCAACTTGTTCTTGTAGCATAGTATGTCCGTGATACCAATAAGTGCCGGACTGTTTGATGGCGAATTCATATTTGAGTGTGTGCCCGGGTTCGATGGGAGGTGTCGTCAAATAAGGAACTCCATCATAAAAATTGGGGAGTAAAATACCGTGCCAATGGATTGAAGTCTCTTCATCCATTTCGTTTTTTACATAAATTACGGCATATTCTCCCTCTGTGAACTCTAAGACCGGACCGGGAATTTGACCATTAATAGTCATTCCGATTACTTCTTTTCCTGCCTTGTTGACTTTCTCTTGTTTTAGTACAAGTGTATATTCCCTTACGGGTAAACTATCTATATTCCCTTCAATGGACTTGTCAGATTGTGCCTGCAAATTCATACCTATTAACAACAAAAAGGCGCTTATAAGATTGATTGTATATTGCATTTTTTATATTTATAGTGGTTGTTCATAACCAGTGCTTTCGGAACTAAGTTATTCCTATATGTGTTTTATATTAGCTTATTGATTGATCATGTTTCGTTTCAGCAGTTGGGCATTGATGGCTACGATAACGGTACTCAGACTCATGAAAACGGCTCCTATTGCCGGTCCTAATACAAAGCCTGATTTATACAAAACACCAGCTGCCAATGGGATGGCGATTACATTATAGGCTGTCGCCCAAATAAGGTTTTGAATCATTTTTTTATAAGTGGCCTTCCCAAAAAGGATTAGGTTGGCAATATCCTTTGGATTGCTATTAACTAAAATAATGTCAGCCGTTTCAGCCGCTACGTCTGTACCTGATCCGACGGCTATTCCCACATTTGCCTTTGCCAATGCCGGTGCATCATTGATGCCATCTCCAGTCATAGCGACAAATTCTCCCTGTTGCTGTAGTCCCTCTACAATTTCAACCTTTTGGTGGGGGAGTACTTCCGCATAATACCCATCAAGTCCTAATTTTTGACTAACAGCCTTAGCGGTTTTTTCATTATCCCCTGTTGCCATAAATACCTTTATATTGTTCTTTTTAAACACTTCTATTGCCTCTGCTGATTCTGGTCTTATCTCATCCGATAGGGCGATATAGCCCGCTAATAGTCCATCAATCAATACAAAAACAACTGTTTCGGCAGCATCTCGATAAGCATCTTTTGGAATTTCAATTTTTGCATCCCTTAAATAACCAGGGCTGATGACTTTGACCTGCTTTCCCTCTACTTCTGCTTCTACACCTTTACCGGTAATGGCATTGAAATTCTTCAATTCCGGAATCGCTGTTTTTGATTCATTTACCTTTTTGATAATGCCAACAGCGATTGGGTGTTCGGAGCTTTGCTCCAAAGCACTGGAGAGTCTCAGTATCTCGGATGCGGAATATTTTTCATTGACGGATTCGATTCTGGTTACACCAAAATCACCTTTGGTCAATGTTCCTGTTTTATCAAAAAGTAATGCGGATATTTTACGAGATTCCTCAAATGCGGTTCGATTGCGGATCAATAGTCCATTTTGAGCGGAGACTGCAGTTGATATGGCGACGACCAATGGTATGGCTAGTCCTAAAGCATGCGGACAGGCAATGACCATCACGGTGACCATGCGTTCCAAAGCGAAGACAAAAGGATAGCCCAGCATAAGCCATACGGCCAAAGTGCCAAAACCAATGGCCAAAGCAATATAGGTCAGCCATTTGGCAGCTCTATCCGAAAGGTTTTGCATCTTGGATTTACTTTTCTGCGCTTCTTTTACCATGGTGATTACCTTGTTCAGATAGCTGTCTTTTCCCGTTCCAACCACCTTGACACGAATAGCTCCATTGCCGTTAATCGCTCCACCTATGACGCTGTCTTGAACCTCCTTTTTGACGGGCTTTGATTCACCGGTAAGCATGGACTCATTCACGTAAGATGAACCTTCTATAACTATTCCATCTGCCGGAATTTTTTCGCCGGATTTAACGAGTATGACATCTCCTTTTTGTAAATCCTCCAATTTAATATCAACGATGGAGTCACCTGCTACTTTATGGGCTTCAGCTGGCATCATTCCTACCAATAACTGAAGTGCCTTCGATGCTCCCAAAATACTTTTCATCTCTATCCAATGACCAAGTAGCATGATGACAATTAAAGTGGCTAGCTCCCAAAAAAAATCGACTCCCTTTAGCCCAAAAACCGTCGCAGAACTGTAGAGGTAAGCCACGGTGATTGCCATGAAGATCAGTGTCATCATACCGGGGTTTCGCTTTTTGATCTCAGCAAAAAAACCTTTAATGAATGGCCATCCTCCATAAAAATATACAATAGTCGAGAGCCCGAAGAGGACATAAGAATTACCGGGAAGCAAATAGCTATACCCGAAAAATTGCTGAATCATAGGCGAAAGAAACAGAATGGGGATGGCTAGTATTAGGGTGACCCAAAAGCGTTTTTTGAAATCTTCAATCATCATTTTATGGTGATCGTGCCCAGAATGTCCCATTGGCGCATTACCGCCTTTGTGATCCATTTTGGAATGATCCATTTTAGTGTGATCCATTTCTTTTTTCATAATTGTTTGATTTTTGATATTGATTTTCGGATTTGAATGCACGAATGATTAGCCGGTTACTCTTTTCATAGCTAAAATAGCTTATAATCCAATTAATCCCCACAAGCAATTTATTTCTAAATCCACTTATTGCCATCAGATGCACAAATGACCATAATAACCAAGCGAAATATCCGGCAAATTTGAGCCGCCCCAAATCTGCTACTGCTCTACGCTTCCCAACGGTAGCCAAAGCACCTTTGTCTTTATATGAGAATGCAATCAAGGGTTTATGCTTGATCGTATTTAATAAATTCTTTGCGAGTAACTTGCCCTGCTGAATTGCAGGTTGTGCGACTTGTGGGTGTCCCACAGGCGTTTTTTCGGTTATGACCGCCGCTATATCACCCATTGCAAAGACATCTTCCAGCCCCGTTACCTGTAAGTATGAATTCGTTTTTAGGCGATTCCCCTTAGCTATTTGATCTGCGTTTATTCCTTGGGGCAACTGCCCTTTTACACCTGCAGTCCAAATCAAATTCTTGGCATGAATTTCTTTGCCACTTTTGGTTTTTACTTTTTCTCCATCGTAGTCTGTTACCACTTCGTTTAGCAAGACTTTGACATTGAGTGCTTGCAAATATTTTAAAGTTTGGGTAGAGGCGCTATCCGACATGGATGAAATCAGTCTATTCGTCCCCTCGATTAAGTAAATTTTCATAATGGATGAAGGATATTCCTGATAATCTTTTGGCAGTATGTATTTACAAAATTCTGCTAGTGCACCGGCCATTTCTACACCGGCAGGTCCACCTCCTACAATCACAAAATTGGTCAGCGCATCCCGTTCTTTTTCATCACAGGTAATAGCTGCCTCTTCTAGGTTTTGAAGCATTTTGTGGCGAATATTAAGCGCATCTCGAATATCCTTCATGCCAAGGCTATGTGCTTCCACTTTTGTCATGCCAAAAAAATTGGTTGTGGTGCCGGTTGCGATTACTAAGAAATCATACGACAGCATGCCTTTGTTGGTCTGTATGATTTTGTTGTCAGTGTCAATTTTTTCTACTTCTGCCAGCCTAAATAGTACATTTTTCTGCCCTGATATTTGTTTCCGAAAAGGAAAAGCGATGCTGTCGGGCTCTAGTCCGCTGGTTGCCACTTGATACAATAAAGGCTGAAATTGATGATAATTATTTTTATCAATTAAAACAACCTGAACCGCCTCGTTCCTCAACTCTGCAACTAAGGAGAGTCCTGCAAAACCGCCTCCTATTACTACAATTCTTGGTAGCTCGGTATCTGGCAAACAAATAGAGGTGTTTTCGATACCAATCGTATGATAAACCCTGCCTCTATTTGTTTTGTTATCGTTCATTAAATATTATTTTTTTTAGACTTACTGCACTTTGTTGTAAATTGTACTAAATATCAGTCCCATAATTCCCCAAAGAATAAAGGATATTACAATCCCGAGCAAAGTCTCCGATAATGGAATATTCATCCTGATATTGCTACTGAAATCTACTCCGTGAAATATTATATTAGCGAGTTTTACTAATGTTCCTTTCGGTAAAATAGTCATGAATAAACTACAGCTAGTATAAATAATGGCAGCAGTTATTCCTGATGCTAATGCGATTTTTTTTGAATTAACTTGACTCATAATGATTGGTTTTAACTTTTAAAAATCTCTTTGCCTGTTCAAATTCTTGCTTAGTAATTTCTCCTCTTACAAATCTATTTTCCAAAATTTTTAAAGAGGATTCTACACTACGAGGTTTATCCTGTAGGTAGCTATTATCGCGCCCTATGAAAAAAATAATTAAAATAACAAGCGCTACCCCTGCAATCCACCATAAATAATGTATCCCATGAAAAAACATATCTTTATTATTCATCATAATTCCTTCATTTTTGTATAATTATAAAAATGCTCCGATAGCCGCTCTGATTACCGGAGTGACTGGCATTCACTTAATGACTGTGATTGTGTCCATCTTCTGCCTTCATATTCATATTCCCCATCATCTTCATTCCCTTGTCGCTCATCATTGTCATACAGGACTGCATACATTCATCACTCATCATGCCTTGGTCTTTCATCATTTTCATCATTTGCCCCATCATTTCTCCGTTTTTCATCATCTCTTTCATCATGCTTTGATCTTTCATCATTTGACCCATGATCTGACTTTTCATCATTTGCATACCTTCACCCTTCATCATCATGTTCATCATTTCCTTATCTCCTTGCATCATTTGCATGGCATGCTGGTCATTTTTTATTTTCCCCATCATTTCAGTCATCATATTATGATTACTTGTGATGGCATCCATCATTTGCCCCCGCACTTCAGTATTTTGCATCATGGTATTTACATCTGCTTGCTGAGTACAGCTTGTGATACCCCAAAAAACAACTGCTACTAATAATAATACGCTTGTGATTTTCATAATTTTAAATTTTCCTGTTTAAAAATATATTGACTGTTAAATTACAATGCAAAGTTATATTGAAAACATTCCTGTTTTGTGCATAATTATGGTTAGATTGTATCAATCTTTCTTCTCCCACCCATCTTTTTGAACTCAGACGGGGTTGTTCCCGTAACCTGCCTGAATTGTCTTGACAAATGTTGTGGACTACTGTACTCCAATTCGTACGATATTTCGCTTAATGATAAGCCGTCATAAATTAAGAGCTCTTTTGTCCTTTCAATTTTGTGTGCAATAATGTAGTTTTGAATGGTACGCCCTTCTGTTTGGGAAAATAATTTACTCAAATGAGAATAGTCTTTCCCGATGTTATCCACCAAAAAATCTGAAAAATTTTGATTAGGAGGTTTTTCCTTTCCATGGTGAATGACTTCTATGATTAGTCCTTTGATTTGATTGACAATTTTTGCTTCTTTACTTTCAACTATTTCAAACCCTTCTTTCTTTAGCACTTCGTTTAGGGTGTTCTTCTCCTTTATATCAAAATTGTGGTCAAAATAAATTTTCCCAAAATCAACTCGGACGAAGTCGATTTTATTTTTAATCAGCTCCTGCCGAATAACCTTAATACACCGATTGCATACCATGTTTTTTATGATTACTTCAATGTTATTTTGAGTCATGGCCCGTGTTTTTTCTGAAATTGATATAATTAACAGCTTCCTGAACCGTCAGTGCTCTAGTCGAATTTCCTGTACGTAAATAAAAAACAGGCTTGCCATTTACAGTCACAAAAGCGGGAGTTGCGGTGGGCGTTACTTCTATTTGGCATACATCTTTTTCTTTGAGCTGATGAAAAGAAATATGTGCCATTGCACAAAATTCAGTTCCAATTTGAGTTGAGATTAGTTGCATTAGTTTTAACTCAAAGCCATCTCTATTCTTTTTTTTGAGTGTAGAATAATCAATTTTTAACCCTAAAATACGCCCATCGTCATCAACTCCGATCAATAATGTCCCTCCTTTTGCATTTAAAAAACCCGCAATGGTTTTTAAAAAGACTTTTTCTAAATCCTTATTCATTTCACCTTTCACATAATCATGGCGGAGCGAAGATTTGAATTCCACTTTTTCATTTTCACCATTATCAATGATGAGTTCAATGTTTCTCTCTAATTGCTTTTCTTGTCGTTTTAGGACTTCATTTTTTTGTAGAATTTTTTTGTAGTATATACCGGAAAATAGACCAACTAAACCTCCCAAAATAATAAAAGTTAGAGACATACCCATCATTTGAAAAGAGAAAGAGTCTTTTAGTCTGTCAATGACAATGGAGAAAAATTGAGCTGGGACAAATTCCAGCCCTCTGTATTCATACCAATAAATCACCATTGTCAAGGGGTGAATAAAAAAGTAAAAAATAATAATGCCAACAATGGTGTGTTGAGCAATGATGTATCTGCTTTTGTAATCTAAGTTCATTGATGAAATTTTTTCCAGGTTACAAATTATCCCTTAACTTATCCATCCATTCAATAAGCTGTTCCCGTTTCTCGCTTGATAGTTTTGCATCCCCATGCATCAGTGTGTAATAGGAGGGGGGCATCTCTTTATCTTTTATCTGGCTGATGATTGATTTTAGCTTGCTCTTTTTCCTGCGCTTTGAATAGTCTCCAAATGCACTGAAATTAAGTTCTGCTTTACCTTCTTTAATGTGGTTTTCCAGTATCCAGCTTACCGGTTGTACTTTATTGTACCACGGATAAAAGGTATAGTTGCTATGGCAGTCATAACAGCTGCTTCTTAATATTTTTTGAATATCCTGAGGTACTTCAAATGTACGGTTGAAGTCAGTGGAAAGTACTTCGCTTGATTGATTGCGAGTCGTGGGGATAAACTGGATCCCCACGAACACAATTATTAAAACGAAAGCTACCTTTTTTAGCTTTTTCATCTTAGTTGATTTGTTTTACAATTTTTCCACAGGTAGGCATCTTTTTGCCCATAAATGGATTTTTTATTTCTTCTGTTTCACTTATCCAAATGGCTCCTTTACCATCGTTGACCATTGGGCAGAAGTCTTGGTATAACTTTTTATCTGTTCCAAGTAGGGATATAAGGTCATTTACATCGGTACTCAATACCTCAAAGTGTTCCCTTTGATGATCGATTGGACTTTTGGCAATGTGTTCCGCCTGCTCTTTAGCATCTTCCATGATTTCCATATATTCCTTGTGGGTTTCTCCTGACAGTTGACTCATATCAAATTCGGCAAATGCAGCAAGGAGCTGTTTCGCACCCATTCCAGCCGCGGTTTTATTATCTGCGGCTAATCCATTTTTCACCTGAAGGTAAGCGTCAATTATTCCTGAAGTTGCTGTGTTTTTTGTAGAGGTTGCCTCTATTTTTCGAGCCTCTCCTGCTTCAGATTGTCCATGATTGTGAGCTGCATGGTCATGGTCATGATCTTCATCTTCGTGGTGCATTCCTTCCGTATGTGTATTCCCGGATGCAGTTTCTTTTTTTTCATTGCCACAGGCTGTTAGGTAGAATGCCGTGATGACGAGTATAAATAGTACTTTTTTCATTGTTGATATTTTTAATTAATTGATAGTTTTAAAATAAATAGAAGCATAGGATTATAGAAGTGTATCAAAGATGTTCTCTTCTATGTTCCTATGTTTCTATATGTTGTTTTTAGTGGCTATGACCTTCGTGTCCATCGCCTTCTTTCATTTTTAAATCCATGCCGCATTTAGAGCATTTATCTCCTTTTTTACCGGTTATTTCCGGGTGCATGGGGCAGGAATAAGCGTTGTCCATATCCTTATGGTCGCCGTCGTTATGCTCCATCTTTTCGTGAGATTTGCTTTCACTTCCTCCGCAGGATGTTAGGCTTAATGTAAATGCAAATAGGGCAATGATTAATAGATTGATTTTTAAATTTTTCATTTTTAAATTTTTTAAATAAGTACTTAGGAATAAGATATAAATAAATGTAAAGGCTTAATTTGAGCCACCACATAATGGGTAGGCTCAAAAAAAGCACTTTTGAAAAGAGTAGTTGGCTACTGTTTTTCGCTCTTTGGTGCTGCCGGTCGGTCATATTGGCAACAGCCCGGTAAATTATTATAGGCTTCTTCGGTAGCTCGGTGACTATCGCTGTCATAGCCTACATTGGCGATTTTCTGTTTGATGTCGTCCAATGATATTGTTTCCGGATCATAAGATACGGTCATGATATCTGTTTCTTTATCCCAGTCACCTAGTTCAATTCCATTGACATTCTTTAAGGATCCTTCAATGGTTTTTTCACACATTCCACAATTGCCATAGACGGTGAATTTTTCCGTTTTTAATTGATCTGCCGGAATGGCGGCACTGACAATGGCTGTTTGTTCCTGTGTTGTCATACTTGTACTTGTCTTTGATGACATTTTGGAGCAACTCGCTTTTTTCTTTCCTTTTGAGCTGCAACATTGGGCATTAGCCGTAAAAGCAAAACTTACCAGGGCAAATGCGATTAAAAAAATACTCTTTTTCATATTTTATAAATTTTTGTTTGAAAATAAATTAGTGATAATTAATTTTTTATCACTTTATATGCATGATTTTCTCCATCGTTGATGATGTTGAAATAATAGGCTCCCGCAGGGTATTTTACTAGATTGAAGGTTTCAACTTCATTGGCTGATACCCGTTGTTCTATCAATATACCTGTCGTGTTATAAACCTCGATTATAGCATTGTGCAATCCACTTAAAGTGACTAGGTCAGAGGTTGGATTGGGTGATAATTCGATACGTTCTTTACCCAATTCATTCGTGCCAACGGTATTATCAACTACGGTGAATTGTCCCATCATTCCATCGTCCTCATGGGTGAGCATGTGGCAATGATACATATACGGTACTTCGTCATCGGCGAAGTCTTCAAATTTGGTGATAAACCGAATCGTTCCACCCTGAGGAGGGACAATAACCACGTCTTTACGCCCTCTTTCATTCTCTGGTACTGGTACGCCATTTCGCGAAAGCAAATAAAATTGAACATCGTGAATGTGAAAGGGATGGGCAATCATCGTTTGATTAAAAATTTCCCATATCTCTACATCATTGAGGTTTACCGTCTGATTGATGACATCCAGGTCAAAGCTAACACCGTCGATTACAAAAGGACCATTGACCATATTGCTAGGCCCAAAAACTTTGGGTGAAAATTGTAAATTGCGGGTTTCATCTACCTCGCTTTCCTGCCATGGACTTAATTCTACCAAGCTGCCTGGAATACTGGAAACACCTGCTCCATTAGGCTCATCGACAATCATTTCCAATATGTCAAAATCGGCCCCATTTAATGGATTGTTATCATACCCGGG
>CAZNCI010000040.1:0-1367 GCA_964571475.1 uncultured Saprospiraceae bacterium | reverse complement strand
ACGCTGTGATGAGCCATTTAATAATCGTAATCTAATGACCTGCGCAGGCACATTGACATAGGCGTCAGTCGTTGCATTAGCAAGCACTTCGGTATCGGCGGCACTTGTACCTAAAACGATATTTTTGTTACTGTCAAAGGTTTTCGTTTGAATGACAACGGGAATATCATCCACTCCATAAGTACGTGGTAAGCTGAGTGCGGCTTCCTCTTCGTCTTTGACAATGATCAATCCGGCAAGTCCTCGCAAAACGTGATCATTTGTGTGTTGGTGCAAATGTGGGTGATACCAATAAGTCGCAGCCTTATCCAGTACAGTAAAGGATGGATTCCAGGTTGCATCGGGTGCAATCGTCGTGTGCGGACCTCCATCATTCATAGAAGAAACGTGCATTCCATGCCAGTGAATGGTTGTAATTTCTCCAATTTGATTATTAACTGTTATATTTACTTCCTGGCCCTTCTCTAAGACCAGTGTTGGACCTAAAATGTCGCCATTTACACCTAGTGTGGGCGTTTGAATCCCTTCAAAAAATTCATGAGTTCCCGGAGCCAAAGTCAAGTCTATATTTTCTCCACTCAACATGGGAGGAATTAATAATTGATGAATATCGTTTCCCGCTGCCTGAATGGTGAAATTGTCACTATCGTCCTGATAATTGGTGCCCGGATTGTCCTGTACTACCCGAATTTGTGCCGTAGTCGTGTTAATCTCAGGTACTGTCCAGCTATAACTAAGCGTTCCGTGATCGATGTCTTCCATGATGACGTCCCATGTCTGTCCTCCATCGGAGGAAAAGTATAAATCCCAGTTAAGCGAGTTGTGCGCGATGACTTCATGCCACTGAATTTGGACTGTTTCCCCGGGTGTGAAGGTCTCACCTCCCTGCGGAGCATCCAGCGCAACATGCCCATAAGCATGGAAGGTTGCGAAAGCAAATAAAATGAATAAATAATTTTTCATGTTATAAAATTTATTGTGTTAAAAATATTGTTTGCTATTTTATCTTATAATCCTTGGTAATAGTATCCTCAACAGAGCCACAGCTTATCATCTTATCTCCAAAATAGGGATTGCGAATCTTTTCTTCTCGGCTTAGCCAGTCGGCCCCTTTATTTTCCATCGCCATGGGGCAATGCTCTACATATAATTTTCCTTCAGGCAATCCAAAAACCTTTACCGATCGAATTAAAGCCTCCGAAAAGAAGGCAAACTGTGTGCGCAGGGCTTCGATATCCTTTAATTCGCCCATTTGCTTACTGTGTGCATTGAGGGCATTGAGCTGCTCCATCCAATAAAGGTGGGCATCTCCTTCAAGTAGGCTCATATCGGCTTTGGATAAGGCTTTTTGTACTTTTTTTGCTGTT
>CAZNCI010000039.1:0-19349 GCA_964571475.1 uncultured Saprospiraceae bacterium | reverse complement strand
GTCAGCGTGAACCTAAGCTCCCTTTGGTCGCTTAGGGATTCACACCGACACTTGGTAATCACTCTTCGGGGAAGGTCAATCTGAGAACGGAACAAGCGGCGCGATCGGTGAAGGGGTCTTTTTTTGTGCCCAATAATAAATTAAATAAGCGTTTTTTTTCGGGAGTACCCAGTATTAGTAAATCATAGCTGGCAGAAGCCAATTCGATTGCTTTTATTGGATGGTTATCTTCTTTAATAATTACCTCTGTTTGAGCAGCACATTGATTGAGCAATCGTTGTGATCTATGGTTTAACTTCTGAATATCATCTTTTGAGGTATGTTCCGGGATAACTCTTAGTAAATGAATAGATGCACCATAAAATTGAGCAATCCTGTCTGCCACCTCTACCATGGATTCATCATTTCTATGAGGGTGCATACTCACAAGGATATGGTGTATAGACCGAACGCCTTTATCTTTAAATAAAGCCAATTTTACATTAATATGAGAAATTAACCATCCTATTGGATTGCGCACTAATAAGCCATCACCTGCTTTACCATCCCATCCCATTACCATCCATTGACAATGCGCTCTATCACTAATAAGTTTTACCGTACTGGTTAGATCATGTGTAACATCTGCTTCAAATGTAACATTAACATTGTTTTCGGCAGCCACAGCGGATATTCTCCTATTAATAGAGGTAATTAACGGATCGTCTTCTAACATGGCATCCAAGTCTATTTGGTCTGGAATTTCGGTTAATGAGACAACATGGACAGGGTTTCGTCCACCGATAGCCGCCCCTATTTCAGCCAGCATTTCAGGAGAGTATTCTTTACCAAATAAGGGAACCACAACTCCTTCTTCATCTGTCACATATTCTTCGATATGAGAGACGACTTCGTCTTCTCCGATTAATGGAATATTTTCAATCTTAGAATTGAGTTTTGTTTTGGATTTTTTAAAAAAGTAGGCAGCAGCAGACTGCTGACCATATTTGACCAAAATTCCCCTTCTTTGCACTTTACTCTTTCCATAAAAAAAATAAACACCAAAACCGATAATGGCAACGAGTAGCCCCGCAAATATGCCCATCGCTCCTAATAATACCAATAAAATAAAACCCGAAATTATTCCGAATAGCTGCACCCAAGGATAAAACGGAGACTGAAAATTGGGTTTATACCATTGTACTGCAGTCTCTCTAAAAATAACCACACAGACATTCTCCAGCATAAACATCATCACCATGAAGGCACTTGCCAGTTTGGCGATTTTTTTTACATCAAAAAAAATAATAACCAAAGCCATCACAGCTCCCGTAATCAAAATCGTCACAATAGGTGTTGAAAACCTGGCATGTATTTTTGAAAATACCGGTGGCAATAACTTATCTCTACTCATTGCAAATGGAAATCGAGATGCCGCTAAAACACCTGAATTTGCCATAGATATCAATGTGATAACCCCAAGCCCAGCCGCTAAATACCCCAAAAATGAGCCTCCAAGATACTCAACAAGTGTATAGATAGGACGTATATCCGTAGCCAGCTCCTCCACCGGAATATTCCCCACCAGAGTATAAGTTGTTAATACATAAATCGTCATGACCACCGCAAAGGATATCATCATGGCCAAAGGTAAATTCCTGCCCGGATTTTTGATTTCCTCCGCGATTGCGGCCACTTTTGTCACGCCGGCATAAGAGATGAAAACAAATGCTGCGGCGGCAATTAGTCCCCCATTTCCATGAGTCATAAATGGGTCCATATTTTCGGGTTTTACCTGTGGCATCCCAAATAATAAAATCAGACTAAGGCTAATCAAGCTCACAATAACGATAACTACCTGAACATTGCCCACCTTCTTCACCCCCATGATATTGAGAAAAATAACCACAGATAAAAAAGCCAAAGATATACTCCTCAGTGGCAAGTCTGCAAAAATAGAAAGATAAGCACCAAAGCCGACTAAGGCAAAAGAGCTCTTTAATAAAAGCGATAACCACAAACCCAGCCCGGTAATTGTCCCCATGGCCGGACCAAATGCACGTTCTATATAAACATAAGTTCCCCCTGATGTTGGCATTGCTGTAGCTAGTTCTGATTTGGATAATACCGCAGGCAATACGCACATTCCGGCTAACAAATACGCCAACCAAACAGATGGCCCTGTCTGCACCGCAGCAATTCCAGGCAGCACAAAAATACCACTGCCCAACATTCCTCCAATACTAATAGCAATCACAATATATAGAGGTAAACTCCTTTCTAGCTTCTTCATATTTGGTAAAACTAATAAAATGAAGGGATTTTATCACATTCTATTAGATTTCTTTCTGAGAGGCTGCTTGAAAGCAAAAGAGCAAACCCGATTAGGATTTGCTCTTTATTTATTATTGCAAATATAAATTTGCCTTATCGTAATATTCTTTTCCACCAGATTGCCAGTCAATTTGTACCGCCCAGTTTCCAGGTTTAAATTGTTTTATCGGTATGGAAAATATATTGCCATTTAAGTTTTTGATTGGAATGCTCACATCCATTCCCTTTGAAGAAGGACGATAAAACAACACCTTCCCTCCGACATTATTCACTTCAGGAGGAAATACAATATCGACCATGCCCCGGTCATTATCCTGAAGGACTTTTACTTTTATGGCCAATTTTGTACTATTCTCAATTTTATTGTACTTCTCTTTGTAATTCAAATCTTTCTCATAATAATTATCCACTACCATGGAACGGTGAATTCTCTTACTCTGTATTAATGCCCCAATCATTGCCAATACAAAAATACTATAAAAAATAGCGATCCCGGAACCCCAATTAAGTTTCATCTTTTTTATTTTTTATCTAAATGGTCCAACAAAATTAATATTTTCTCTCGTCAAAACTTTGCCATCTGACAAAATTTCCAACACCAATTTGGTCTGTCTGCCTGTCAAATTCTTTTTATCTACTGTGATAGAAATTCGCCCCGTACTATTAGGCTCATAAATTGAATCAAAGGTCGTACCAATAAACTTTATCGTACCCAATCCATCCTTGATCCTCATTTCAGCCGGCACCGTATGCCCAATTTTATTGACAACATCATACATGAAAAAATTGGAAATTTGATGTTCGCCAACCTCCTGATATTCCGTTCCCCTTACCTGTGTAATAATCGCTTCGACATTTGTCCTAAAAGAAAACATTATGCCAATAGCAATTAATAAAATCAATAATACGGCAGAATAGGCCTTTACTCTTGGTGACAATATTTTTTTAGTGCCTTCTTCTATTCCCTTCCTACTGTCGTAACGCACTAATCCCCGAGGACGACCAATCTTGTCCATTACTTCATCACAGGCATCTATACAGGCGGTACAATTAATACACTCAAGCTGTGTGCCATTCCGAATATCAATCCCCGTTGGGCAAACCTGAACACATAATTTACAATCTATACAGTCTCCCAGGGAATCTCCAAATGGGGAGCTTTCAATCGCATTCGGGACTTTATTATTACGCTTCTTCTTTTTACCTCTGGGCTCCCCTCTAATAAAATCATAAGCGACGACAATGCTACTCTTATCTAACATCACACCCTGTAATCGACCATAGGGACAAACAGCAATACACACCTGCTCCCGCATCCATGAAAAAACAAAATAAAAGACCAGAGAAAAGATGACAATTGCTCCAAATCCTGTCAGGTGCATACTTATCGGCTCGGAAATAATCTTTTTTAGTTCATCCATTCCTATGATATAGGATAGAAAAATATTCGAGATAAAAAATGAAATAGCTAAAAATATCGTATGCTTGAGTACTCGTTTGAAAATTTTCTGTGAAGTCCAGGGAGCCTTGTCTAATTTCCGTTGAGCGCTAGAGTTACCTTCAATTAAATACTCTATTTTTCTGAAAACCATCTCCATGAAAATCGTTTGGGGGCAGGCCCACCCACAAAACACCCTTCCATAAACGACAGTAAATAGAATGATGAAAACAATAAAGATCAGCATGGCAAACACAAAGATGTGAAAATCCTGTGGGGTAAAAACGACGCCAAAGAGCACAAATTTCCTTTCCAGTAAATTAAAAAGGAGTAATTGCTCCCCGCCTACCTTAATAAAAGGAGCGCTAATCAAAAATAAAATTGCGGCCCAACTAAAATAGGTTCGCGCATTATAAAATCGACCTTTGGGTTTCTTTGGGAAAATCCAATTTCGTTTACCCGTTTTGTCAACCGTCGCAATTGAGTCCCTAAAGGCTTCTGTATCCCTTATAGGCTCTTGATTGTTCGATGTATCCATCTTAAAATTTTTTACTTCTTCCTACCGAAAGTTTTTGTTGTATTGTGTTTATTATATGTGTTTAAGCAAGGAAGAAAATCCAGGAAGCATTCCTGCTTCTTTATTAAAATTGTTCGTCTTTATAGTTAAAATGAGTGGATATCACTACTTCGGACACCCACTCATTTCAAATAACTTTTTTATATGCGCGCCTTTTTCTATTCCTCTTTTCCTTCCGGCGCCTTAGGATCAGGAGGATTGGTTCCCTGCAAGCTTATAACATAGCTGGCAACATCTTCTATCTCACTTGGGCTCAATTGATTAGCCCATGGAGCCATTGCCGTTGAAGGAACACCGTATTTCACCGTCTTAAAGATATTTTTAATACCTGACCCATGCAGCCAATACTTATCTGTAAGGTTAGGACCTATTAATCCTCCACCATCAGCTCTATGACAGGCTACGCATTTTAAGGTAAATATATCTTTTCCCTTTTTTAACGAAGCTTCATCATTCTTTAACTCCGCCGTGTTCTCATCCACCTGAGCACCTAAAGTGGCAAGGTGTGCAGATACCTGTGCCTCTGCCTGCTCCATTTTTATGGTGTACTCTTCTGCCTGTAAAGGTCCCAAGTGAAACACGTGAAAATAAGCAATATAAACAACGGCCCAGGCAATGGTAATATAAAATAACGCAACCCACCAGGGTGGCAGCTTATTATCCAACTCGCGAATACCATCGTAATTATGGTCCAGCATAATATCCGCTTCGTGCTCAATGGGCGTGGCATTCGTTAATTTTGCCCAAAAATTGGTCTTTTTCTCCTGAGTCTGGGGTGTTGTTACACCTGCTGCCATCATTTGATTCTTCATGACAGCACTCAGCGTTCTCCAAATTGCAATAAAAGCTACTATTATTACTAAAGCTACTGCAAATAAAAACAATTTTTCAAAAGTCCCCCCTCCGGATTCTGTTGCTCCCGATGTTGCACTTTGAGCCTGCGCCCAATTCACCCCTCCAAAGAGAGATAAAACAACCAAGAGCAAATATTTAAAATTAGTATTTTTCATTTTTTTTAGTATCATATTTTTTAAAGAAGTGTAAGCCGGCATTATACCGGCTTACATTATTTTCACCTTAATCAAGTATCAGACTCTTCAGTATTATCCAATGGATTACCATCCTCCAATGGCAAATTGGCCATCTCATCAATAAATGATTGCTTCCTTCTTATAACCATTATTATTATGCCCACAAAAAAAGTAACAAATAATACTAACGGCAATATCGCCATCCACTCAATATCTGTTGATTCTAATATTTTTTTATACATGATATTTATTTTATTTATCAGGAATAATATCTGTTCCCAAACTCTTCAAATAAGCAATCAATGCGACGATTTCTAAATCTTCCATGTGATCGATATCCACTTCTGCAGGAATTCGACTAGCATCTAATTCAGACTTCAAGTCCGCAACAATTTGTTTCGCCTCAGCATGCAA
The DNA here is from genome assembly GCA_964571475.1 of uncultured Saprospiraceae bacterium. Lineage (GTDB taxonomy): Bacteria > Bacteroidota > Bacteroidia > Chitinophagales > Saprospiraceae > JALVDO01. The sequence goes on along the minus strand of CAZNCI010000039.1, from coordinate 13,576 downwards.
ATCATCGACTGCTATCTCATCATAACCTTCGGGATAGGGCGTACCTAAAAGCTGAAGTGTTCTGATCTTACTAGGCAGGCTGGATTCATCTATTTTGTTGGTGTACAACCATGGATATGCTGGCATAATAGACTGCCCAATCATATCACGTGGATTATACATGTGTCCAAAGTGCCAACTTGCTGTCCCTGTTGCTTTCAAGCCCTCTCTATGTAAGTCTGGACCAGTACGTTTACTTCCCCACAAGAACGGTCTGTCATAAATATACTCCCATGACTTAGAATATTCTTTGTTGTCCGGATCATAGCGCTCTACCTCCGCTCTAAATGGTCGAAGCATCTGCGAGTGACAACCAAGACAGCCCTCTCTAATATAAATATCCCGTCCTGTTAACTCTAATGGAGTATAAGGCTCTACTGATAAATTCTTGGGTATTTCATCCTCTACAAATAGCATTGGTATAATCTCTACCATTCCTCCTATAAGGATGGCTATAACAGCCAAAACTGTAAACCGTATTGGCTTCCTTTCCAAGAAACGATGCTTTGATTCTCCGGTATAGGATGCATTGACATCTCTTGGGGCTGCCTCTGCTAATTCGTTCTTGATAATCTTTCCCTGTTTCATAGTAAGGAAAATATTATAAACGAAAATCAATAAACCCGTAAAGTATAAGGTCGCTCCAATTGCTCTCATTCTATACATGGGTAAAATCTGAGTAACTGTTTGGATAAATTCACTGTGTGTCAATCGCCCGTCCGGGGTGAATTGCTCCCACATTAAATTTTGCGTCCACGCTGCCCAATACAAAGGAATGGAGTAGAATAAAATCCCCATTGTTCCAATCCAAAAGTGGGTGTTCGCTAGCTTAACCGAATGTAGTTTTGTTCCAAAAATCCTTGGCATCATCCAATAAAACACCCCAAATGTTAAAAATCCATTCCAACCTAGTGTTCCAATATGGACGTGTGCAATCGTCCAGTCTGTAAAGTGACTAATTGCATTAATACTCTTAATGGACAACATCGGTCCTTCAAATGTTGACATACCATAAGCCGTAACGGCTACGACCATGAATTTCAAAATAGGATCATTAGAGACCCTGTCCCAGGCACCTCTCAATGTCAACAATCCGTTTAGCATTCCTCCCCATGATGGTGCGATCAGCATCAATGAAAATACGGTTCCCACTGACTGTGCCCAATCAGGTAATGACGAATATAGCAAGTGGTGAGGACCCGCCCAGATATAAAGGAAGATCAATGACCAAAAGTGAATAATGGATAGTCGATAAGAATATACCGGCCTATTTGCAGCCTTCGGCATGAAGTAATACATCAAACCCAAATAAGGTGTTGTCAGAAAAAACGCTACTGCATTATGACCATACCACCATTGCACCAATGCAGCCTGTACGCCGGCAAATAAAGGATAACTCTTCATAACGCCATAAGGCACTTCCAGATTATTAACGACGTGCAATACCGTTACTGTTACCCAGGTAGCAATATAAAACCAAATAGCAACATAAAGGTGCGCCTCTCTTCTTTTAATCATCGTACCAATCATATTGATACCAAAAATCACCCAAATCACTGCAATTGCTAAATCAAAAGGCCATTCGAGTTCCGCATATTCATAACTGGAAGTATAACCCAATGGAAGCGTTATTGCCGCTCCCAAAATAATTAATTGCCAACCCCAAAAGTGAATATTACTCAATACATCGCTAAAGAGCCTCGCCTTTAGCAATCGCTGAATAGAATAATAAACCCCTGCAAAGATGGCATTTCCCACAAAAGCAAAAATTACGGCGTTTGTGTGTAGTGGTCTAATTCGACCAAAAGTTAAATATGGCAAATCTAAATTTAATGCAGGAAATATTAACTCAAGGGCAGCCCAGAGTCCCACTAGCATCCCAATTACTCCGAAAAGTATCGAAGCAAGCGCAAATTTCCGCACAATCTCATTGTCATAATAAAATTGTTCTTTTTGTGACATAATCCGTTGTTTTACAAAAAAAATTTGTGTTTAAAAATTGTTGTTTTATTTTTCGTCTTTATCTTCTTCATCCTTGGAAACGACTCCATCGTCGAATAATATCCGAACAGCAGGCGTGTATTCATCATCAAATTGACCATCCTTGACCGCCCAAAAAAAGGCGATTAAAAATCCGATGGCGACCACCATTCCAATGAATATTAAAAAGAAAATGATTTTCATATTTAAGTTTAATACCTATTTAGTATGCAAAATTACAATTTTTACAACTTTCCTATTATTGACAAATGTCATCAAAAACCATGATTTAACTCACTTTTGTCTAATGAATATTATCAAAACTTTGCAATTTTACATAAAAAAGAATCATTATCTTTATTTTCTTCTACTTCTTGCTTAATTTAGAACAAATACAAATAACTTCGCGAACACAATAGTTGTCCATAAATGAAAGTCGAACAAAAAGCAACAACAGATAAACGGCTTGATTGCCACCATTGTGGAGAGCAATGTGAGGATCATTCTATTCATATCAACAATGAAAAATTCTTCTGTTGCAATGGCTGTAAAATGGTCTTCGAGATCCTTCAGGAAAATGACCTTTGCACCTATTATGACATCGATAAAGACGCTGGAGTCAGCCTCAAAGGGAAAAAAATAAAAACATACGCCTATCTCGATGAAGAGGAGGTTTTGAATAAATTATTGAATTATTCTGATGATAAAACATCTAAAGTTACACTCTATTTACCAGCTATTCATTGCTCTTCCTGTATCTGGCTATTGGAAAATCTTTACAAATTAAATGATGCAATCATCACCTCCAGAGTTAATTTTCTTAAAAAGGAAATTTACCTTTCTTTTACGAAAAACATTTCTCTCCGCCAATTAGTCGAAATACTCGTTTCTATCGGCTACGAACCGGAAATTAACCTCAGTAATCTCGATGAGGAAAAGCCCACCTTTGAGCGCTCTTTTTATTACAAATTAGGAATTGCTGGCTTTGCTTTTGGCAATATTATGATGTTCAGCTTTCCTGAATACCTGGGGCTGGGTGCAGATAATGATGCTTGGTTCAAATCTCTTTTTGGATTTCTAAATATTTTTCTCGCAACTCCTGTTCTTTTATACAGTGGTAAAGATTACCTGATTTCTGCCTGGCAGGGACTCAAACAAGGGCACCTCAATATTGATGTTCCTGTCTCCATCGGTATGTTGAGCATCTTTATACGAAGCATTTACGAGATTATTTCCCAAACAGGAGCCGGATATCTTGACAGCTTTGCCGGATTTGTCTTTTTTCTCCTTATCGGAAAATGGTTCCAACAAAAAACTTATCACCGGTTATCCTTCGAGCGGGATTATAAATCTTATTTCCCGCTTGCCGCAACGCTAGTTAAAGATGGCACCCAAAAACCTATTTCTGTTAATAAATTAGCAGAAGGTGACATTATTCTCGTTCGCCATCAGGAGTTAATACCTGCCGATTCGATTCTCACAAAAGGCAAAGGGGCTATCGACTACAGTTTTGTCACCGGCGAAGCTGAACCCATTAACAAACAGGTAGGCGACAAAATATTCGCAGGGGGCAAACAGATGGGAGAGGGAATCGAGCTGACCGTCATCAAAAAAGTATCCCAGAGTTATCTCGTGCAATTGTGGAATGATGATGCCTTTAAAAAGGAAACTGAAAAAAAAGCAAGCCAACTCGCCGATAAAATTGGCAGGTACTTCACCGTCATTATCTTATTAGTAGCCATTGCCACTTTAATCTATTGGTCTATTTATGACAAAAGTATCGTATTTACCACCTTTACGGCGGTATTAATCGTCGCCTGCCCCTGTGCCGTTGCCCTCTCCATCCCTTTTACCTTTGGCAATGTCTTGCGAATATTAGCAAAACATCAGTTTTATCTGAAAAATACTGACGCCATTGAAAGCCTTCAAAATACAACGGCTATTGTCTTCGACAAAACTGGTACCATTACATTGTCGAGCGGTAGCCGGGTAGAATACGAAGGTATTCCTCTTTCTTCTTGTCAAAAAGAAGCTATTTATGCCGTTGCTAATCAATCAACCCATCCTATTAGTCGGCAAATCGCACATGCGCTTGACATTAATGTCGAAAAGGAGACACTGGAGGGTTTTGAAGAAGTTACAGGAAAAGGGGTGCAAGGTTTTGTTAATAAAATTCCTGTCAAATTAGGTTCAGCTGTATTTGTTAATGGCACTAAGGAGGTTCCTAATGATAAGGGTGTTTATGTGCAATACGACCATAAAATTCTTGGTAAATTTATCCTTCATGATGAGTACCGCCCCGGATTTAAGTCCGTATTGGCCTCTTTTCAACACTACTGGAAGACCTATCTTTTATCCGGTGATGACGATAATCAAAAGGCATACCTGTCTCCATTATTTAAAGGAAATAATCATCTTTTATTTCGTCAAAAGCCCAAGGATAAACTTGACTTTGTAAAAAAATTACAGAAAAAAGGAGAACGAGTCATTATGTTGGGAGATGGACTTAATGACGCTGGTGCCCTCATGCAAAGTGATGTAGGTATTGTCATTTCCGAAAATATTAATAATTTCACTCCTGCCAGTGATGCTATCCTCAGCGCTGATAAATTTGACAAATTACCGACTATGGTTGCTTATGTTAATCGTAGTATTCGTTTGGTTTATTATGCTTACGCCCTTGCTTCGGTGTACAATGTTATTGGGCTTAGTTTTGCCGTACAGGGACTATTATCCCCCGTTGTGGCAGCCGTTTTGATGCCATTGAGTTCGATTACTATCGCTATATTTGGCGTGCTCTCCAGTAGTTGGTTGGCAAGGCGAATGGGGCTTTAATTTTTTGCTTTAGGGGGCAGATATTCGCTCGGCACTCGTACTGTGTCCTTTCTGTCATTGGGGTTTATTAAGCCTAAACTAATTCGACATAGTTACTCGGCAGGAATTACTGTGGTCGTGTCGATTAAGACGGCATTCAGCATTCTTTTTTCCAGCCATTTTCGTTGGGGACTAATTTCTCCTTTTAGATATTTCTCAATCAAAAGACTGGCAATAGGAGCGGCATAAGTGCCACCAAATCCTGCATTTTCAACATATACCACAATGGCAATTTTAGGGTCATCTTTAGGAGCAAAGGCCATGAAAATAGAATGGTCTTTTTTGCTTCCCTGTGTGTTTTCTGCTGTTCCTGTCTTGCCACAAATATCAATTCCCCAGACAGAAGCGGCCACGGCGGTACCAGATCTTACCGCAAGTTCCATCCCATCAATCACCGGCGTGTAATAAGCTTTATCTATTCCAATGTTATGGGGTTCGGTAAAAGCATTCATTATATTGGTTTCTCCATCTTCATTTATTCGCTGTTTGACTAAATGGGGAGTATAGTAATGACCGCGATTGGCAATAATGGCTGCTAAATTTGCCATCTGAATATTGGTTAACAATAATTCACCCTGACCAATACCAAGAGATCTAATCCAAAAGGAATACCACCTTTTTTCCTTTTTATAAACTTCATCAAAATACTTGGAAGTGGGGTAGGAACCTCGCTTTTCACCCGGGAAGTCCAAGCCTAACCGACGACCAAGTCCAAATTGATCTAAATAGCTATTAAATTTATCGAGACCTTTATTCGCTGAAGTATAACTATATTGATCTATGATTTCCCTGAAAACGGTTACAAAATAAGCATTACAGGAGTGTTGTAAACCCATAGAAACACTGGTGCAGGTAGGGTGAAAATGACACCCGGTGTATCGTATCCCATTATAATAAAACCCGCCATTGCACTCTACCCGCCTGTCCGGCAGTAATGTATGCTCCTGTAATCCAATCAAAGCAACAATTGGCTTGAATAAAGATCCGGGAGGATAAGTAGAATAAATCGCCCTGTTAATAAATGGTTTGTTTTTGTCGGTGCTTAATCTTGCATAAGCTTTACCTCGTCCTTTTCCCAATGCCAGGAGAGCGGGGTCGTAAGTCGGAGCGCTAACCATTGTCAGTATTTCGCCGGTTGATGGTTCTATCGCGACGATACTGCCCGATTTATTTTGCATCAGCTCCTCTGCGTATTTTTGTAGTTCAATATCCAAAGTAGTATATAAATTCTCACCCGCCTCTGGTGGAATATCCAATTTGCCTTTCTGATATTTACCAACTTCTTTGCCTCTATTGTTTTTCAATACGTGGCGTACACCTTTTTTCCCTCTCAGATAATATTCGTATTGTTTTTCAAGTCCACTGGCACCGATAAAGTCTCCCAACGAATAAGTTGGTACAAACTGATTGTCACGTACATCAGCCGAATCTTTCAATTGTTTTGGGCGTACTTCATTAATATAACCCAATACATGAGCGGCGTATGGATATGGATAACTTCTTACACTTCTCAATCGTCCTCTAAAGCCAGGAAAACGATAAAGATTTTCTTCAAAACGCGTATAAATTTCAGGGGCTATTTTTGATAAAAACAAAAAAGGAACCCTTTTGTCCCATCGGATACTTTTCCAGTTTTTATCCAATGTTTTCTCAAAATAATCCTTTGATATACCCAGTAAATTACAAAAAGCCATTGTATCCATCTGAGGATCTATCTGTCCATAGGTCACCAATAGGTCATACATAGGGGTATTATTCACTAAGGCGTGACCATTCCTGTCTAAAATAGCACCCCGTGCTGGATACAAAGTATATTCCCCCTTAATTGTTGCATCGGCTATCATACTATAACTGTCATCCCAGACCTGAAGATAAAAGGCTTTGAGAATTAAAATTCCCGCTGCGATGATAAACAACAGTTTGGCATGAGTGGAACGTTCTGATAGTGAGCTAGGCAAAATTATTGTTTTGTATTAAAAATAAATAAGGTCATTAAAATAAATGCCATACTAATGACAAAAGATGATAGTGTTTTTAAGATGATATCTACCATATAATAATAAGTAAATGCTTCTATAGAGAAAAATACAAATAGATGAATGAATAGAAGAGCCGAGGTATATTTAGCCATCCAGGAAATTCCATACTGATAGATACTGGGCGAAGCATTAATCGTATATCCCTCTCTTGGTTCTATTGATTTCAAAACTATGGGGCGTATATACATCACCAAAACGGATGTAGCAGCATTAATTCCCGGTGAATCATAAAAAAAGTCAACGCTCATTCCTAGTGCAAATGCCGCTATTAACTGAATGTACCGTTGTCCTCCAATGGGGAAATGAAATAAAAACAAAGGATATAAAAATACGTGAAAATAAAACGGTCCTCCAATGCCTTCTGAAAAATGCCTTAACACTAAGCCTTGAGTTATCACCAAAAAGATAAACCAAAGGATGTTTTTAGTGATTAATTTATTCATCTTTTTCTAAATTTTGTAATTCTTCTATCAGTAAATTATCAATCACATAAACATTTTTCACCGTCGTTAAATCATTAAATAACTTCACCTTAATTTTATAGTTATTATCCCCTTTTTTTACTTTAAAAGCCTCAATTTTACCAATGGGTAAATCTGCTGGAAATATACTTGAATAACCACTGGTGATAATCGTATCTCCCTTTGCCAGCTCAATGTGTTTGGGAATCGCCAAAAGACTTACTATTGTTGGATCATTTCCCTGCCATGCAATAGCTCCAAAGCTTTGGTTCTTTTTAATCATTGCACTAATCCTTGTCGTCCGGTGTAGTAACGTCATTACTCTTGAAAAATGTGTTCCTACTGCAATCACAATCCCTATGACTCCATCATCAGAAATAACTCCTTGGTTCACTTTTATCCCATCAATACTTCCCTTGTCAAGGGTCATATAGTTTTTGTTGCCAAAATAACTTTTATTGATAACAGTTGCCGGGGTGTAATCAAATTGTTGTATCGTCTCAACAGAATCATATTGTATTGAATCAGTCTTAGGGTAGATAAAATGAAGGGCATTTTCCTTCTCATCCATTAGTTGTGCATTGGCTTTCTTTAGTCGCTCCACTTCTTTTGCCAAAGAAAAATAATGATTAACATTAGTGGTCTTTTCTGCAATATAACCGTTAAACCTACTCGCACTGGTGAGGAACACGCGGTTTTGATGTTCGTTATAATTAATAATAACAACAAAACAGATTACCTCTAATACAAGAAATAAAAAGAAGCTACTAAAAGTGGAGAATAGATTTGAAAAACTATTCATTTTACAAAGAAGTTAGAGATCGAGGATAATCTAAATATTAACACTTGATCTATCCATCAAAAATGAAAATCTATCGGTATTTTGCAAGGCAATACTAGTACCTCTCACAACGGCTCTCAAAGGGTCTTCCGCAATATGGACATTAAGTTTGGTCTTCAGCGAAATTCTTTTATCCAACCCTCGAATAAGTGCTCCTCCTCCGGTCAAAAATATTCCTCGTTTATAAATATCAGAGGCTAATTCCGGTGGCGTCAATTCCAATGCTTTCAATATGGCATCTTCTACTTTGGCGATTGACTTATCCAGGCAGCTGGCAATTTCTTTATAACTGACCAATATTTGTTTAGGAACACCCGTCATCAAATCTCGTCCATTAACGGGATAGTCTTCAGGAGGATTGTCCAATTCTTCTAAAGCTGACCCAGCATTAATTTTAATCTTTTCAGCGGTGCGCTCCCCTATCAAAATATTGTGCTCCCTTTTCATAAAGTCAACAATATCCTGTGTGAATTCATCCCCGGCGACCCGAATAGACTGGTCACATACAATTCCGGAAAGGGCAATAACTGCGATTTCGGTTGTTCCTCCTCCTATGTCAATGATCATATTACCCTCTGGCTCCTCAACGTTTAACCCAATCCCCAGAGCGGCTGCCATTGGTTCATAAATTAAATAAGTCTCATTAGAATCAACGTGATCGGCTGAATCAAAGACGGCTCTCTTCTCAACTTCGGTAATTCCCGAAGGAATACAAATAACTATTTTAAGGTGAGAAAAAAGTCGTTTTTTGTTGCCAAGGATTTTTATCATGCCCTGAATCATATTTTCAGCGGCTTTAAAATCGGCAATTACCCCATCTTTCAAAGGTCTTACCGTTTTTATTTTATCGTGAGTCTTTCCATGCATTTGCATGGCCTTTTCACCCACTGCGATTGTTTCCTCGGTACGGCGGTCAACGGCAACAATGGATGGCTGATCCACTACTACCTCTCCATCCTGCACAATCAAAGTATTGGCAGTTCCTAAATCAATCGCAAGTTCTTGCTTAAAGAAGCTAAAAAATTTCATGTATGTATCTTAAATCTTGAATCGCTATTGAATTAAATCCTTTTGCGTCAAGCCTTTTTTTTAATTTATATATTACAACTTTTAGGTATTCCTATATCAACATAATCACGAACTCCAATTAAAAAAGAATTCCCCGATAGCGACAAAACGACAAAATGTTAATAAGTAGTGCAAAAGAAAGCAAATTTTCGCTAAATTAATAATAGAATTCCATTTTTTATCCTCTTTGCCCTGAAAACAAAAGGTATTCGCTGCTTATCCATGTTTTTTTGCGACTTTAGCCGATAAATTTAAATGCAGCATTCATTTTTCATCTGTAACAAACAAATCTTTAACCACTCAGTACCTCCTCTTTTTTAGGTAGAAAATAGTTGGTTTCGTAGCGGTCGGAATGGACTTGTTTTTTTGCAGCCATGCACAGCATAATACCCTGTCCCGAAGAATTTTAGAAGAAAAATTAATAAAGACAGATGCAAAAGCAGCACTTTATGGCGAAAAGTGTGGGGTGCGGAGTAGTTGCCAAATATTTTTTATAAAATAAATGCCTAAATATGGTAAATAAAAGCTATTTTTGTGCTTGGTGTTTCTGCGACTGATTCACTTTATTTTAAATCACTACTAACGCAATTGCGTAGAATAATATAATTAGGCTATATGAAATTCAGTGTTTCTTCTTCAGAGTTGTTAAAAAAATTACAAATTGTTGGTGGTGCGGTTGGTGTCAATCCCGTATTACCTATTCTGGAAGATTTCCTTTTTACCATCGAAGGCAATCAATTAATCATTGGTGCTTCCGACTTGGAAACAACCATTACTACTTCTATGGAAGTAATGGCAGATACCAGTGGAAAAGTGGCCATCCCCGGTAAAATATTATTGGAAACGTTGAAAGCCTTGCCACAACAGCCCATTACTTTTACCATTGACGAAGAATCTTTTGGTATTGAGATTACCTCCGCTTTTGGAAAATATAAATTAGCCGGTGAAAATGGAGATGATTTTCCCGAACTGCCTGAACCTGACGATGTCGATTCCATAAAAGTGGCAAGTCCTCAGCTCACTCAGGCGATTAGTAAAACGATTTTTGCAGCCAGCTCTGACGAGTTGCGACCCGCGATGACAGGCGTTTATTTTCAGGTTGATTTTAATAAATTAATTTTGGTGGCTACGGATGCGCATAAATTGGTAAAATACACCTTCTCCAATATCGAAAGTGAAGTTTCTACTTCTTTCATCGTACCCAGAAAAGCACTTAATTTATTAAAAGGAGCCTTACCCGATGGAGGTGAAGTGGAGCTGTCTTTCAATAAAGCCAATGCGTTTTTCTCCTTTGATGAAACACAGTTAATTTGTCGATTGATTGATGCGAGATACCCGGATTATAATGCTGTTATCCCTGTTGATAACCCCAATTTGTTAACCGTCAATAGGTCTGATTTCCAAAATTCACTTAAACGTATCGTCATCTATTCTAACAAGACAACCAATCAGGTCGTCCTTAATATTACGGATAAAAGTCTGACCGTTTCTGCTCAGGATTTAGATTTTGCTAACGAAGCAACAGAGCAACTTCCCTGCACCTTTGATGGTGAAGCTTTTAATATTGCATTTAATGCTAAATTTCTGGTAGAAATGCTGGGTGTATTGGAGTCTGAAGAAATCAAAATCGAACTATCCACCCCTTCCAGAGCTGGTATTTTATTACCAGCCGAAGAAGTTGACGGTGAGGAGATTTTAATGTTGGTTATGCCGGTCATGTTGAGCAATTAAACGTCCTGGTCTATAAATTACACCTCTATGGTCTATAAGTACTTTGTCTTTTTTTTGTTGATAACGGCCTGCCAAAACAGTCCTCAAATTGACGATAAAAAGTCTGAAGTAGTGGTGCTTTCACCGGAAGAAACAATAAAAAAGTTTCAGGGATACATAGACAATAATGATTTTACCAATGCGATTGAGATGAGTACGTCTGATATGGAGGAAGTACTCTCCTCTCTTAGTAATCTATTTAATGATGATAGTGATGAGTCGGGCATTACCCAGACTACTTTTTTACAAACAAATTGCATGACCAAAGAAAATACGGCCGTCTGCAATTGCAGACTTAGAGATGAATACGAAGATTATTCATCCATGTTTTTTCTCAAAAAAATAAAAGGGAAGTGGCTAATTGACCGAACAGAAGACAGCTATTCAGATGAAGATGAGGAAATGAAAATTTTCGATACAGAAAAAAAATAAACGATGCCTTTCGAACTCATTTCTCCTTTTCAGCCAACCGGTGACCAACCTGAAGCCATTAAACAGCTCGTCGAATCAATTAAGGCTGGTGAGCGGGCGGAAGTATTATTGGGGGTGACGGGCTCCGGTAAAACCTTTACGATGGCCAATGTCATCAATCAGCTTAATCGCCCCACTATTATATTAACCCATAATAAAACACTAACTGCCCAATTATACGCTGAGTTTAAAGCCTTTTTTCCCAATAATTCGGTAGAGTATTTTGTCTCTTACTACGATTATTACCAGCCGGAAGCTTATATTTCCTCCTCAGACCTCTATATCGAAAAAGATTTACAAATCAACGAAGAAGTGGATAAACTTCGCTTGCGGGCAACGGCCTCTTTACTCTCCGGTCGTAGAGATATTATTATTGTTGCATCCGTTTCCTGCATATATGGAATGGGTAATCCAGAAGATTACCAAACAGGAATCATTCGCTTAGAAAAAGGTCAGAAATTAGTCCAGCGAAGGTTACTCACAATGCTGGTTGAAATACTATATTCAAGAACCGAAACTGACTTTAAACGCGCTACTTTTAGAGTGAGAGGGGACACGATTGATATCAATTTACCCTATGTTGATTATGGATATAGAATTGTATTCTTCGATGACGAAATTGAAGAAATTGAGATGATCGACGTGGTGTCCGGTAAACGAATGGAAATTATGGATAATATCGCGATCTTCCCCGCAAATCTATACATCGCCCCCCGTGACAGAATGCACCAAATTATCAGTGAAATACAAGACGAATTATACGCGCAGGAAAAGTACTTTGAGCGCGAAGGTCAATTACTGGAAGCCAAAAGAATTAGAGAACGCACTAATTTTGATATAGAAATGATCAAAGAATTGGGCTATTGCAATGGGGTTGAAAATTATTCCCGATTCTTTGACCGTAGAAAACCCGGTACCCGACCTTTCTGTTTACTGGACTATTTTCCTGATGACTTTTTAATGATTGTTGACGAAAGTCACGCGACCATTCCGCAGGTAAGAGGAATGTATGGAGGAGACCGTGCCCGGAAGCTAAGCCTTGTCAATAATGGCTTTAGGTTACCTTCTGCCATGGATAACCGTCCCCTTGGATTTAACGAATTTGAAAGCCTCCTGAATCAGGTCATCTTTGTAAGTGCGACTCCCAGTGATTACGAACTGGAACAAACAGAAGGGGCTTTTATTGAACAAATTATTCGACCTACCGGGTTGCTTGATCCTCCGATTGAAGTCCGTCCAAGTATCAATCAAATTGATGACCTTCTGGAGGAAATTAACGAACGAATCAAAAAAAAGGAAAGAGTTTTAATTACGACTCTCACTAAGCGAATGGCAGAAGAACTCACCAAATACCTCGCCAATTTAAACATTCAGGTGAGGTATATCCACTCCGAAGTTGATACCATGGAAAGGGTGGAGATTATCCGGGATTTGCGATTAGGTGTGTTTGATGTTTTAGTAGGTGTTAATTTATTAAGAGAAGGATTAGATTTACCTGAAGTTTCGCTTGTCGCAATATTAGATGCAGATAAAGAGGGTTTTCTTAGAAATGTTCGCTCGCTTACCCAAACAGCCGGAAGAGCAGCCCGAAACGTGAACGGTCTTGTTATTTTCTATGCGGATAAAATGACTAAATCCATGCAGAGTACCATCGACGAAACCAATCGCCGAAGGTCTATCCAAATGGCATACAACCAAAAACACCATATCACCCCTCGTACCATATCCAAAACCAAAGATGAAATTATGAACCAAAAATCCATTCTCGACATTCGCCCCGATGCCCCCAAAGCTTATATTGAGCCCGAAAAGGCAAGTATCGCTGCCGATCCTGTTGTCGCCTACGCCTCTACTGAACAATTGGAAAAAATGATCGCCGAAACAGAACTAAAAATGAAAAAAGCAGCTAAAGAGTTGGACTTTTTCTCCGCAGCTGCCTATCGGGATGAAATAAAAGAACTCAAATCCCTGTTAAAAAGGAAATGAGTTTCATGATTTTTGATTCTAAACTCTCGGATTAGCGTCAGGCTAGG
>CAZNCI010000038.1:0-19519 GCA_964571475.1 uncultured Saprospiraceae bacterium | reverse complement strand
CCGGATTTTTAATCCCAAATTTTTCCATGATTTTCTTTTTTCGTCCTTGTTTAAGTAAACGAAATATATTTATTTTTTAAATTTCTGTTTGCAAGGACAATGAATGAACAAATAACCCCGCAAAGGAAAACAAAAAACCTACATTGAAAAAAAATTTAACTAAAAATATACCCCTTGCCGACAAATAAAATTTTATTACTCAAGCTCAATAATCAAATCATCCTGCTCCACTAAGGTTTTTTCGCCCAGGTAAATTTTCTTAACCACTCCTCCAAATGGTGCCGTAATGGTACTTTCCATCTTCATGGCTTCAATAATAAAAAGAGGTGTATTCTCCTCTACTTCCTGCCCCTCCTTCACCAAAACGCGAGCAAGGTTTCCCTGTAAAGGAGTGCCGATTTGTTTATCACCACTTACTTTTTGATGAACAACCAGATCCGTTTTGATTTGTAAATCCCTTACGGTAATAGACCGCATTTGTCCATTTAGGTGAAAAAATACCATGCGATTGCCCAATTCATCCGGTTCCGTCAGTTTAAAGTATTTGATGATGACATTTTTGCCCCGTCCAATTTCGATCAAAATTTCCTCATTGGGTTGCAGCGCATAAAAGAAGGCAGGAGTTGGCAAATTTTTCATTTCACCGTATTCTTCCTCGTGCTCGACAAATTTAGAATAGACCTTTGGGTATAGTTTATAAGACAAGAAATCACGCATCTTTTTATCCGAACCAAACTCTTTTTGAAAAAGAGCAAATTCCTTTTCAAAATCAATAGGCGCCAGATGTGCATTCGGTTTATCGGTATAAGGCTTCTCCCCTTTCAGTACGAGTTTTTGAATATCGGCAGGAAATCCTCCCTGAATTTGTCCCAAATCGCCCCTCATTAAAGCTTTAACACTATCGGGAAAAGCCAGATTCTTCTCCGGATTCAAAACATCTGCTTTGGTCAGATTATTGGAGGTCATAAACATCGCCATATCACCCACAACCTTGGAAGAAGGCGTCACTTTGATAATATTTCCAAAGAGTTCGTTAGCAATAACATAATTCTTTTTGATGGTTTCAAACTGGTCCTCCAAGCCAAGCCCTCTGGCCTGAGGTCGCAGATTGGAGTATTGCCCACCGGGAATTTCAGTTTGGTAAATCTCCGCCGTTCCGGAGCGTAATTCCGTTTCAAATGGGTAATAATACCTCCGCACGCCTTCCCAATAAACGGCAAATTCATTCAAAGATTTCTTATCAAAATCCCGGGCTCTTTCATGCCCATCTAACATCTCCAAAAGTGAATTAAAGCTCGGCTGAGAAGTCAAACCTGCCATAGAACTCATGGCGACATCCACGACATCCACCCCGGCTTCGATGGCCTTCAAATAAGTAGCCGCCTGAATGGAAGAAGTATCATGGGTATGCAAATGAATAGGTAAATCAACCGTTTCTTTCAAGGCCGTAATCAAAGTTGTAGCAGCCTGAGGTTTTAACAGCCCCGCCATGTCTTTTATACAAATAATATGGGCGCCCTCATCTTCCAGCTCCCTGGCCAGATCGAGATAATAAGGGAGCGTAAACTTAGTTTTGGAAGGATCCGTAATATCACCTGAATAACAAATACAGGCTTCGGCAATCGCATTGGTCCGTTCCCGAACCGTTCGGATACTCGTTTTCATCGCCTCTACCCAGTTGAGCGAATCAAAAATTCTAAAAATATCAATCCCCGTCTCGGCGGCTTCCTCAATAAATTTAATGACGAGATTATCAGGATAAGCGGCATAACCAACCGCATTGGAGCCACGCAACAACATCTGCAATAAAACATTCGGCATGGCTTTCCTAAAGGTCGCCAAGCGCTCCCAGGGACATTCATTCAAAAAACGCATCGCCACATCAAAAGTAGCACCACCCCAAACTTCCATGGAAAAAAGATGACCACCATGAAGACGGGCATAACTCTCTGCAACCTTGGCCATATCGTAAGTCCGCATACGAGTAGCCAATAAAGACTGATGAGCATCACGGAAGGTCGTATCTGTATAATGTATTTTTTTTGTTTGTTTTAATTGTTGGGAAAAAGCTTCCGGTCCTAATTTTAATAATTCAGCTCTCATTCCATCAGGATAAGGGAGACTGGCATCAAAAGAAGGAGTATCCACTTCAGTTAAAATGCGTTTGGTATCCGCAAATTTCACATCGGGATTGCCATTTACAATATTATTTGCCAGGAATTTCAACATCTTTGTTCCCCGATCCCGCCATCCACGGCTATTTAACAACTCCGGGTGATCCTGAATAAAACTAACCGTCACCTGTCCTGATCTAAAATCTTCATTCTCCAAAAGATTCAGCAAAAAGCCAATATTCGTCTTTACCCCACGGATTCTAAATTCCCGTAAGGCTCGGTGCATACGGTCGGAAGTCCCCTTCAAAGTACGACCTTTTGCCGTAACTTTTACTAGCATACTATCAAAGAAAGGGGAAATTCTCGCTCCGGGATAAGCACTACCGGCGTCCAACCTAATCCCCATTCCGGCGGCACTTCGATAAGCAATAATGCGACCATAATCGGGCTTAAAATCATTAAAGGGATCTTCCGTAGTAATCCGGCATTGTAGTGCAAAACCATTCAAATGAATATCCGATTGATCGTTGATAAAAATTTTATCATCAGAAAGGGCATAACCCATAGCAATCAAAATCTGTGTGCGAACAATATCGATTCCGGTCACCTGTTCCGTCACCGTATGTTCCACCTGAATCCGTGGATTGATCTCAATGAAATAAATTTGATGTTGTGGATCGATCAAAAACTCCACCGTGCCGGCATGGGTGTAATTCACTTCCTGCGTCAACGCCTTCGCGTATTTGTAAAGCCGGTCACGTACCTCCTGCGGCAAAAAGGGCGCAGGTGCCATTTCCACTACCTTTTGAAACCTACGTTGAACAGAACAGTCTCTTTCGTATAAGTGAACAATATTACCGTGTTTATCACCAATAATCTGGACTTCAATATGCTTGGGGTCTTCTATAAATTTTTCGATAAAAAAATCATCGTTACCGAAAGCCGTTTTTGCTTCCCGCTTAGCCTCGTGCAATTCGGTCAAAAATTCAGTTTCATGCCTGACGACCCGCATACCACGTCCACCACCGCCGGCAACCGCCTTGACCATAACGGGAAAGCCAATACGCTGAGCCTCCTTGAAAGCCAGCTCGTCACTCATTTGCTCTTCCTTATCGCTATCCTCAATGACCGGCACATTTACCCTCCGCGCCAATACCTTAGCCGCTACCTTATCCCCTACCTGCTCCATGACTTCTGCATCGGGACCGATAAAGACAATGCCTTCTTCCTGACACCTACGCACGAAGGTAGTATTTTCACTTAAAAAGCCATAACCGGGGTGGATGGCATCCGCTTTCTCCCGTTTGGCGACCATGATAATTTCCTCAATATCCAAATAGGGCTTTAAAGGATCATCCTTTGCCCCAATTTGATAAGCTTCATCCGCTTTGTAGCGATGGAGGGAATATCGGTCCTCGTAGGTATAAATAGCGATGGTACGAATATTCAACTCTGAAGCGGCTCTTAATACACGGATGGCAATTTCCCCTCGGTTAGCCACCAGTATTCTACGAAATTCTTTTATTTGTTTTGACATATCTGCAAAGTTAAGGTAATTTAAAATAAATAAATGAACAGAATTGACGAAATATTTTCATGTTGGACAATTCATCGAAACATGAGCCATGCGAGCATAGTGATTGTTTCGATGGAGCAGTACAGCGTGAAAAGATAAAGTCAAAATACGCTGCTCCGACGAATGACGGAGTTTAATTTATTATTTTTAATTCCCTAAATAGTAAAAGTTAAAAAATATATCCCTAGCTCCATTAATGTTGAACATCGTCCTAGCCAATACGGTTAAACCATCACGAAACACCAACCAATGCTAAATGCGCCTCAACAGAATCAATAGCTGCTTCACAAATTAGGCTATGGAAGGGCAATCGACCATTATCCAAATGGGCACTTTCAAGCGCATTATAATAAGCCAACTTTGCCGTTACACTTCCTTTTAGATTAACGATAGTATAGGCATTTTGTAATAAA
Organism: uncultured Saprospiraceae bacterium; assembly: GCA_964571475.1. GTDB lineage: Bacteria > Bacteroidota > Bacteroidia > Chitinophagales > Saprospiraceae > JALVDO01. The sequence goes on along the minus strand of CAZNCI010000038.1, from coordinate 15,416 downwards.
ATCAGGTTCATCAACAAACGAGAGGTGCGCCCATTTCCATCGATAAATGGATGTACGCTTACCAATCGTTCATGCATCTCTGCCGCTAATAATACCGGATGAAGGCTGTTTTTATTATCTTGGTAAAAAGCCATAACATCTTCCATTTCTTTCGTCAAAAGATAAGGCTGCGGCGGTTTATGACTACTGCCTGATATAATCACGGGAACAGAACGATAAACGCCCGCATTTTCTTTATCTATACCTTTGAGAACCAAATAGTGAATTTGTTTGATGACCCGCTCCGTGATGGGCTGTTTCTTCTGTGCCAAATCTATGATGAAATCGATCGCTTCGTAGTGATTAATGGCTTCTAAGTGCTCCCGCATACTTTTGCCGCCAATCGTTAATCCTTCATTCACGACCAAATGTGTCTCCTGAAGCGTCAGTGTATTCCCTTCAATCCGATTACTTTCATAAGTGTATTCAACATGAAGCGCCTCCCGCATTTTCTCCAACTGAGTTTTATTCAGCGGGCGGTTAGCGACCCATTTTTTCTTTTGTTCGTCCAAATAAGCCAGGCGCTCCAGGAGGCTTTGGTCGAGCTCCGAATAAGCTTCCTTTTGTTTCAAAGCCTGATATTTCACCCGTTCTTCAGCTACTGCTAAGGCATCAAGGCTGTAAGTTTCATTCATTAGCTCATACAAAATCTTATCACTGAGCCAAAGCGAAAAGGCCTTTTTTTCATCGAGCTGATAATAGTCAATAAAAACCAACACCTGCGCTCTTGTTGCCTTTCTTAACCCGCGCTCAATTTTACTAAGAATGGCGACATCTATTCTTAAATCATGACTAACGTCTGATAATTTTCTACCCATTTCCAAACGGGCATTCTTTAAAACATCTCCGAATGTATTCATCATTTCCATCTTATTTTTTCATTTGACATTAATACATTTGACAAAAGTAGTCAATTTTTTAATAAGATGCAATTTTTTACTCAAAAAGATAAGAAATTTCTGCTTTTGAGATTTCAATTCCGGCCTGCTGACCGATAATATCTGCGGCTAATTTACTCTTGCGTTGCTGCAATTTGAGTATTTTCTCTTCGATACTGCCTTTACTAATAAATTTCAGGGCGATCACATTTTTTTCCTGACCAATTCGATGAGCCCGGGCAATTGCCTGATCTTCGGTAGTTGGATTCCACCAGGGGTCGAGGATAAAGACGTAATCTGCGGCGGTCAGATTCAGCCCCGTGCCCCCTGCTTTGATGGAAATCAAAAAAGTTTGGATAGACGCCATGGTTTGGAATTGTTGAACGGCTAATTCGCGTTGTTTCCCCGTATTACTTCCGGTCAGTTTAGCAAAGGGGATTTTATTTTTTTCAAAATTTGCTTCAAATAATTTCAAAAACTTCACAAAGGAACTAAAAAAGAGCGCCTTATGTCCTGCCTTACGAATCACCTCCATCAATTCCAAAATTTCACTAAATTTTCCACTTTCCTTTTTAAATTCGGGCTTGACCAAAACGGGATGATTCGCCAAGAGGCGTAATTTGGTAATGGACTGCAATACCAGCATACGGTATTTGGCATCTTTGGGTTTGAAGTTATCAATTAAATAATTTCGGGCAGCAGATTTTTCCATTTCGTAGAGTTGCTTCTGCTCTTTACTCATCTCGGTATAGATAATTTGCACAGTAAGTGGCGGTAAGTCTTTAGCGACCTCCTCCTTGGTTCTCCTCAATAAAAACGGAGCGACCAAAGACCGCAATTGTGTCTTTTTCTCTTCATTATTAAATTTTTCAATAGGCGTAATGAACTCCCGTTTAAAAAAGCTAAATCCTTTCAATAAATCAGGGTTAATAAATTGCATTTGCGACCAAAGGTCAGAGAGAGAATTTTCGATAGGCGTGCCACTCAAGGATATTTTATGATTTGCGTCAAGCTGATTAATCGCCTTAAAAACCTTACTTTGCCGGTTTTTGATATGTTGACTTTCGTCCAAAATGATGTACTCGTACTCCAGCTGGTTCAATAATTCCACATCTCTTTGAGCCGTTTGATAAGTGGTCAATACAATATCAAATCTGGAAATAAGCCGAATATTTTTATGCCGTTTCTGTCCAATGTGCCGATAAATAGTTAGCGTTGGCGCAAATTTATTCAACTCATTAACCCAGTTGAAAATCAAAGAAGCGGGCAAAATAATTAAAGCATTTAGGGGATTTAAAAAATCAGTATCAGGCGGAGCAAACAGATCTAACTGACCTATGTTAGTCGTTGATGACTGTTCTTGATCAACCGCTTTATTTTCTTTTGCGTGAAGCAACATCGCAATCGTCTGCACTGTCTTGCCCAGCCCCATATCATCCGCCAGACAGGCCCCTAATTGATTGCGATAAAGTTTGACCAGCCATTTTACCCCCTCCAGCTGATATGGACGTAAATCAGCTTTAAGCAGGCTAGATGGCACAAAATCCACCTCAGCTTCCTCCTTCCATACCGGAAAATCTACGGCTATACTTTCAAGGAGCGTATATTGGCTTTTTGCCAAAGAAATATGGTCTTTTTGCACCTTAGCAAATTGAAAAAACTCCTTGTACTTACTCATCCATTCCAAAGGGATAACGAACCATTTTCCATTTGGCAATAGATAAAAACGATCATTCTCCTGAATATTTTTGGCTAATTTGGCGAAAGGGAAGGAAAATTCTCCGAGTACAACCGATGCAAAGATATCAAACCAGTCATTTTGCTTTTTGGTAGAAAAATCCAATTGCACCTTAGACAAATACATCTCTTTATCCCGCCAGAGAATCGGTGCTATTTCAAAACCTCTATCCAAGAACTGACTGCGATTTTGCCCCAGCCAATCCAACAAATCCACTTCTGCATCATGACGATCCAAATAAAACAAACTGCTTTCTTTATTTACAAAGCCCAAAGTCTTTAGATCATCAATAGCAATCGTTTCCAGGGAAAAATTTCGTTGAATTTTAAGTATTTTAATTTCATCCCCATCAATAGATAAAGAGGTCCGATTATTGACCTTATCCGACCATTGAAAAAAGACATTATGGTATTTGAATTTCAAATTAAGTCCCCATTCGCCCGAAAAAATATTCTGAGAAATGGTTAATAATTTGGCTTCTAATTTTTCAAAGGAGACCAGGTCAAAACCATTGGCATCTATATCGACTTTTTCAGCAACCTTCAGAATGAACTTTTTAAAATAAGTCACAACAGAGGCAGGCGGGATTAGTACCTCGTCCTTTTGCCGGAAAGGCTTCACCATATTGCCGTTGATGTGTTCGATAAAGTACAACTGATCGTCGGCTATTATCCAGGCAGGGTGATTACAAACGGGTCTGACCTGCCTGCTACTAATTTTCCAGGGAGATTCATCCACCAGACTTAGCTGGTAACGGACGCCGGTATTGAAGCGCTGGAAGGAAAGCTGGGGTTGAAGTACAAATCCTCCGGTTTTAATGATATAATCCTTGACGAGCACCTGCCTTTCGGCAATAAAACTCAAAGGCAGGGCATGGTCAGAAATAATCTTGAAAAAGACCGCCTTTTGCCGATCCACATATTTGATAATCGCCGATTTTATTTCGGGGATTTGCATCAATTTCTCAAGTGGCTGAACCTTCTTCTTAGGGGGAGAAAATCGGGCTTCCAATATTTTGGGCAATAATAAATCATTGATCGCAAATAACTCATCCATCACCTTTGTGCGTTCCATGCCCAAAGCATCCATGGTACCGGCGACCGCCTTCTGTCGAATATGAGCAAACATCCCCTGCTTATCAATGGTCACGATAAAAGCATTGGTCAGCAAAAGCCCTGCTTCTTCATAAAGATTGAAGACAACTCCAAGTTTTTCTCGTTTGGAAGAGATCATATTTTGTGATGATTAAATTGCCGTCAGGAAATTAATGATTTTTTCATTGCCATTAAGCCCCAACGTAACGTTAAAATTTTCGGTAGTACAGGCGATGCCAGCCGGAGTAACGACAGGGGCGCTGCCCTCAATCAGATTTTTCAATAAAGTCTGACAACGTTTTTGTGATTCGGCAATCAGCAGATCACCAGCACCATAATTATTATCGGCCACAAATAAATCTCTGGCATCCACCCAGGAACAAGCTACGTTTTTTTTATTGAAATAAGCGGCAACAATTTTGGAAGAGACAACCGCCGCAACGGTTACTAATTGATCTTTGACAAAGGCAGCATCGTCTTCCGGGGGATCCTCCAACGTCCACTCCATTTCAATCAAATCATCGTTTATCTCCGCCAAAAAGCCTTCATCATTATCCAGTACTTCAGCTGCCAATTGAAAATAAGCCTTCCGAAACCCCTCTAACAAACTAGATGTATCTAGTTGATTTTGATGCTTTTCGACCATTTCTGTTAAAGTATTTATTCTCAAATCAAATGGCGCTACCAATAAAATAGTTCCACCGGTCATTTTCCCAATAAAAAGATCTAATGAACGGACGATACTATTTGCGTCAAGCAAGGTCGATCCCGGGAACACCAATATGGATGTTTTATCAATCATGTTTTATTTTTTGTCCGCCAAAAGTACAGTTATTGGCAAAATAAACCAACTTAGGTCGTTATAATTGCAATTTTAACTCTTACGGAGGGCTTCCCCCTTTCCATTCATTCAAAAAAAGCATAACTTTGGGGGTGTTTTTGTTATAAAAGGTAACTACATAAAAAGAGAACAAATGAGAAATATACTTATCGTCATAATCCTAAGCCTATCCTTTACTGCCCACGCTCAAATGTGGAACGGACAGGATACCCTCTACGGCAATGAATGGATTCATTACGACCAGCCATATTTCAAAATCAATATTGCCGAAGATGGTATTTATAGAATTTCCGGGCAAGTATTAAGTAATGCCGGGATTGACATCTCCCAAATAAATCAAAATCAATACCAATTATTCAAATTAGGCGCAGAACAACCACTCTATATTTCAAGCCCCACCTCTACCCTTTCAGGAGATGATTTTATTGAATTTTATGGAGAAAAGAATCGAGGCGAATTGGACAAATACCTCTTTTTCCTACCAGAAAAGGAAATGCTCAATCCGTATTATAGTATGTTTACGGATACGAGTGCTTATTTTTTGACGTGGGGAAATACAGAAAGTGGCAAGCGGTACACAGAGGCAGAAAATGATCTAGTCAATTTACCGGCACCAGAGCAATGGTACTGGAGAAAAGACACCCTGGTTTTTAGTGAGGAACACATCGAAAAGAAGTATGATGGCGAAAATTTAATAACATTGTCAAGTTTTGACATGAGTGAAGGTTATGGGTCAAATTGGTCAACAAACAGGACATTTACGCTTGAGCGTCCGATGCTAAATACAAATGTAAATCAACCCGGCACACTTAGCATCCGATATACTGCCAAGAAGTCAGGATATGATAGTCACCACACTAAAATCACATTAAATGACGTCCTACTTTTGGATACTTTAACACAACAGGGCTTTAACAATCAAAACTATTCCTTCCCAATAGAAGCAAATATTAACAGCACCCTAAACCTTCAATTAGAAGGCCTCTTTTTACAACCCAATACCGGCACCAATAATGATAATTATAGCGTGGCCTTTATTCAGGTCCAATACCCTGCTTATTACAAATTTGATGGTCAGACCAACTGCCGTATTCATCTGGCGGATATCGATCAAAAAAAATACCTGGAACTACAAAACCTGGGAACAGAAGATAACACCAACATTATTTATGACCTTAACAATCAACTTAGGTGGACATCCAATAATGAAAACCATATCACTAAAATTGTTCTACTCCCCGAAGCCATGCCACACTCGGGAGAGCTTTGGGCACAAGAACAAAATACAATTCATCAAATACAGGAACTGAAGCCAATTACTTTCGTTGATTATAGCCAAAGTAACGCTAATTACATCATTTTATCCAATCGGCGATTAATGGGAGACAATAGTCCAATTTGGGCTTATAAAGATTACCGGTCATCTGCCATCGGCGGCAATTACCAAGTACTGGTGGTCGAAATTGCCCAGCTTTATTATCAATTTGCCTATGGCATAGATCAGCATCCCCTTTCTATCCGAAATTTCGTCCATTTCTTAAAAAAGAACAATGAAACAGCGGTACATTTTTTTATAATTGGAAAGGGATATGTCTATCAATTTGAAAGAGACAAAAGTGGGCAGGAAAGGGCTCAAAATTTAATTCCAACCTTTGGAAGCCCGGGTTCAGACCGCTTACTACTGTCCGATAACCTGTCTTCAATTCCGGTATTCCCCATCGGCCGGCTAGCCGCAAAAAATGAAAGCGACATCGGCAATTATCTGACAAAAGTAAAAGAACATGAAGCCTGGTTTAGCAAACCAAGAACATTCGAGAACTACGCCTGGCACAAGCACCTAATGCATTTGCGAGGAGGGCATACCTACGAGGAAACTCAATTCACAAATTACCTTTCAATTTTAAAAACAGAAATAGAAAACAACCCCTTTTCAGGAGTAGTCACAGATGCATTTAGCAGCTCAAATGACCCCGTTGCCCTTTCTGTATCAGAAACAGCCATTAAGTCCTTCAATAATGGGATTGCCATTAATACACTCTTAGGGCATGGAGCCATTGTCAATACAGATGTAGGACTGGATGACCCGTTGATTTTTGACAATGCGCCCAAATATCCATTGATGTTTGCATTGGGGTGTTTGACGGGCAATATTCACACACAGGAAAACAGCATTAGCGAACGGTTCGTATTAGCTAACCAAAGAGGAGCAATTGGTTATATTGCATCTTCCGGTTTTGCCTACCCCAATAAACTCATCAACTACACCAAAGAGTTTTACCGTTTATTGGGCAGAGAACGGTATGGAAACACCATCGGCACAATTGACCGTTTATCCATTTCCAAATACGATTTATCACAGGATTTTCCAACAAAATCCCTGATGCAGCAACTAACCTTTCAGGGCGACCCCGCCCTAAAAATAAATGGGACTCCACAGCAGGATTATGTGATAGACCCCTCTTCTGTGCGGACAGCACCACATATTATAGATATCAATCAGGATAGTTTTCTACTCTCATTCATCATCGGAAATATAGGGATGGCTCATAGAGACACCTTTGCGTTAAAAATCAGCCTTTCCGCTCCAAATGGAACTATTAACACTTATATTGACACCATCACTGTATCTCAGTCATTTACCGATTACGAGAAATATATTTCTTTACCTAAAAATAATACAGAAGGCATTAGCAAAATTAAAATTGACTTAGATATTTATGACCAAATTGAAGAAATTGCAGAAGATAATAATCATCTCATCTTTCCAAATGGGAGAGATTTTTATTCCTTTATCATTACTGATAAAAAGATCAAGATACAATCCCCCAGAAATTTCAGCATTGTGAACAATCAAAATATGGAGCTATTTGCCAGTAGCGCGACCCCCTTTGAGTTTGATAAATATTTTATTTTTCAACTAGATACAACGGCTTATTTTGATAGCCCCTTCCTAAAAGAAGCCAAGGTTCAAAACAGTGAAGGTATTTTCTCGTGGCAACCAGATGTAAATTTTCAAAATAATACGGTCTATTATTGGCGAGTCACACAGGATTCGATACCGGGCAGCAACGAAGGCTATTTGTGGAGCAATGCATCCTTTCTTTTTGATGAAAATATTGAAGCGGGCTGGAATCAAAGTCACTTTTTTCAATTTACGCAAGATAACTTCAATCAAGTGGTATTGGAGGAACCACAAAGAAAATTTGAATTAGGCGTAAAAGAAAACACCCTTTTGGCGAGAGCTGTTGGTGCACCACCTGTGGGTAATGATCGCTCTCGATTTTTCCTAAACAACTCCGGTATATACAAAGTACCGGGTACAGATGGCGCCAATTTATCAATCATCGTCATTGACGCTCTTTCAGGCAAACCCTGGGAAAACCCACCAGGGGGAGAATACGGTGCTCTTAGCCCCGGAAGTGAAGCAAAACCCGCCTATTCTTTTCGGGTAAAAACCCCGGAAGAAAGGGAAAAAATTGTAAATTTCTTACAAAATGTTATTCCAGATGGAAACTACATTGGCATCGTCACTTATCATGCGATCAATAATACTTACCTTCCAGAAGAATGGGCCGCCGACTCTTTAATTTATGGAAGCAACCTATTTCAGATACTAGAACAACAAGGCGCTAAAAAAGTCAGGCAACTAGCGCAAACAGGCTCACGCCCCTACTCTATTTGTTACAAAAAAGGCACCAGCACAAATGTAATTGAAACACTGGCAGGTGAAGAAGAAGATAGAGCCCACTCCCTATTGACCTATACCAACAAATGGGATAATGGTCAGATCGAAAGTCCCTTAATAGGCCCTGCCAACTACTGGGAAAATGTACATTGGCAATACCAGATTGATCCGGGATACGAGCCACCATACAGCTACCAACTCGACCTATACGGTATCAAAGAAGGCAGTCAAAAGGAATTATTAATTGCTGATTTAACAGAAGACACAAATATTGAAAATATTGATGCCAGTACCTATCCATTTTTACAACTAAAATTAACTAACAGAGATACGACCTCAAGGCAATTCCCCGAATTATTGAAGTGGCAAATTAAATACCAACCTACCATCGACCTGGCTTTATCTCCACAGGCATTTCATGCAGACACCTTACTCGCAGGCGACCAATTAAGCCTTCGATTAAATATATTCAACTTCTCTAAACAGGCAGTAGATTCAACCAAGACAACGATTGATTTAGTCAATTTGACTAATAATCAGCATCAAGTCAAACAGTTTAAAGTTTTAAATATCCCAAGCAATGGGCGTTTAGTGAAAACCCTAACGGTAAATACCAAAGAATTTTCAGGAAATTATCAGTTACTGGCGGAAATTAATCCGCCCGAACGACTTTTCACGGAAAGCACCTATAATAACAATCTACTCCAACATTCATTATTCATTAAGGACGACAGAAAAAATCCTTTTATAGACATTACCTTTGATGGGAAAAGAATTTTTGATAATGACATTGTCTCTCCAACACCGGAGATCGTTATCAGTCTTACAGACGAATCACCCTATTTTGCCATTACAGATACGACAGCTTTCTCACTTAAATTAAAACACCAATACACTACTAAAAATTTATTTTTCACCAATCCGGATATCACATTTATACCGGCAGTTGCTCCAGGTGAAAAAGCAATTATCGAATATCGACCTCACTTTGAAGAAGAAGGAACTTACAGCCTATTAATTAACGGCAAGGATGCTTCCGGTAATCTCGCAGCAAACATTTCAAAAGAAGTCAATTTCCAGATCATTTTAGAACAAGCGATTAGCAACGTCCTGCCCTACCCCAATCCATTCACCACACAAACGCGGTTTGCCTATACTTTGACAGGGACAAAACCGCCCGAGCAATTTACGTTGCGCATCATGACTATCTCTGGAAGAATCGTTAGAGAGGTTTCCAAAGCAGAATTTGGAGCGCTCAAAATTGGAACCCACCTATCCGATTTTGTTTGGGATGGCACAGATCAGTTTGGAGACAAATTGGCCAATGGCACTTATCTCTATCAAATATTGACAAAAGATGAAGAAGGAAATGCCTATAAACGGCGAGAAACGAATCAGATAGATTCTTTTTTTAGGAATGGAATTGGCAAAATAGTTATTTTGAGATAAGTCGGTGCTTCCTATTGAGTTTAATAGTTGAGACATCCACCTTGTAAATGGGTTTTTCTTTGATTGTTACACATGGATTCCCTACTGCGATTGAATTGGGAGGAATATTTCTTGTCACTACTGACCCAGCCCCAATAATAGTATTATGACCAATTTTAACCCCTGGAAGAATCACCGCGTTTGCTCCAATCCAAACATTCGATTCAATAATAATCGGCTGTTCATCGACCGCTACCCGATAATCTGAATAATCATGATTTGCGGAAATAATCTTAGTTCCCGGTCCAATTTCAATATTTGAACCAAAAATAATACCATTTTTTGCATTAATATAACACCCCATTGTGTCAGCAGGATCCACTAATATACCCTTATCAATATTTTTATAATGTAACACCTGAGATGTAAAATGAACCGGCCAAGGCACACGCCCGTTAATTCTTAATATTTTTTGAAAAAAGGTATAACGAAAATGAAGCAGGAGATGGGGCATATAACCAAATTTGGGTCGATAGTATTTGGGGTACAACAACCGTGTCAACCATCCCAATAGGAGGTGATCCAGCTGATACAATACTTTTTTTTGATTATTCATTATCCGAACTTTTCAATAGCAAATTCGCAAAAAACAATAATAAGCTCAAATACGCCAATGCCCCCAATAAGGCATACCACTTTATAAAAACAAGGATTTCTCCCGATCTATTTCCCCAATAAGCCGCAACAATAATAATCAATATCATTGAAATACTAAAAAATAGTTCCATTTTAGTTTTATCCAAAATTTCCGCCAAGGAACTAATCGGGTTAAAAAGTGCTTTCATTAAGACAAATGGCAACAGCCAATTCATATAGGAAATGACTAAATTCCATTGGTCACCATACCATGGAATCAAAATATATTTCACCGTCAATAAAGAAACGGAAAGCAATACAATCACAAGTCCTCCTGTAGCCAGTAAGGTATATTTTGTCAAGCGTCTCAAATTAGATTTCGACATCAAATTGACAGCTGTTTTATAATAACTCTGTCCAATTGAGCCCGATAAGACACTAATTGGCTTATTTAGTAAAGTATTGGCTAAAAAATAAAGACCGGCTACCTTCAAGGAAAAAATTCCGGTGATAATTACCGGCAGAATATTCAACGCAACGGCATTCAAGACCCCACTCGGATAAGCATACCTTACGATAGATGAGTATCGCTTAAATATAGTATTGGCCTGCTGCCTGTCCAAATGAAAGTCTTGCTCCTGATAGATCTTATAAGCCATCCAAAACGATACCCCTACCAAGCCCATTCCGTACCCAAAAATCAAGCCAGCTTTAATTCCTATAAAATAAAAAACAACCTGAGACAAAGAAACTATCAATGCAAAAACCACACTCCATCTTGCATATTGTTTTAGCCAGTTTAACTTCAATAAATAGGATCGAAACAAAGAAAAAAAGCCAAAAAAAGAGGCAATTGACACATATAAAAGGGCCTGCCCAATATTCGGCACAAGTCGAAAATAAAAGAAAATGGGTGCAGATAAAACAAAGAAAAAACTTGCCACCCATACAAATCGCAGTCCTAACAAAAATAGTTGCTGCGCTTCTGCTTTTTGCCTTGGCAACATCAACAAAACATCCATGCGCACAGCCGCCACAATGGCAAAAACATTAACCGTAGTCATTAGTACAGCAAAGGCACCAAACTGCTCCGGATCATAAAAGACAGGAAGGATAAGCCCAAAAGCAAAAAAGATGGCTTGTGCCATCAGATTTCCAGAAAAAAGAATTAAAACCTCCCTATAAAATTTTTTAATCAACTAATTTTTTTTAAATAATCCATCAAAACACCAAATTGACAGCCCCAGCTATACTCCTGTAATTTATCCTGATTGTAGGCTAAATCGAGGTGCCCGTTTTTTTCCCATTCCTCCACCCAATAGCAAAATTTACGCTTTAAAGATTCTAATGTATCTGAAGCAGAAGTAAAGATAAAACCGGCATTTAAATCTTTATAAATTTTTTCAATTTCTTCATCCCTTGTCCCATTCACCAAAACCAAAACAGGACGCTGGGCGGCAAAATATTCGTTTTGTTTACCCGTCAAAATACCTTTAATCACCGGTCCCGACCACGTCAGTAACAAATTAACATCACTTGATTTTTGTAAAGAAAGTACTTCCCGCATCGGCTGAACACCTAAATTTACACTGATATTTTGCAAATTATATTTTATGATCCACTTATTCCAAATTTCACTGTCATTGCCTGCATAAATTAACTGAATTTTGGAAGCAGTTAACACCCCGTCATCCAGTAAGGCGCTAAGTACCCGAAAAAGTGGCTCAGCAGATTGTAAACCCAATGTAATTGATCCCGTGTAAGTAATTGTAAATTTATCATAAATACACGGTGATTTAAATCTATGAAATTCGGGATTAATACTATTACGCAGCACCAAGGGGCGTTTCAAAAAGGTCTGCTCCATAAAATCAGCTACCCCCTCCGAGACGGTTAAATTAACATTAGCAGTTCTCATTATCCGTCTGCCTAGCCACCTTTGAACTCCTTGAAATACAACTTGCCTCCTTGCCGGATCATAGGGCGGGTCGCGAAAATCAGCAATCCATATTAACTCCGGAAATTTCTTTTTCAGGTAATAAGCAACAAAGTGGTCTGCATAAGGTCGAAAAGAAGAATAAATGACCTTAATATTTCCAGATCGAATCAATTTGACCCCACGGCGGTAAGCATTGATTATATATACCAGTCCTCCTTCATCAAAAAAAAGATTAAAGGGATAAGAATTTTTTATTCGATAAAAAAGAGGATAAGATTTTGCAGCATTCGGTAATCCATGAGATATTTTTTTCCTAAAAAGGCGATGTATTATTGTTTTATAATCAATGGTGAAAATTGAATATTTCACAAAAGGATGATCGGGTAAATACTCGGTTGGCATTACCTCCACATTATTGGTCGTCAGAACTATAACATTATAATCATTCAGCTGAAACTGCTCTGCCATATTATAATTCCGAATCGCACCTATCGACTTGATGGGGGGGAATTTATAATGAATCATCAACACCCCCCTAGACCTTTGCTCCTTCAATTCCAATTATAAATACTTAGATAGTTTATCATTCGCCAACCCTTCCCGAATTTGCTTAATTTCCTGCTCCTGACGCTTCGGATAAATCAACAGTACATCCCCCTCATCGACAATGATGAAGTCGTGCAGCCCTTTGATGACCCCTAATTTCCCCTTGGGCAACCGGATCAGACAATTGGTCGTATCCTGCAATCTGATCTCTTTTGTGTTCACTACGTTTTGATCATTTCCCGTTGCCAATTCGGCGTGTAAAGAAGCCCATGTTCCCAAATCACTCCAACCAATATCTGCCGGTAAGGTATAAATATTATCCGCCTTCTCCATAATGGCAAAATCGACCGATATTTTAGTCGTTTGGGGATAGTATTCATCTATAAAGTCCTGTTCTTTTCCTGTATTATAAAAAGGCTTGCCCTTACTTAATAATTCGTAAATTTCAGGTGCATGCTTCTGAAAAGAAGCCAAAATACTGCTCGCTTTCCATATAAAAATTCCCGCATTCCATAAATAATCGCCCGAATCCAAATAGACCTGGGCAGTATCAATAGCCGGTTTTTCTTTAAAGGAAATCACTTTTTTCACATTGGTTTCGCTATCCGAAAAATTAATATATCCATAACCGGTATCCGGACGGGTGGGCTGAATACCCAAGGTCAATAACGCATCATTGCTTTCAGAAAAAAGCAATGCTTCCCGTATTTTATCCAAAAAAGCATCCTCTTTTAAAATCACATGATCCGAAGGAGCTATGACGAAATTAGCATGGGGATTTAATTGCTGTAATTTGAAAGCCGTATATGCCACACTCGGGGCTGTATTATTGCGGGAAGGCTCGCATAACACCTGATTATCGTCCAAGGCAGGCAAGTGTTCCAATACCTTCTGTTTGTACTTTTTATGTGTTACCACGAAGATATGATCCGCCGGCACTAATTTCAAAAAACGTTCAAATGTCAATTGAATCAAAGACTTGCCAACGCCTAGTATATCTAAAAATTGTTTGGGATTATCCTCCCGGCTTCCCGGCCAAAATCTGGAGCCGACGCCTCCTGCCATGATGGCAATGTAGGTGTTTTGCATATTGTTGAGTTGTTGAGTTAAGGGAGGGGGTTACGACAAAAACATTGCTGCGGGTACTGCATAAATATTTTCATTAAACTTCACCATGTTATTATCATTGCTTAAAACAAACCCAAAAAGTATTGGTTTGTCTAAAAAATCGCCAATGCGTAGCAAATGCTTAGCGTCTTTGCGGGTAACACAATTTGTCGATTTGATTTCAATAGCAATATAAGCATCCTCCAGTTCTATTAATAAATCCACTTCAAAACCATCATGTGTACGAAGGTGGTAATAGCTTCCATTAAAATTAGCGTTTTTTAGCTGTTTGATTATTTCAGAAACGATAGCACTTTCGTACTCATAACCCGTTAGATCGCCTGTTTTTGCAACTATTGTCCGCTGGACGCCCGGATCGAGATAATGCAGTTTTGGGGTTTTCACTAAGCGCTTTAGTTTATTTTGATACCATGGTTTTAATAAGATGATTTGATAGCTTAATTCCAAATATTGCAAATAACGCTTAGCCGTTCCGGAAGTAATGCCAGCCTCTTTGCCCAAGAGCGTATAATTCATTAACTGACCTGACAACAAGGCTGTTATTTTTTGTAATTTGACAAATGGGTCTAAGGATTTAAAATCTGCTAAATCCCTAATATCCCGCTCCAAATAAGTCCTCACATAATTACGCAGCCAATCAGAACGACTGGCATCATCCAGTCCATCAGCAACCAAAGCAGGATATCCCCCAAATTTCAAATAATACTCAAAAGCGGCTTGACGCTCTGCAAAATTTTTCCACAATTTAAAAGGCAGCAAATCATTTATGGGCTTTCGCCGAAAAACAATATCCAGTAAAAGTGAATTTTCTACTTCCTCATCCCATGATTTTGTTCGTATTTCAGGAATGGTTAATGGATATACTTCTAAGATGGTGCATCTTCCCGCCAAGGATTCTTTTACCTTTTTCAAAAGCATTAATTGGCTAGAGCCCAATAATAAATACTTAGTGTCTGGATATTGATCATAGACAGACTTAATACTCTCCATTAATATGGGCTCTTTTTGTACTTCATCCAAAATGGCAAAAGGGAAGGTCATGCGCCATTGGGAGGCAGTCAGTCCCTTGTATTCTATACGCATGATTGGATCTTCAATAGACAAATAGGTATAATCGGGAAAGCTCATTCTGGCAAGGGTCGTTTTTCCCGTCTGTCTGGCGCCCGTCAAGACAATTATTCTCCCAAATGGCGTCTGCGCCTTAGTTAACAAATTTGTTTTTATATACCTAGATTTCATATTTTGGCGTAAATTTTAAAATACCATCTGTAAATTTACGTCTTTTTTAGGAAATTAGCAACTTTTAGTGAAAGTGTTTTGATCAAACGCATTAAAATTGATTCCTTGAAAATATTGGATAATTACAGAGGAAGGGCTGATTTTATAGCATAAGGACACCTATTAAATTGGCTCTTTTTCGCCTACTCTTCCCCAATAAATGGGTCATTTATCTCGATAAAATCC
>CAZNCI010000037.1:7792-20063 GCA_964571475.1 uncultured Saprospiraceae bacterium | reverse complement strand
GCCGCTGAAGGCAAATCCCTTAGTCTCATTGGAATAAATTTTGACATTGAAGGCAAGAAAATTGGAGCGTATTTGGTGGAGGAAATACCTAATTCTTGATAAATCGTATAAAGGCGTCCATAAGTTATTAATTCAAACCTATTTCTGATGAAAAACAAAGTGATAATCATTTCTCTTTTGCTATGTGTGATTAATGTCACCGCTACCCTATCCCAAAATCTTGTTATAAACCCCGGATTTGAAATTAACCATTCCGATTTTTTGAAACCAAAAGATTGTAAATATACCAGCAATCCATCCTTTTTTAATAAAACGACGAAAGGTTGGAATACTTTCAATAGATACACGCCGGATATTATCCTTCGTCCGGCCTCACTGGAGAAGTGTATTTACCCTACACCAAAATCTGGTCAGAGAATGTTGGGTCTGATTTTATATCATCCGGCAGAAGACTTAGACTATGAGCGGGATTACCACGAAATAGTGCAGGGGACGCTAAAAAGTCCCTTGATTCCCGGAAAAACATACCAAATTAGTTTGTGGATCTATCACGATAATCAAATAGCAATTGACCATTTAAAATCCGTTTATAACCGAAAGACACCAGTTTATCCGGTTAGCTGCAATAACTTAGGTTTTCTTTTTTCAGAGCTCAGAGCCGATGAGGCCGAAGACATCGATCAGTCGATTGAATTTTTTGAATTAAAACCACAGGTCTTTTTCAAGGAAATATTAACCACCCCCGCCGGTGAATGGAAACAATACCAACTTACATTCACCCCCCAAAAAGCCTATAAATATTTTCTGTTGGGTAACTTCTTTTTGGACGATAATACAGAAATTTCTCCCAATGATTTTTTTACTAAATACCCACAGGCGAATTCGGAGGAAAAAATGGCGTTCTGGAAGCGGCCTAAACGCATCGCTTATTACTGCTTCGATGATATTAATATCAGCCTGCTAAATGAGTACAACAAAACAATGGCCTCTAAGCTGTCGAATGCCGGAAATTATACCTTTAAGTCCCTCAATTTTGAAAGTGGGCAATCAAAGATTCCAACTGCTGCTTATCCCGAATTGGATGCTTTGGTCAACTGGTTAAAATCCAGACCCGGGAAAAAAATAGAAATTGCCGGATATACAGATAACATTGGCAGTGCAGCAGATAATCAGATTTTATCTGAAAACAGAGTGGTTAGCGTAAATAAATACCTGGTAAAAAAGGGCATCTCCACCAAACGAATTTCCTTCACCGGCTATGGCGAAAGTACCCCCATTGCCGATAATCATACGGCTAAAGGGCGCAGGAAAAACCGTCGGGTGGAGATTCATATTACTGATTAATTTACGTAAAGCCAAAAATATTTATAGCAGAGCATCAGTTTTTTACTTCCTGTACAACATCCTTCCAGTCCAAGAAGATGGTTTTGAATATTCCACTGGAGTCACTGGCGAAATACGCATCGTTTTGATTGGACTTCAGGACAAACTCCTTATCGTTATTCCGATAAGCCTTGATGCTGCACAGATTCGTGTTTTCGGCAGAACTAATATTTAATTCAGCAATTGCCGCACCAGGAGGCATTTTTTCATTTTCGGCAAATTTATGCCCTTTCAACTGTGCAATTTTTTGCAAATATTGACTGATTTTAGTAGAATCAATGGCTACGTTTGCCGACCATTGCCCGTCACTTTTAGTTGCTGACCAATGTTTATCCTCCATGTTTAGATCCAGATGGCTTATTTCATTAACCGCAGTATTTACCAGCTTTGTCTTCCGGAAACCATTAAAATCTTTAGGGATGCCAGCTGCCAAAAAACCATCGATAGCATATACATCCTCGTCCTGATTTAGGCGAACGTAAGAAAGTCCTGAACGGGTATTCGGGTTAAAATCGAATTTGCCAATCATCAGTTTTGCCAGCAATTTATCATGATGAAACAAACTTACTACTTTTGCCTTGGAGTCGTCCAATTCATAGGCGCTCCATTTGTCTTTGGTTTTAGCCACCAATTGTTTGGTCTTGATATGAGCCAGTTGTTTGATTAGACCTTCAACAATGGAGCTGTCTGCAACCGTAGATTGATTGTCCTGACTTAACTGCCATTCGTTATTTTCCCTGCGTAATTGAATTAAAGGACTATTCGTGCCTTCTGCCTGTAAAGTGAGTTGGTCAATATCACTTATGTCGATATTGGTCAAGGTAGATTTGAAACTCCTTTCAGGTGCTTTTAGTACTGTCTTTTTTAGTATAAAAAGACCGAATAAGGCAAAAAAAGCAATCATTAAAATGGTATTCTTAGACTTCATTTTTGATACGTTTATTTCCAGGTTTGCATTCTTTTTAGTCGCTTCACCCGATTTCTATTATATTTATAAATTCCCAAAAGGATGACGAGGAAGAGGGGTAAAGTAAAATTGCCCCATTTAAGCATTTGAACGGTATCTTCTTCGAGGGTTTCAATGGGGCGGGAAGCAATCCCTTTGGTACGAAGATCAATCAAGCCGGTATCATCACTGAGGTAATCCACACTATTGACCAAAAGGCTAAAGTTATCGCCATCCGCTCTTTGCTGTCCCCTGCCAATAGGAAAATTTCCATCTGTAAACAGGACAAGTTTAGCGGGTTTGTTATTCCCTCCAAAATCACCTTCCAGTATACCACCGATGGTTTGGGGACCTTTCGTAAATTCATTTGTTGTCCACTTTTTTTGAATATTAAAATAAACAGGGGGGTGTTGCGTTTCGGATTGACCGGAAGTTTGAACCAAAGGCGTAAATGTCAGATTGGTATTACCCGCATAAGTAATTGGACTGGGAAATTGAAAAATAATCTGTTCCAGTCCTTTTACGATAGGATGATCCCCAAATTTTTGAACCAGCGGAAGATAGGGGAATTTCACCTGCGAATTAAATTTAAAAAATCCCTGATTTTGTTGAACGGTTACTGCACCACATTTGGCATCCAATACGAAATCAGGTGCTACGTTTAGTCCCTTAGAAGCCAGCCAATTCACAATCCCCAAATCTTTTCTACGCCCCTGTGAGGTCTGGAAATCTCCTTCAACGGCATTAAATGCAAGGATGAGTTGTCCTCCCTCATTGAGATATTTGTCCAATTTGCTAAAATCCGTTGCCTGTAAACTATCTTTTGGATTGAGCATAATAACACTTTTATAGGTAGTCGGCGCGAGATCTGTTGTTGTAAGATCAATAGGCGCTACATTATACAGGATATTCAGTCCCGCCATGACCTGAGGGATGTCAGTAGTTCCAGCTTCACCATGTCCCTGAATTAGACCTATGGTAGGTTTATTAACGATTGTTAGCTTTTTAATGGCGGTGGTTAGATCGTATTCCATTGGACCACCAGGAGTGATAAAGGGTAATACCTCCTGTTGGTCTCCTTTTTTTATGACTGCCCCCATGAATGCTTTCTTCTGAGAAACTTCATCCTTCTCTCTGACATTAATCAACAAAGGCTGTATGCCATTTTGAGCAGCTTCCTGCTCCTTTTCCTTAGATTCATTGGGATTAACAAATTCAAAATTAACCATCCCTTTAGAGCGGGTATTATATTCTTTCAATAAATCATTGAAATCAGTAAGCGTTTTATTGTATTGAGGCGGAAGACCCTGTGTAAAATAAGATGTTACGGTAATTGGATCTTTTAGATTCCTCAAAATATCTTTACTTGCCTTCGATAGGGTAAACTCTTTGTTTTCCGTTGCATCAATTCTAAAAAAGAGCTCTTTTGATAAAAAATTGACTAAGACAATGATACCTGTTATCCATAGAATGGACATCCATCTTTTTTTCATTTATTTATTATTTTATGCATGATCGGTAATCCCAGAAATTTGCCTGTAAACTTCGAGCTGAATAAATGCCGTTTCGGGCAGTTAGTGGGCTTTATGTCGGGAAATTATTTTGCTTTAGCAATGAAATATTCTGATAAAAATAATCCCAAAGTAGTTATTGATAAAAAGTAAATCAAATCTTTACTGTCTATGACTCCTCTCGATATACTATCAAAATGGGTACTCATGCTTAGGTCATCAAATAGAAAAGTTAAAAAACCTCCACTCGAATGGGCAAGAATACCAAAAATGAATTGAAAGCATATTCCTATAAGTATGGCCAATAGAAAAGCGATAATTTGATTGTTGGTTATGCTACTGGTGAATAAACCAATACTGATATAGGCTGCGCTCATCAAAATCAAACCAAGATATCCTGAAAGTGTAGCACCATGGTCGAAATCGCCTAAGGTGCTAATGGTAATATAATATGGAATTGTAAAAGCCAGCGCGATGAGCACTAATAAAAAAGCGGATAAAAACTTCCCAACTACAAATTGCCAGTAAGATATCGACTTGGTCAGTATTAATTCAATCGTCCCGCTCCTTTTTTCTTCTGCGACCAAACGCATGGTGATGGCCGGGATGAAAAAGAACAATGTCCAGTTTGCAATACTAAAAAAGACCTTCATATCGGCTTGCTTTCTGAAAAACACATCTCCATTGCCACTCAGCCACACAAAAAAACCGGTAAATCCTAAAAAAGCAATTAACAAAATATAAGCAATCAAAGAATCAAAATAAGATTGTAATTCTTTTTTTGCAATTAACCAACTTGACTTCATTATTGAAAATTTTAAACTTTATCAAAAATTAAAAACTGTCGTATTTTTTTATTGTTTTGAAACTAAGGAATGCGCTAAAAATAACTATCCATTTTTAACCGTTTCTTTTGCCTTATTTTCCACTCTACCTGTCTATTCGGCTTGCCAGGTAGAGCGAAAACTAAGAACAAAATGATCGGGTAAAGAAAGAACAAGCATTTATTTATACCTCATTCCTAATTAAGCGTGACATCATGGAAAATATCTTCCAGCTTAGTCTCAAGTGGTGTCATTTCCATCAGCAGCCAATTCTTTTCTTTACATAAATTAAACACAGCCCTATTCGACATTATTTCCGGCATAGACTGTATCATGTATTTATTTTCATCCGCTAAAAATTTGACAGAAGCAACAGTGGAAATTTGCTCCAGTGCCTGAAGAATATCAGCCTGATCTCCATCTTCAATTTTGACAATCAATACCTGTGCTCCCTGCGATTGTTTTCGCAATGTATCAGCTGTTCCATCGGCGACGATTTTGCCATTATTAATAATGAGGATACGGTCACAGGTCGCCTCAACTTCCGGAAGAATGTGCGTACTTAAAATAATCGTCTTCGATTTACCAATCTCTCGGATTAGCTCCCGAATTTCAACAATTTGATTGGGGTCTAGTCCGGTTGTGGGTTCATCCAAAATCAAAACTTCTGGGTCGTGGATTAATGCCTGGGCTAAACCCACCCGCTGCCGATATCCTTTGGAAAGCTCTGCTATTTTTTTGTGTTTTTCCTTTTCCAAACCACATAAAAGTACCATTTTTCTCACCTGCTGGTCGATATCACTGGTGTTTACCCCTTGGAGAGCTGCCATATATTCCAAATAGTCAATTACAGGCATATCCAGATACAAAGGATTGTGCTCGGGTAAATACCCAATATATTTTTTCGCATTTTCCTCTCTTCCCGATTTTCCGTTGAACAAAATATCGCCTTCATCAGGATCTAAATATTGGGTAATCATCTTCATGGTGGTGGTTTTTCCCGCACCATTGGGACCCAAAAATCCCAAAATTTCTCCGGTTTTCACCTCGAAGGAAATGCTGTCAACCGCTCTTTGTGTATCGTATATTTTAGTAAGATTCTTAATTGATATATTCATGTCAAATAAATAAACAGTTTAAAAATAAAATGAACTACCTAAGCAGATTTTATGTAGGCTCCTCTTTTTCCGAAATACGCTTCTGTATATTGCCGCCCAAAAGTAAAATACACATTAAAAAATATCAAAATGACCATATTAATTAACAATTTATTAATAATAATTTAACATCTCTTAGAAAGTTTGTCTGATTTTTTGAACAAACTATTGGGGTCAGAACTTAAAATGAATATGACTTATATCGCTTTCATTGGAGCTCCTCTTTTATCAAATAAAAAGTAGGGTATTCATCACCCATTGCGTTTTATTGTAAACATAAATATTTGACTTATGACTCGTATCTTAATCGTTGATGATCACCTCTTATTCGCAGACGGATTGAAATCTATTCTTGATCAAACACCCCATTTTGAAATTATTGGTTTAGCCTTTGATGCTAAAAGTACTTTTGACCTGTTGGAAAAATCTCCCGTAGATGTCGTATTACTGGATATTAATCTGGGCAAAGACGATGGCGTTTCCCTATGTAAAATGATTCGCTCCCGTTATAAAGATACTAAGGTGTTGGCGCTAACCATGTATAATGAAGAGAGTTTCCTTACGGAAATGCTAGAACAGGGCGCTGCCGGTTATTTGCTCAAAAATACACCTAAGAATGAATTATTACAGGCAATAGATGCGGTTATGAATGGAGAGACCTACGTCAGTAAAGAGGTGGCTGAAAAACTATTGCACAGTATGTCTAAACGAAAAAAAATTGGCGAAGCCCCCGTCTTGTCCCGTCGTGAAAAAGAGGTGCTGGAATTGATCGTAGAAGAACATACTACTCCTGAAATTGCTAATCAATTGCATATTAGTCCGAATACGGTTGAATCTCATCGTAGTAATATGTTTTCAAAACTGGGAGTTCGCAATGTCGCCGGATTGGGTCGGTTGGCTTTTACGATGCGCCTGATTTAAGCACTACATAGATTCGGCGATATTTTTGCAGCAGCTAAATAAAAAAAAATCATTTTAAATAAAAACACAGAGGATGGAAATCATCAAAATAGTGCTACTATTTGCAATTATCACTAATGCACTTACTGGCTGTATTAAGGAAAATGCGAATATAAAGAGAGAGGATGTAGCGATTCAGTTGGATATCAATCTCCCCGGAAGCCTCCAAAATCCAGCTTTTTCCCCAGACGGTAGTCGTATTGTTTTTACTCATTTCAGAAAAGGGTACAACCGCCCTCCCGCAGATTTGTATCTTTTTAATTTGGAAACAAAAATATTAAGCCCTTTGATGGTAGATGGATTTAACAATGTCAACTTACCCGGAACATCTTGGAACAATGAGTTAGATGCTATCGCATTTTCCTCGGAAAGAGAGCTGGATGACGAGATATACTACATCAATGAGAACGGCGTGAATGGTGACGAAAGGCGAATTACAGGTCGTCCTGATAGCGTGGCATTTGAGCCGACATTTTCACCCGATGGGCAATGGATTGTATTTGAAACGCATAAATTGGATGATGAAAAATATGGCGTCATTACTAAATATAAACTAGATGGCTCTTCGGGTTATGTAAATTTAACCCCGGTAGAGGAAGATAATAAACAACCCAATTGGTCGCCTTCTGGCGATAAAATTTTATATCAAAAAAAAGAAAATAATCAGTGGGATATCTGGATGATGAATATCGATGGTTCGGATAAAATCCGAGTTACCAACTTTGAAGGGAATAAGACTGATGCCGTTTTTTCCAAAGATGGGCAATTTATTATCTTTAGCTCAGATTTTGGTGTTGAGCTGGCCAATATTTATAAAATACCCATTTCTGGTGGGCAGCCTACACGCCTGACTTATTACAAAGGATACGATGGAGCACCTGCTATTTCACCAAATGCTTCTCACCTGATTTTTGAGTCATCTGCCGGTGATCCGGATAGAGGAAAAACAAGTCTTTGGTTATTGGAATTATAAGTAAAATCACCGGCGTAGGTGCATTTTATTTTGTCGCTTCTCCTACATGATCCGCCTTTTATTTCCCGACTCAAACTTAGCTAATAAAAAATAATTAGTATCTTTGATTTTGCTTGTCTTTTTGCTTTGCGCAAAAAATTGGGATAAAATTATTTTACACAAAAATAAACACTGTGAATAATGTCATTAAAATAATGTCAATATTTATAATTGTCACTAATTTGGGTTCGTGCAGTAGTAAAGGAAATACAAGCCAGCCAAAGGAAGGTTTTCCAGTGTCTGCTATCCCGCTCCACTCCCCTATTACATCAGAACTAGACAGTCTGCTCTCCCAATTCGAGATATTGCTCAATAATGATGTTGACAGCGCAAAACAGGAGGCTTATGCGCTTAGCAAGGGACAGGATGCAATCCTTCGATTTCTGGGTTATTACCACCTCTCCCGGGTTTTTTCGGCGACCAATGACATCGAACAGGAGGGTATGAGTATCGATTCCTTAGCAGTACTTTCCCAACAACTGCCCGATACGCTTTTTCAGGGTTTATATCTATTGGCGAAGGCAGGACTGGAATACAAAATGGAGCGTAATGGGCAGGCTATTCTGTTATTGGGCAAAAGCATTGAATTGCTAAAAAACGTCCGTTCCTACCGCTTCAGGGTGATTGCGCTGCGAAATATGGCCAATATTTATCTTGACCTCCAGAATTTTGCGGAAGCGGAGAAGTATTTCCAAATGGTCATACAAATAGCTGCCGAAAATAATGACAAACATCTATTAGCCCATTTTTATTCTGAAATGAGTACTTTTTTTGAGGATTTTGGCGACGATAAAAAAGCGTGGAGCTATTTGAGGCAATCCGACTCTCTGAACCAGTTCGTTGGGTCAAATCTCCTCAGGAGCATTAATCTGGGCAAACACGCGGATCGATATAAAAATGCCAAAAAATATCCATTGGCTCTTCGGACATTTAAGGAAAGTCTGAATATTGCCCGTGATTTAAAAAACACCAATTTCATGGCACTGTACAGTTTCAAAATTGGAGAGGTTTATGTACAAAGCAAAAATTTTAAAAAAGCCATTTTTTATTTTAATAATAGCCTTGATGCAGCAGAGCAGGTGGGCAATCTGGACTTGCAAAAGGCCAATTACCGTTTACTATCCGATATTTACAGAAAATCTGGTCAGTGGCAAACGGCAATGGATTATCTTTCTGCACTCAATGAGGTTGAAAAAGCAATTTTTAATACTCAGCAACATTTAATTGCCCAGAGATTTGCCTATAAATTTGAGAGTCAAAAGAAACAGGAGGAAATCAATACCTTGAAAATAGAAAACAAGCTCAAAAATTTACGGCAACAACAATTAATAACCGAAAAAAAGCAGCAAAAAATGAGATTTTTTTCACTGCTTTTGGTGGCAATTTTGCTCATTATTTTAGCGGTCATTATCATTTACAACCTCCGTCAAAAAGCCCAAAAAGAACAGTTGTTATTTCAAAAAAACAAGGAACTACACGTAGAGAAAATTCAGCAAATGAAAAATATTTCTCAGGTAAAAACCCTTAATGCCATGCTTCATGGGCAGGAAAAAGAACGGGAGCGGATTGCACGGGATTTACACGACAGTCTTGGGGGCACACTTTCTACCTTACAGCTCCATATCCAAAATTTAGACCTCCCTCCTACCCTTCAATACATCGAACAGCTATTGGCTAAAGCCTGCACAGATGTCCGGGAAATATCCCATAATATGATGCCCGTCAGCCTCAAAAAAATGGGACTTCACGCTGCCATTCAGGATTTTATAAATCACATCAATGCTGCGCAAAAAGTCACCGCTGAATTTCATTCTTATGGTACGGAAATTAATTTTACTGCCTCCAGGCAACTATATATCTTTAGATTGATACAGGAAGGTATAAATAACGCCTTGAAACACGCGCAATGTAGTCACATCTTAGTGCAATTTGTCTATAAGGAAAATCATCTAAATATCACCATTGAAGATGATGGGATAGGTTTTGACCCAGCTGATGTTGGCCCCTCTTTCGGTTTGAAGAATTTACAAAACAGAATCGGATATTTGCAAGGGCAATTTGAAATTGATTCATCTCCCGGTCGGGGAACTGTTTTGATGTTTGAAGTGCCTGGGAATTTTAAATAGTGACTTTTAGTCATATCTTTTATTGAGTGAGTGCCAAAAATAATTATATTTACCTCAAAAAATGGCGCAACAAAAAATTCACCACAACCTAATTGAGCCACCACTAATTTTTAGTGGTACATCGTATTTGGGTATTTCCCAAAATAAAGCATTTCGACAGCTCATTATCGAAGGATTAAATCTGTATGGGAATAATTTTGGAGGTTCCAGAAATGGCAATACTGCGCCTTTAATTTATGATGCAGCCGAAACTTTTTTGTCCAATTGGTTAACGCTACCCCAAAGTGTACTGGTTTCCTCCGGCACCTTGGCTGCCACCTTTCTAAAAGAATTAATACTTAAAGAGTATCATTGCTTCTATGAGCCGGATGTGCATCCTTCAATTTATATCAACAACAAGAAAGAACGGTCAAAAATGCCTATTGCTTTTCAGGAAGTAGTGCAATTGAAGATTAAGCAAGATTTATCAAAAAAATACGCCATTTGCCTGAACTCCATCGATCCTCTTTATTTATCAGAAAAAAAATTTGACTGGTTAGATGACCTGCCTCAGCGTGCAGACATTTTAGTCGTCATTGATGACTCGCATGGCATTGGTGTTATCGGGCGGGAAGGAAATGGTACGGCAGAAGAAATCGCTCAGCTTAATCTCAAAAAATATATTATTTATGGTTCGCTGGGGAAGGCTCTTGGTACACCAGCTGGTTTCATCACGGGAAATGCACCTTCCTTACTAAAAGCAATTAAACAATCCTCCTTATTTGCGGGAGCCTCTCCTCTGCTTCCTGCTTATGCATATGCCTTTATGAATGGGGAAAATATATTTATTCAACAAAGGAAAAAGTTGCGAGCAAATATCGCTTATTTTACGGCACATTTGCCCACTCAAAATACGCTAAAATTCCTACCGGGGTATCCTGTTTTTTATTCAACCAATCAAAATTTAGGTAAAAAGTTAAAGGCTCAGAACATTCATATTTCTTCTTTTTCCTATCCTTCAAAAGATGGACCTTTGTTAAATAGAATTGTGCTAAACGCGAACCATAAAAAAAAGGAGTTAAAAAAATTATTGGAAGAGTTGGGGAAATAATTCGTCACCCAGAATGAGTATTGGGTGACGAATACAAAAGGGACATCAATCGTCCTTCTTGCTTACGGGGATCGTTTGGTTTAGAAGGCTGCCAAATACACTTGCGTCAGATCCTGGAGGCAGAACAGCTATTTTTACTTTGGAAGCCATTTCCTTATTGACCAGATAGGTGGCATAAATTGGATTATCCTGAAAAACTTTAGCCAGTTCCATTTGAATTTCAAAGTCAGCCATATCCATTTTTTTCTTTCGATCAACTTCGACTGCTATCTGGTCCTCTTTGTGCTCAATATCCATTTTCTTCAAATTTCTTTGTTTTTCAAGATCGGTTTGAGCCAATAGTTTGAGGCGATCAGATTCTGTTTGTGCCTTTTTGTAAGCAATTTGCTTTTGAGTTTCAGCAGCGGCTAATTGGCTGGCTCGGCGACTTTTTTCCGTTTTGGCCTTAATCTTTTCTACTCTGTCGGCAGCATTTGCTCTGGCTATTTCGACCTTAGCACTAGCTTCTGCCTTTTTTTTATCAGCTTCTGCACGAGCAACGGCTAAAATTGTTTCCTGATTAATACGCTCCATTTCCTGTCGTTGGAGTCCGGCTTTTTCCATTGCATCTGTATAGGTTTCAGGGAAATTTAATTGCTCACAAATCACTTCTTTAATTTCCATTCCATCTTCCCCCAGGCGGTTAGTAATAATTTCTTTCAACCTATTGATGAAGACTAAGCGTTGGGATGAGAAAACAGAGTCCACACTAATAAACTCATTAAAGGCTTCATTCATCAACTCAAGACAGCGGGTTTTTAGAATATAAGATCTAAAGTCATCAATGCTCTCAAATTGATCTAAAAGTAAGACAGAGTCTGTTATTTTCCACCTTATAGCCAATTTAACTCCCAATGGAACACCATCTCCTAAGCGGATCTGCTGAAAGGTGAAAAAGTCCATTTGATCTCTGTTGACTGTAGAATTTAGCAGGTGAGTAAGTTCTTGTTTTTTATTACTGGACTTTCCTTTATTATTGGGGGAATTACCACAAGAAGAAAAGAAAATAACAAGAAGAATAATAGCTAAGATAAAAAGTGCTTTTTTCATACATATTTTTTTTATTTGTTTTGAATAATACCCCAAATATGCAGGCAAAAAACATGCCGTGACGTAATGAACTAGCAACCGTTAGCCCAGATTTAGTATTCGTTAATTGTGGCGTTAAAGCAATATACATTTTAATAAAAGATGGAAGGACAAAAGAATAAAAATAAGCGTAA
>CAZNCI010000037.1:0-7692 GCA_964571475.1 uncultured Saprospiraceae bacterium | reverse complement strand
TATGTCAATGAAAAATTGAGATATATTAACAGAATCAATTACCTTTGGGACATGGAGCTTTTATTGAAAATAACGAATGATTTAATTTTGCGATACCCTGTACTTGAGATTTGCAGACAAGATTTGATCGAAGCATTTTTGCAAATAGAAAAAGCGATACGGGCGGGTGGTCAAATACTAATCTGTGGTAATGGAGGAAGCCATTCGGATGCAGCGCATATTGTAACAGAACTTATGAAAAGTTTTGACAAAAAAAGACCACTGAACCAAAAGCAAATAGAAGCATTAAAACAAGTGGATGCCAACTTAGGGCAGCATTTATCAAAGCACCTTGAACAATCCATTCCTGCAATATCCTTATCTGCTCATGGTGCATTAATGACTGCTATTAGCAACGATCAGGGAGGAGATTATATATTTGCGCAGCAGGTAATTGGCTATGCTAATCCGAAAAATATTTTATTAGCCATCAGTACCTCCGGTCATTCCAAAAACATCATTAATGCATTGGTGACCGCTCAGGCATTGGGACTACAGACCTTTGGACTGACAGGATCGACAGGTGGAAAAATGCGTGCTTATTGCGACCACTGCATTTGTGTTCCTTCCTCACATACACCAGATATACAGGAATTACACCTTCCTGTGTATCATGCGTTGTGTAAATTTCTTGAAAAAAGTATTTTTTAGGTTTTAAAATTCGGAAAATAAAAGATTTTATTGTACATTGTATCCAAATATAAGTACACACTTATTTGTTGTGTAATTTGGCTTGAGTTGATAAAATTATAAACTTTAAAATCTATAGACTATGATGAACGAACCGATCAGTATGATCATGACCAAAGATGTAATCACCATTTCTGCTAATCAAACCGCTAAGGATGCAAGTGATATTCTTTTCTCGAAACGCATTCATCATTTACCTGTCGTTGATGATGATCAAAAATTAATTGGCATCATCACCTCCTATGACCTGATTAAAAAGTGTAAAGTTTCTGATGAACTATCATCTATTTTAATAACGGATATCATGACAACTAAAATGGCAACACTTGAACCAACCAATAAAATTGGGGCAGCAGCACAGGTTTTTTTAGAAAATTTGTTTCATGGTTTACCTATCACACTGGAAGATAAAACATTGGTTGGTATTATCACCACTCATGATGTTTTAAAATATGAATTCAATAAAGCGTATCCCAATCACCAGATCAATTGGGGAAATGGATAAAAAAGAGGTAACTACTCAGCACCCTTTTTTTTATTTTTTCGGAATGCCTAAGAATTGATTGCTGATTATCATCTCCCTGATAATCGGAGGCACGTCTTTTTGCCAGTTTT
Organism: uncultured Saprospiraceae bacterium; assembly: GCA_964571475.1. GTDB lineage: Bacteria > Bacteroidota > Bacteroidia > Chitinophagales > Saprospiraceae > JALVDO01. Next base: position 6,348 of record CAZNCI010000037.1, on the reverse strand, counting down.
TTCGACCGGATTGAATAGACGCTAAGACTTCTTTTCCATAAATCAACAATAAAGCAGGATCATGATTCTCCACATCCACTAAGAAATTATTTTGCAAAAGATGTTTATATAAAAACTTTACCTCTTCAGGTATGGAGAGGTTTTTTGAGGTTACCAATTCCCCATATCCCCGCAATAAAGCCGGATAAACGTAGATTTCAATGGGACGCCTAAATAATTCCCCAAAAACGCTGAGGAGTCCTACCCTATCATCGTTTTGCTCAACTTTTAATTTGATGATTTTTTCTAATTTCTTAGCACCAAGCGTCAAAGCAATTTTTTTCAATTTGTAATCACTAAAATATTTGGCAATTTTTTCGTGTTGGCGACAATCGGAAACCATGATATTATAACCCAATTGATTGAGCATCCAGGCGCGTTCCAAAAAGTCTTTTTCGGCTTCTGCTTTATCCGCTATTTTATTTGAAGGAGTTATCTCTGTGAATAAAAAAGCAGACTTGTCTTTCTCCAACTCATTGGTCAGGCAAAATTGATCAAAGGCCTTTGTGATAACATCCTGAGTGGTAAGGGTAACGGGCTTAAAATTCCCGCGAACGACCATCATGCTTTTTTTGTACAATAACTCTGAAGCATGAAGATTGATGCCATCTTTAGTCAGAAGGGAAACATCCGAAAGTTTATTTTTTACCAACCAGTATGCCACTAAACGATTGTCCATCGTGAAATTTGGTCCACTAAAACGAACCATGTCAATTTTAATACTTCCACGCAATTGCTCCATTAAAGAGCACAATAATTTTTCGGGATCATTTGAATAATTGAAACAGGCATATACCAAATTAACACCCAATTTTCCAACAGCCTGCTGCTGTTGATTGGTCGAATTATCCAACAATCGAACGTGTAAAACAATATCATTAGGTGGGGTATTAGGAGAAGACTGAAACCGTATGCCAAGCCAGCCATTACCTTTTATAGTCCGGTGGTAATTAAGGGTAGAAATGGTATCCGCAAATGCGAAGTAACAGGTGTCATTACGGACTCCTTCCAAACGGTCCACCAAAAGGTTGTACTCGTGGTCAAGCATTTTATATAACCTATTCTCACAAACATATCGACCGGAATTTTCTACACCATATATCTCATCCGAATAGGTCTTATCATAGGCGGACATGGTTTTTGCAATTGTGCCGGCAGCAGCTCCAACTTTGAAAAAATACCGTGCCACTTCCTGCCCGGCACCAATTTCTGCAAATGTACCGTATATTTGTTGGTTGAGGTTGACATTTAAGGCTTTTTGATCCGTATCAAGGGTGTGACCCATAGTAGATTTTTATTTTCGGTATAAAAAATGGCTTTCATTTGATAAATTGTAACTATTCAGCACCCCACACTTTTTGCCATAAAATGCTGCTTTTGCATCTGTCTTTGTTAAATTTTTGATAGCGCGTCAAATGTAATACTGCCTCAAAAGAAAGATTCACTAAAAGTTCCTTTTTAAATTGCCACGAATGCACGAATTTCCTTGGCTTGCCAAGGAAATTCGTGCATTCGTGGCAATAATATTAGCATTACATTTAGTACACCGCTAAATTTAGGTTATTATGCTGTGCATAACCGCAAAAAATTAACTTCGGCAGTTACTAAACTAACTATTTTCTGCCTAAAAAGAGGGAGTACTGAATAGTTACGATAAATTTATCCAAATGAAAGCCAAAATTGAGATAATTTAATCAGAAATCATAGTCTTCCGATTAAAAAACAATAAATATTTATGAGGCTGGATTCCAATATAAATCCTCCCGCCCTAATTTTTTCAACATCTGAGCATGTTTTTTCAATGCCTCCCAATAGGTGTCCTGACAGTGGTAAGGTATATTAAACTCCTCTGCGGTTGCTCGGACGATTTTTGCAATTTGGGGATAATGAATATGGCAAACCTCCGGAAAGAGATGATGCTCCACTTGAAAATTAAGTCCGCCTACATACCAGCCTAAAAGCCGATTCTTCGGCGCAAAATCAGCCGTTGTCATTAATTGGTGAATAGCTGACTCTGTCTCCATGCTGCCATTCTCTGGCAATGGAAACTCTGCTTCAGGAACAACGTGTGCTGGCTGAAAGACAGCTCCCAATATCATTCCTGCTATAAAGTGCATGACTACAAATCCAATAAGCGTTTGCCACCAGGGAATATCAACAAACATCAAAGGAAGCACCAAAAAAATAATATAGTACACAACCTTACTTAACAACTGAGAAGCGAGCAAGGCAGCAACATTCCAGTTTTTCACCAATCCCATCTTATTAAACCGGGTTGTTTGTCTGAAATCTTTGGCGGTAATCCACATAAAAGTCATAAAGCCATAAAAAAACCATGCGTAAAAATGTTGGTATTTTTGCATTTTAGATCTAGGCTCATGAGGAGAAAAACGCAACAATTTTTTATTAGGTGGTGCAATATCTTCATCCATTCCAGCAATATTAGTGAAACTATGATGCAGGACGTTGTGTTGAATCTGCCAATTAATGGGGCTACCTCCCAATATATTTAACGAGTGGCTTAATAGTTTATTCACCCAGGCGTGTTTAGAGTAGGAGCCATGGTTGGCATCGTGCATAACGGAGAAACCAACGCCTCCCATCCCAATTGCCATAATGACCCAAAGTCCAAGAACCTGCCAGAAATTAGAAAATCCACCGGTTAACATCCAGACTAATGGACCAAGGTAAAGCGTAAAGACGACAATTGTCTTAAAAATCATTTTAGCATTAGCATAACGCGTAATATTATTCTCTTTGAAATATGCCCTAACACGTTTATTGAGTACTGCGCCAAAATCACCTTTTGATGATTTGGCAAATTTTATTGATTCGAAATCCATAAATTTGTGTTGATTTTGTTAATAATAAATCGGAGTTGTGGGTATATAAGCGACAAAGATAAGCCTGAACCCCTGTAAATCGGCAAAAATTGGGTGTTTTTTTTTGAAGTTAATGTTTAGAAATAGTATCCAAGCTAAAAAAAAAGGGTTAGCTCCACGTATTGGAGCTAACCATACCAATAAAAATCGAACAATTTATACCGAATAAATGCTTTTATATAATAGTTCTCAAAATCGAGAGAATCATTATTTTTTTATAATTCAATGAAGGACCAGACTCATTCATCATCGTTGGCAAAATTATCACTGAAATAATTATCAGAAGATGACATTATTAGTTCAAAGTAATGACTTTTGTCATCTTTTTTTTTAAAAATGTACCAAGTATCTCTTAATATGGAGAAATACATCCAATATGGCTTCCCTAAGCATTGAATCTTCCTTGAAAAAAAATTACCTTTGCCGCAAAAATAGCATTGATGAATAAAGTTCGACTTACTAAACAATTTGATTTTGAGGCAGCCCACGCTCTTGATGGCTATCACGGAAAGTGTAAAGACATTCATGGGCACTCCTATCACTTGAATGTTACTATCATAGGCATTCCCTGCCAGGATGTGAATGATACAACCTTAGGTATGGTTATGGACTTTGCAGATTTAAAAATAATCGTAAAAGACCATATCATCAATCAATTCGATCATTGGTTGATCTTAAAGAGCGATTCAAGATTTGCGGGGCTTGATACCATTAATGAAAGGATTCGCTACGTTGAATACCAGCCAACCTGTGAAAATATGCTATTGGAAATTGTCGAAATTTTACAAAAAGAATTACCCGAATCAATTCAACTGCACAACGTATTCTTACGCGAAACGGCCAGAAGTTATGCGGAGTGGTATGCATCAGATCAATAAAAAGGACCTATACCTGAAAAATACATAAAATTTTCGGTGTAGAAACAAAATCACACACCAAACTGCTGTAGATGATGGTCTAAATGCTTATAAAATAAATTACTCCACTCACTAGCTGTTAATTTTCCAAATGAGTGTGACTCTTTATTATCAAAGTAATCGGCTCCGAGTGACTGTGTTTTTTTAATATAGGTAATCAGTCGATCTTTCTCCTTTTGGAAGTCTCTTTCATCTGTAATCAAAAAGACAGGAGCTGTCCTACCGTCCTTCTTAAAAGGCTTGTCTCCTACTACAATTGGTTTGACCAACTTTTTTAATAAAAACTTTTTGATGCCTTTCGGTTTTTGATATTTATTCTCATAGACCATTTCATAGGAGACATTTACATGGGCTAACATTTGTCCAATATTCATTTTACCCCATTTGCCAGGAGTAGATGACGTAAGCTTATTGACACGCTCAATAACTTCTACGGACACATTCTTCTCAAAAATATTTTTCATAAATCTCGATTTTTATTTTTGGAAAGGTACTATTTTTTTTCAAACCAAGTTAGGAAATAAAATAATTAATAATAATACTAACAACTGAATGACTAAAAAAGGAATAATTCCACGGTATAAATGAATTGTTTTTACCTCAGGGGGGGCAACTCCCTTTAGGTAAAACAAAGAAAAACCAAAGGGTGGAGTCAGGAAAGAAGTCTGCAAATTAAGTGCTAAAAGTATTCCCAACCACAACATATCTATTTGGAATTCCTTGAAAATGGGATATACCACCGGTACAATAATGAAAATAATCTCTATAAAATCTATAAAAAAGCCTGCAATAAATACCACAATCATCACCAATGCTAAAAATAACATGGGAGATAAATTAGAGGAGGTTATTAATTCAGTCAGGTATTGATCTCCGCCCAATTCCCGAAAAACAAATGTAAAAGTAGTCGCCCCCAATAAAATCATGAAAACCATACTCGTTAAATGTGTCGTTTCCCGCATGACTGATTTTAGAACAGGAAGGCTAAATTGTCCTTGAAAAATAGTTAAAATTATTGCTCCTAAGGCTCCAATACCCGCTGCCTCCGTTGGTGTTGCCTTTCCTGTAAAAATAGATCCTAACACCAGTACAATTAAAGAAAGGGGTAATACAAACGCCCAAATGACTTTTTTAAAAAAATCTTCTTTTTTGAAGTCAGCAATCTCTTCAGCGCTGTAGGAAGGTGCTAATTCTGGGCGGAAAGTCGCTATGATAATAACATACACTATATAGCCCATTACCAATAAAATCCCCGGAACAATGGCAGCAGAAAAAAGATCACCGGCAGGTACATTCAATACACTACTCAGTAATACCAATACAATAGATGGGGGAATAATCTGCCCTAAGGTACCCGATGCAGCAATGACACCAGTTGCCAGTTCAGGCTGATAGCCTCTACGCAACATCGTTGGTAAACTGATTAAACCCATTGTAATAACAGTTGCACCCACAATACCCGTCGATGCAGCTAAAAGTGTTCCAACTATTATAACGGAAACAGCTAGCCCACCTTTGAGCCGTCCCAATAAAATACCCATTGTCTCCAGTAAGCTATCTGCCAATCCGGACTTCTCCAACATAATACCCATGAAAATAAAAAGTGGCACAGCCAATAATATATACTGCTGCATAATATTACCAAAAATACGGGAAGGTAGTGCCGAAAAGCTGGCGGGGTCAATAAAACATAAAGCATAAATAATAGACAAGCCGCCCAATGTAAACGCCACCTGATAACCGTATAATATCAGAATAAAGATACTAATAAAAAGAATAATAGCTATGGCTTCCATCTATTTAGGCGTTATCTGTGAATGAATGACTCTCGACTGATTCTTCATAGTGTGAAAAATCTCCGGATTTCAAAGCGAGGTAGGCTTTTATAAATGTAGAAATTCCTTGTAAAAACAACAAAAAGAATCCCAAAAAAATAGCTAATTTTCCCCAATACCACGCTTTTAATCCACCAGGGTCAGGAGAACCTTCTTTTAATAGAAAAGAATCCCAAAAGTACAAAAAGGAGTAATATAAAATGATAGAAGCCCACGGAAGCAAGAATGCTAAAGTACCAATCAATTCTGTTAAAGCTCGATTTTTGGCACTAAATTTTGTATAAAACACATCGACTCTTACGTGTTTGTTTTCTAATAAAGTATAACCCCCCGCCAGAAGAAACAATAAGGAAAAAACGTGCCATTCCAACTCATTTTCCCATTTTAATGAAATATTAAATACATATCGCATCACAACATTAAAACATACCAGTAAGACCAGTAATAATGAGAACCAACTCACCATCTCTCCAATCCATTTATTGAGTCGGTCTATTCCCGTTTTAATTTTAAGTAATAGGGTGTCCATTCAAAATCAAACTAATATTGGCTAATAAATAAATTTAACAAAACCTCTATCGAGGTACTTCGATAGCAAAGATAGTAAATTTGAATGGATAACAAAATTGGATGTCGTCAACCAGCCCTGACCAATTCTTATTGCTAGTGGCTCAA
>CAZNCI010000036.1:0-20379 GCA_964571475.1 uncultured Saprospiraceae bacterium | reverse complement strand
TGAATCGCAAAAATAATCTATTTACACCTAATAAATTACAATATGGAGGAAAATGTTCCAATAAATTGGAAGTTTCCATTTTTTGCAATAAATTGGTGGCGCTGAAAATTAGAACTTTAATCACTCGCATTCGATAAAATGCGACAATCCCATTAGAGATGTTAAAAAAAATCCGTGCAACTTTCGATCTTCTTAGTTTATTCATTTTATTATTTCCAGTCGTTTTAATTGGTCAGACTGCCTCCATTACAGAGGGGTGTGTACCGGTGGAGGTGGTATTTACGGCGCCATCCGGGCAAACGAGTTTTTATTGGGAATTTGGGAATGGAGCTACATCAACACTCGCTAACCCCAGTAATATATATGTCACACCTAATACTTACGAGGTTACACTGAGGGAGACTTTGGGCGGTGCTATTATTGGAACCATAACAATTGTGGCACATCCGAAGCCGGTCTTAACCATAACGACGGACCCATCAGTAGGATGCCGCCCATTAGCGGTCAATTTCAATGGAGTGGCAGAGTTGCCGGCTGGGGTCAATATCAGTAATTATAATTGGACCTTTGGAGATGGAGGTGGTTCGACGGGAAGTATAGCGACGAATTACACTTATCAGGGGACGGGAGTCTTTGATGTTTCCCTGGAAATAGAAACTAATCTGGAGACTTGTAATACCACAACCATATTTGAAAATCAAGTGACGGTCACCGGAGTGGATAACGTATCCTTTGCCACAGATCCATTTCCAGCGACGGCATGCGACCCACCATTGGATGTATCATTTATTAATTTCACGGCAGGCGATAATTTGACCTTTCATTGGGATTTTGGTAATGGAAATACCTATGATGGTCCAGTTCCCCCAACTCAAACATTTACAGAGTCGGGTGATTTTGGTGTAGTCTTAACAGCGACAGACGAGAACGGCTGTACGGGGGATGTTTCCCATCCAGTAACTATCAGGCGCGCTATTGCGGATTTTATTATTCGGGATACGGTTTGTATTGGAGATACCTTACACGCCTTTAACATCTCAGATATAGGAAGCTACACCTGGGATTTTCCATCAAGCGTAATCAGGGAGTACGATCCGGATCCATTCGTGGAGGTTTTTAAATTTACGGAGGCGGGGTTTGTGGAGGTATCCTTAGAAGTATTACCCCCGGAAGACACCTGTATTGGCCGAGTGACGAAGCTCATCTACGTGGATGATCCGGATGCAACTTTCACCTTAGACCCCAGTTATACCTGTCCAGGACCCCTGACGGTCAATTTTACTCCACTGAGTCCAGATCCGGTAGAGTGGTTATGGTTGTTTGGAGATGGAGGAAGCAGTGAGGATTCAAATCCGACTCATGAATATATTTATGATGATCAGGATGCATTTGCAGAGTATGGAGATCGGGTTTATGAGGTATATTTGCAGGTAACCAACCCGTCTGGATGTACAGCAGAGTATTTGAATTATGATACAATATCCAGGCCAGATGCTTTGTTCTTGCCGGATTCTATCAATGGGTGTGCGCCGTTGAAAGTAATGTTTTCGGATTCGAGCCGGTCACGGGAAGATATCATCCGATGGGAATATACATTTAGTGATGATGGCAGTACGGAGGTATTGCTTGACAATGGAGATATAGAGCATACCTTTATGCAGCCCGGGGCTTATGACGTTCAGTTAAATATAGAAAATGCAGCGGGATGTGTTGATACCTCTTATGTTGTTACCATCAATGTAGGAGAGCAAATTACACCTGATTTCAGCGTGGATAAAACAGAAGTTTGCCCGGGAGAAGTGGTGCATTTTGAAGATTTATCCAATAATCCGGATATTGAGTCCTGGCATTATAGTACGGAGGGGGATCGCTCCTTTCACTGTTATCAAGCAGATATGATGGATTGGGCATTTGATGCAGTAGCGGGGCCGACGGATGTTACATTGACGGTGGAGATAGATGGGTGTTACTCTTCCGTTACGAAAGAGGATTTGATAACGGTCAAAGGACCAATAGCACATATCTATTATGAAAATGACTGTGAGGATCATTTTGGCGTGACGTTTAGGGACTCCTCTTCTGAAGCAACGGTCTTGAGTTGGGACTTTGGAGATGGTAGTACAGGGAGTGGAGCAGAGGTGAGGCATACCTATAGTAATGCAGGAGACTATATGGTTGTACTTACGGCAGAAAACCCGGGTTCCGGCTGTGCTGCGAGTATGGATACGGCTATTGTTTTTATAAGAGATATAAGGGCGAGTTTTGAATTGCCGGATAGTATATGTAGGGGAGAGACATTAGGCTTAGACGCGAGTGGTTCGAGTGATGTGGATAAAAGTTGTTGGAGAGGGCATGAGTGGTTATTCGATATATCAGATCGACCGATTGCCACACAGGAGGAACTTATTGATTTTACGTTTAATACGCCGGGGGAGGAGACGGTTACGCTTATTGTGACGGATATAAATGGGTGTGAAGATACCTTGGTGAATACCCTTGAAATATTTGACATTAGCGCCAATTATACGACTTCCACTGAATTTATTTGTTCAGGAGGGGGTATCCCGTTTGTATTTACGGATGCCTCTTTTAGCACATTACCGATTGTTAGTTGGAATTGGAATTTTGGGGATGGGACAACATCCGATGTTCAAAATCCGATGCATAATTTTGATGCAATACCTACGGACACTTTTCCCATATCACTGGAAGTGGAGAATAGTCTGGGGTGTAAATCAACCTCACAAAAACTTTTTATACGGTACGAGCCAGTCAGCCAGATAGCAACGGATCCGGTTCCACCCAATATTTGTCTGGGAGAGAACATTGCATTGACAGCGACTGACTATACATTGGCGGGGTCTCATTTGAATTATAGCTGGGACTTTGGGAATGAAACGGGCTCGAATGCCCAGGCGACAATGGTGACTTATGACGAAATAGGGAATTATAATATCGTATTAACGTATGAAGAAGCGGCTACCGGATGCGGAGGAGAGGAAAACGTATTAGTAGGTGTACAGGAGGCACCAATTTCATCTTTTACCACTTCCGTGGATGGTCAGGGTGTCATTTGCTATCCAGAAAACATAGAATTTACGAATGAAAGTACATCAACGGTACCATTGAGTTTTGCATGGAATTTTGGAAATGGTCAAATGTCATCCGTCCCAGATCCTGCCGTCGCGTTTAATAAAGGTACATGGGAGGTGCAACTGATCGCATCGACGGCGTTTGGATGTCGAGATACTTCTTATCAAAGTATTACACTGGTAGGACCAGAGGGCGATTTTACATTTGATCCACCGGCAATATGTCGAGGTGGGGAAATAACTTTCACAACTCAGGATTTAGTGGATGTGAATGATTTTACGTGGAACTTTGGAGATGGTACAGAGGAGAGTAATGTATCGCCGGTGAGTCATGTTTTTGATTTGCCAACAAATACTACCATCGTAACATTAAAGATGGAAGGAGAAGATGGCGCGTGTACCGCCGCGGTGGTGAAGGAAATTTCTATAGGAGGGGCTGTTGCAGATTTTTTAATTAATGGCAGTGATGATACGGCTTTTTGTGAGACGGATTTAGTGTTTACCAATACCTCATTAGGAACGGATACTTATGCATGGGATTTTGGCAATGGGCAGACCTCCATTCAGGAAAATCCAAGCATGACTTTTGCTCCGGGGGAGACAACGATTAGGCTGATAGCCAGTAATAGTAGTCTTGGATGTATTGATACAATTGAGAAGGTAATACAGGTGGCACAATTGCCAGATTTGGAAATAATGGACGCTGTAATTTGTGCGGGGGATAGTCTGGAGTTATCATTGGTCACAGATTTTGACAATGGTGTTTATACATGGGGCCCGGCAGAACTGCTGTATAGTATTTCGGATAAAAAACCACAAACAAGAGCATTAACAGAGAATACGACGTTTACCTTAACTGTTTTAGATACGATAATGGGTTGTGACGGAACGATTTCCAAAGAAATAAAGGTAATTCAGGAAATTGAATGGATGTCGGTTGATACGGCCAGTTGTCGGGGAACGGATATAACCTCTGTTCCATTACCACCGAATGAGGATGAAGCGTATATTTTTTCATGGTCACCATCTGCACCGCCATTTCATATAGAGGATGGTCAGGAGTCGGCAGCGTTTACATTGAATATATCAGATATAGGAGGATGCTTTGATCAGGACTACACCTATAATGTAAAAGTATTGGGCGCAGGAGATGTACAATTCCCGAATGTATTTACACCGAATAAGGATGGTGTGAATGATATATTTAAGCCATTTTTTAACCCCGGATATGAAGATCAGGTCGAAGTGGTTGACTTTAGAGTTTTTAATCGTTGGGGGCAATTAGTCTTTGAGGGAAATGACACCGGCTATATATGGGATGGGATGTTTAAGGGGCAACCCGGCGCCTCAGATGTTTATATTTTCTCCTGTGAGATACGTTTAGACTGTGGCACATCGACTGTTTACTCCGGAGAAGTGACGCTTTTGAGATAGTAATTATCTTATCTCACCTTTGACACAAATAATATTAATAAACAAAAAAACTTAAAATTATTTGTTTATTAATATTATTTGTTTTATCTTGCAGCCGAAAAGAAAATTACTTACTTATGATTCGAGAAGATAGAATTAATTTAAATCAAAGATTTGTAAAAGTATTCAAGCTGCTTGAAGAGCGGGGGGATATTATTAAGAATGACCGGAATGGAAAGGGGATGGGCGATTTTGCCGAAAAGATATTAGGTAATCGAGCTTATGGGCACATTGTAAGAGCTTATCTCAATGAAACGGATAAACGCTGTTTGGATTATAGGCAGGCGCGGATACTTTGTCGGGAATATGGTGTAAATGAGTCTTTTTTGTTAGATGGAATTGGGACTCCTTTTGGGTTTGAAATACCAGCAAAGCGAGAGCGTTTAGAGGAGGATGCCCGGGTGGGGAATATTCTTTTTACGACAACCGAAGCATTTGCCGGAGCGACTATTGAGAATAATTCTTTTACTTTTGAAGATCACAATTATTTCAATATCCCTGGTCTTACGGGTAATAATTTAGTTGCTTTTCCGATTAAGGGGGATAGTATGGAGCCGGTTATCAATAATGGCGATGTGGTGGTTTGTAAGCAAATCAACGGGGTAAATGAAATTAGAGATAATAAAATTTATGCTGTTAAGAGCAGGAGTTCTATTTGGGTGAAGTACGTACAACGAATACCCAATGGAAAGGGGCGTGTTGCTCATTTGAAATTAATTTCTGCTAATCATTTGGAGTATGATCCATTTGTAGAGGAAGTCAATGAATACACACGGATTTATGAAGTAATTCGGCGGATTAGTTCTTTATAAAAATCTATAATAAGTTTGGATAAATACTGACACAATAGGGCTTTGAGCTTTATTGTCGGGTGTCGTCTATTGCCCGAACGTACATAATTCGGTTTAAATCCTAAATTTTTGAGGAGATAATGCTATTTCTTTCCCCCTTGACTGGTCGGGGAAGACCAGCTATTGTCAGGTCAAATATTTAGAATTTAAACCACAAGTCAAGGTATCTTATACAGCTTGACATGGTATTATCCTGCTGTTTTTTCAACTCCCATGCCTTTGGTCTGGGAGTTTTTTTTATTTAGAATCCATCAAAAATAGCCCAAAGTTTGTATCTGGCGCCCCAGCATTGGACTCGTTTCAGCTGAGGGATACGTGGCGCAAAAGCATCTAGAAGGTTAAAGGAGAATTTTTTTAACTGACAATAATTATTATCAATGTAGTTAATTTCTCCGCCGGTATTTTCGGCGAGACAGCTATAAGCGGAGAAAGCATTGGCATTATTGAGTTGAGCATCCAGAAAAGTAAGGGTTTGAATAGTTGTATTCGATAGATTACCAGCCCATTCACAAAGATCAGTACCTTTGTCTTTACAAACATTTTCGCCATCGCTGATCAGAAAGATTGCTTTTTTGGAATGATTGTTGGCACTAAACAATTCGGGGGCTCTTTTCAAAATTGAAATTAAGGGAGTCGTTCCATCAGGTACTAAGAATTCGATTTCCTGAATGAGTTCTTTTCGGGTTTGGCTGCCGGCTCTAATCCAAAGGCGGGGAGGAGTTCCACAATTCCCCCCAATAGTTCCAATGCCAATCGCTACAGATTCTGGTAAATTTTTAAGTAGAAAGAGAACAGCCTCTCGCATGACCTCAAATCTATAAATGGCTTTGCAGGTGACCTTTTCCTGTACCATAGAGCCGGAGATGTCGAGCATCAGGACGACTTCGTTGTAATGACCAAGAGGGATTTCGTCAAAAACATTTTGGCTAAGTTCTACAAAGGGTGTGTATTTTTTTATCCGATCAGAGGTGTCCGGTTTGGAAAAATGGTAGCGTTCCAGGGTATCTCTCAGTGTTCGATAATTATACTGGGCATTTTCATTTTGAGGGTTAATGGTAACTGCTTTTTTGAAATAAGAAAAAGCCTTAGTCATATCCGACCTAAGAACGTGGAGGTGGCGTCCCATATCAGCGCCTTTGTCAACATTAGTGCCCTGGTTCATGATTGTCACATAACCTAAGGCATTGTGAATATTTGCTAAGAGAAGAGGTGTTTCTTTGGATGTTAATTTAAGTGCCTTTCGAAAGGAAAGGATGGCTTGTCCAAAATCATGATGGAAGGCATGGATAACACCTGTTGCGTAAAATTTCAATGTTTTTTTGTGCAGTCTATTTGGATCAGAGTCAGATATTTTAATTTTTTGGATGACAGCTAATCCTCGTTTGGTATTTTTTGACATACTGAGGCTTACGGCATAGGATAAGGCGATGTCAAAATTATCCGGTAAAAGGAGATAAGCTTGTTTGAATTGATCAGAAGCCTTCTTGAAATTTTTGTTTTGGAAGGCGATATTGCCTTTAAAAAAGTGTTTAAATGCAGCCTGTTGCTTTCCTGGGGGAGAAAAAGAATGAAAAAAAATGAGTAAAAAGACAATAAAAATAGCTTTCATATACCGAAAACGATGGTTTTTGTAAATAAATTGAACAAGCGATGTCAGTAATAGTTGGACAAAACACAAAATTCCTTTACTTTTGCAAGCCGAAACGAGAAAAAGGTATTTGGGGTATCAAAAACTAAAGCCTTAAACTATTAATAATAACAGTTAATTAAAACAAGAAAAATGTCGCAAAACATTATTTATATGATTCCTTTAGCAGGAGTCGTTGGGTTGTTGTTTACATTCATACGTTCAGCATGGGTGGCTAAGCAAGAAGTAGGGTCAGCAAAAATGGCCGGAATCGCAGATGCAATTGCAGATGGAGCAATGGCTTTCCTTAAAGCGGAATATAAAGTATTAGCAATTTTCGTCGTGGCAGTAGCTATCTTATTAGGTATAAGTGGAACATCAGCGGAGTCTTCTCCAATGATTGCCGTTTCCTTTATTCTAGGTGCATTTTGTTCTGCATTAGCAGGCTATATTGGCATGAAGGTTGCAACGAAATCAAACGTACGTACGACAAATGCAGCGAGAGAAAGTTTAGGTAAGGCATTAGAAATTGCATTTGCCGGAGGGTCCGTAATGGGATTAGGTGTGGTAGGATTGGGACTTTTAGGACTCGGCTCACTATTTGCCATTTATTCAGGGACAACCGACTGGGATGTCGTTAAAGTCATTAATGTATTGACGGGCTTCTCATTTGGGGCATCTTCAATTGCGTTATTTGCGCGTGTTGGCGGAGGTATTTATACGAAGGCGGCAGACGTAGGGGCAGACTTGGTAGGAAAAGTGGAAGCCGGTATTCCTGAAGATCACCCATTGAATCCAGCAACAATTGCGGATAATGTAGGAGATAATGTAGGAGACGTAGCAGGAATGGGAGCCGATTTATTTGAGTCTTATGTTGGATCAATCATTGGAACAATGGTATTAGGTGCTGCATTTATTCAGACAGCAAAGATAGCAGGAGATCAAATTTGGGGGGATAATTTTAATGGACTCTCCGCTGTATTATTACCATTGGTCTTGGCTGCTATTGGAATTTTCACATCAATCATTGGAACATTTTTTGTAAAGGTGAAAGATGGTGGAGATCCACAGAAAGCATTGAATACAGGAGAATTTTTATCATCAGCAATGATGATAATTGCTACATTTTTAGTAGTAAAGTGGATGTTGCCTGGTAGCTGGACAGTCGCAGGGCATACTTATAATTCATTAGGTGTCTTTTGGGCAGTGCTATTTGGATTAGCCGGAGGATTGTTGATCGGAATGATCACAGAGTATTATACAGGAACGGGCACAAAGCCGGTAAAGAGCATTGTTGACCAATCTATTACAGGTTCAGCGACAAATATTATTGCAGGCTTGGGAGTTGGTATGCAATCAACTGCCATTCCAATTCTTATTTTGGCAGTAGCCATCATAGGCGCATATACGTTTGCAGGATTATACGGTATTGCTATTGCAGCGGTAGGAATGTTATCGAATACAGGAATTCAATTAGCGGTTGATGCTTATGGACCCGTATCTGATAATGCGGGAGGAATTGCAGAAATGGCTAATCTACCCAAGGAGGTACGTCAGCGTACTGATAAATTAGATGCAGTTGGTAATACAACAGCAGCGATTGGAAAGGGGTTTGCGATTGGTTCAGCAGCATTAACAGCCTTGGCATTATTCGCAGCCTTTATTACTTCATACAATGTTTCTCACAAAGGAGCGGAGGTGACAGGAATTGATTTGACCAACCCTTATGTAATGGCTACCTTATTTGTAGGAGGTATGCTTCCATTTTTATTTTCTGCAATGGCAATGGGTGCGGTAGGACGTGCGGCAATGGATATGATCCAAGAGGTAAGAAGGCAGTTCAAAAGTATTCCTGAGCTAAAAGCGGCATTAAATGTAATGAAGAAAAATGATAATACAGACTTTGATGAATGGTCAGATGCGGACAAAAAGACATTTGATGCAGCAGAAGGAAAAGCAGAGTATAGTAAATGTGTAGAAATTTCGACACAAGCTTCCATTCGTGAGATGGTCAAACCTGGCTTATTGGCCGTATTAGTGCCAGTAGTTGTTGGATTTGCACCAGGCCTTTTAGGGTTAGGAAGTCTATTAGGCGCCCAGATGTTGGGAGGTTTATTAGCAGGTGTAACGGTGACAGGTGTACTGATGGCCATCTTCCAGTCAAACGCCGGAGGTGCATGGGATAATGCAAAGAAAATGTTTGAAGAAGGAGTAAGCATTGATGGAGAGATGTATTACAAAGGCTCAGACCCACATAAGGCAACAGTTGTTGGGGATACAGTAGGAGATCCATTTAAGGATACATCAGGTCCTTCGTTGAATATCTTATTGAAATTAATGTCAGTTGTGGCATTAGTGATTGCTCCTTTATTGTAAAAGAGATAAAAGAATAGCTTGCTTTTAGTGAAGCAATTTACCGCTAATATAAAAAACGCCTTAATCGAGATAAAAATTGATTGAGGCGTTTTTTGTTATGAAATCGTTAAAATTCAGGGGATATCAAGGGTGTTTTAAACTTTTTTCCTATAAAAAGCGTATCTTGGTTGTAGGCATTTGGTCTTTACTCCACCTTCTGTGAAAGATTTTGCACACTATTTTTAGAAACCTATCCGTTTGTTTTGAATGAGGGCAAAAAAATGGCATACTATTTTCATTGTCACAGTAAAGAATCACCATTAAAAAAAAGAAGAATTATGAGATTTAGAAGAGAAACAATATTATTTTCTGTTGTGGCAATAGTCGCGTTGATTTTATTATCCTCTCATATCTTTCTTCCTATTAATCAGGAAGAAAAAGAAGCCTTGATTATTCAAACAGTAATGAGGAATATAGAGCGTATGCATTTTCAGCCTCGCCAAATTGACGATGAATTTTCAGAAGATGTATTCGATTTGTATATTGACCGGACTTTTGGGCAGGGGCGTTTTATTACAGAGGAAGACTTGACGCGTTTAAAAATTTATAAGGATGATATTGATAACGAAGTCAATGAAGGGAGATATGATTTTTTTAATATGGCCATTGAAATTCTGGATGCCAATCATAAAAAAACTCAAAAATATTATAGAGAAATTTTAGCCAAGCCATTTGACTTTTCAATCAAAGAAGAAGTAGAAATGGATGGTGAGAAAAGAGGCGTGGCAAAAAATGATGCTGAACTCAAAGAATTTTGGAGAAAGTATTTGAAATATGAAGTACTGCAAAAGTATTTAGAAGCTAAGACCAGTCAGGAAAAAGCGATTGAAAATGGGGATAAAGATGTGGAGGTGAAAATGGACAAAGAGCTTGAGCAGGAAGCACGGGAGGATGTCCTGGATATGTTTGATAAATGGTATGCAAGAATGGAGAAATTAAAGCGAGAGGATAGAGTAGGATATTTTATTAATACAGTGACCTCCGTATTTGATCCGCATACGAATTATTACAAACCAATTGATAAAGAAAATTTTAATATTCGATTTAGTGGTCGCTTAGAAGGGATAGGCGCCCGCTTGCAAACGGATGATGATTACACCAAGGTCTCTAGTATCATAGTGGGAGGACCCGCCTGGAAGGGGAAAGAACTAGAAGAGAATGACGTTATAATGAAAGTAGCGCAACAAGGTGACGTTGAGCCTGTGGATATAAAAGGGATGACCATTAATGACGTAGTGCAACTGATTAGAGGAAAGAAAGATACAGAGGTGAGGCTCACGGTCAAGAAAGTAGATGGAACTATTAAGGAAATAACCATTGTTCGCGACATTGTCATTATTGATGAGAGTTTTGCAAAATCATTGATATTGAAGGGGGAAGAAGGCGATCGAGTTGGGTATTTATATTTGCCGAGTTTTTATGCTGATTTTCAAAATCCAGATGGGCGGATGTGTGCCACCGATGTGGGGATCGAATTGGAGAAACTCAAGGCGGCGAATGTTGATGGTATTATTTTGGATTTACGAAATAATGGAGGAGGATCATTGAGGGATGTTGTGAAAATGTCAGGTTATTTTATTGAAAAAGGACCGATTGTTCAGGTTAAATCCCGGACTAGGAATCCTAGGATACTAAAGGATACCGACCCCAATGTACAATACGGTGGACCATTGGTAGTGATGGTGAACTCTTTTAGTGCATCTGCTTCGGAAATACTAGCGGCTGCATTGCAGGATTATGACCGAGCTATTATTGTCGGTAGTCCTACAACTTTTGGAAAAGGAACGGTACAGCGTTTTATTCCGCTTGACGAAACAATTTCCGGATATGAAGACCTAAAGCCGCTGGGTGATTTGAAGTTGACTATGCAAAAATTTTATCGTGTAAATGGCGGTTCGACTCAATTAAAAGGGGTTGCATCAGATATTGTTTTGCCGGATAATTATCAGTATATAAAAACAGGAGAACGGGAACAGGATAAGCCATTGAAATGGACGGAAATTGACGGGGTTTCTTATCGTCAGGATGTTCTACATGTAAAACCAGTGCTTCCGCTTATTAAAAAGAATAGCGCGGCGAGGTTGTCAGGGAATTCCATTTTTAATAAGATAGATGAGTATGCCAAAAAGGTCAAAGAGCAAAGAGATGAGACCTCCTATTCGTTAGAGTATAACGCCTTTAAGCAGGCTGATGAAGAATTGGAAAACGAAGCAGAAGCATATAAAGATTTATTCAAGGATGTAATTATTGATGATGTCGAAAATCTTCCTGAAGATATAAGTGTGATCGAGAAGAACGAGGCAAAAACGGAAAGGAATAAAGAGTGGAAGAAAAATGTTTCAAAAGATGTTTACATTAAGGAAACGATGGCCATTCTCCATGATTTAATTGATTTTACCGGAAAGAATCACAAGTAAAGGTGAGATTATTTGTTCCATAAAAAACGCCTTGGAGGTCTCCCTTCAAAGCGTTTTTTTATTTTATAAGTGGAGCCAATGGGACTCGAACCCACGACCCCTTGACTGCCAGTCAAGTACTCTAGCCAGCTGAGCTATGGCCCCTTATAAAGGTTGAATTTCGATCATCGCGTGATGAACAAAACAAAAGTAAAAAAATATTTTGACTCTAAAAGTATTTTTAAATATTTTTTATTTTTACAATCCATAAAGCATATAATCAATGACCATGTCACGGATGTCATTTTTTACTATTCTGTTTTTAATGTTAAATGTTTTGGGGATCATTTTTTTTGTAAGATAATTCCCAAGTACTTCCAAATTAGCTTCTTTTCCAGAAGCCAGAAATTTTGGTAAAACAACAGTGTATGTTTTTTTAGGGTTGATTGGCTGGTTTCTGATTTTCCAGTGGTCAGGGCTGCCCGTAACATGGTTGACCTGTAAGTAACCTCCTTCGCCTTTATTCGTTGTTGCACCTGTTGTCAACACCTGATTTAGGATATTTCCGGGTAGTTCTATCTTGACAATTGGTCCTCCATAGGGGAAAGTTCTGAGTATATCATACTGTGTGACGGTACCGGAAATATTGTCATCTAGTCGCATCGAACCACTGTTCATTATGTATAAATCAGCGGAAGGGCTGGCTGCTTCGAAAGCTTCTAAGGTGATATGTCCAAAGTTAGTTTGTTCAGAGCGAATGATGGCTTCCGTACAAATTAAAGGTTTTGTCGCTACCATAATCATTTTTTCCGGATCATAACCCATTTCGCGTAAAATAATATTTTGTTTTTGCGTCCATTTTTCGACTAAGGCCAGTGTTTTGGGATCATCTTTTATTTGGTTGGTAATAGGTAGTAATTCTGATTTAATTATAGTAGTTTTTGTAATTGGATTGTAACTAACCCGATGAATATAGACGGTTTTTGCATTAGCATCTGCTTTGGTAATAATAGTATTGCCAATTTTGAACTGCATATTGGTGTGATCGTGACCGCCAATTAGTAAGTCGAAATCGGGGAATTGAGTGGCCATTTTTTTATCATCTCTAATCGCAAGGTGTGTAATGCCAATGAGGACATCACTTTTTGTTTTTAGTTCTTCGTAGGCTTTTTTAGTTGCAACAAAAGGATCTTCATAGGAAACGTAACTTTTTTTATTAAAAGGTAGTACGGTGCCGGTGATTCCCACGCGTACTACATCTCCATATTCATTGGAGAAAGTGATGATTTTTGTAGCAGCGATATTTTTTCCTTTTTGAGTAAAGGGGATAATACGCCCTTTATCATTGTGAAAGGCATTATTGGAGATAAATTCAAAGTTGCTGGCATCCATTCGTTCGTGTAATAGTTCGTATGTTTTTAGATCAAACTCGTGGTTGCCGAAAGTGGCATAATCCAAGCCCATTGCATTCAGCGCCTGTACCATTTGCATACCAGCAATTTTTTTTCCATTGTCCTTTAAGCGACCCAGTAAAGAAGGACTAAGGAAATCTCCAGCCAAAATAGCAATACTATTGGGTTGCTCCTTTTTTAAATTTTTAAAAACAGTAGTAACACGAGCCATTCCACCTACCCTACCCCCTTCGAGTGGAGCAATTTCATAGACGTCGTTTATCTGTAAAATGGTAAAATTAATAGTATGGGGTGTCGCTATTTTTTTTGTCGTATGACAAGAAGTGAAAAGCAAAAAAGATAGACTTATTAATAGTATAATTTTCTTTTGTAAATACATTTTATTTATTTGTTTATTTTTTAGATACCGGTGTAATACAAACATTTTGCAAAGATGTCGCAAAAGTACTTCTTTTGCCTGATAAAAACTAATTACTATCTTTACCGAAAATTACAGAGATGACAAGACTTAGTGTCAATATTAATAAAGTTGCACTTATACGAAATGCGAGGGGGGAACATTTACCCGATTTGGTCCAGTTTGCAAAAGATTGTGAAGCCTATGGAGCAGAAGGGATCACGGTTCACCCGCGCCCGGATGAGCGGCATATACGCTATGATGATATTCCAAAATTGAAGGAAATTGTCAAAACTGAATTTAATATAGAGGGAAATCCTACGGAAAGGTTTCTGAAAATGGTATTGGATAATATACCCGATCAGTGTACATTGGTGCCGGATGATCCAGCGGCTTTGACGTCTGACCATGGCTGGGATACCATTAAAAATGAGGCTTTTTTAATAAAGGTGATTGATCAGTTACATGAGCGTGGAATCCGTGTTTCTATCTTTATAGATCCGATATTTGAACTGATTGAAGGTGCAAAAAAGGTAGGGGCAGACCGAATTGAATTTTACACTGGACCTTATGCTGCTCAATATGCTAAGGACAGAGCAGGAGCGATTGCTCCATTTGCAAAAGCTGCGAATTTTGCAAATGAAATAGGTTTAGGGATTAATGCCGGTCATGATTTAAATTTGGATAATTTGGCGTATTTTAATCAAAATATGAAAGGGCTGTTGGAGGTGTCAATAGGGCATGCGTTAATATGTGATGCACTATATTATGGTATTTCAAATACCCTTCAGATGTACCTTCAACAATTAAAACCAGCCTAATGCCCATTTCTAAGAACATGACTTATAGTTCTCCCTGGATGAAATACCTCGGTTATTTGGTATTAGGGGTTCTTTTAGTATTATCCATCGTGTTTTATAGAGAAAGAACATTGTTTGTGGATATTGCTTTCCAAACAGTTAAGATGATAACAGAACCGGGCTGGCATATCCAGGTTTATCGTTTTGGATCGGGAATAGTGCATGCTTTGCCATTGGCTGCCATTAGCATGAAAATGCCGTTATCAGTTGTCTTAATCTCCTATTCTATTTCTTTTACCTTACTGTATTTGTTTTTATATCATATTACTGTCAAATGGTTGAAGAATGAGTGGTTGGGCATAGCAATAGCTTTATTATTTACGCTTAATACCTATGATGGGTTTTACTGGGCAACATCTGAATTGCAGCAGGGATTAGCGGTTTTAATCGTATTTTTTGCTTTTTTATTGAAGTACGATGGTTCAAAGACCTGGTGGCAATGGCTCATTATTATCATGGCAATACCAACAATTGGTTTTTATCATCCAGTTATGTTTATTCCATTTTTCTTTTTGATGGGATTTTTTTGGCTGAGTGATAAGCGATTCAGGAGATGGGATAATTTTATAATTTCAGTGTTGTTGTTGGTGACGGTATTTGTGATTAAGCCCATGTATTTTACAAATAATTACGATTTGAATAAAATGGAGGAATTTAAGCGGCACTTTTGGGAATACTATCCAAATTTTTTCAAATTGCCTTCTAATAAAATATTCTTGACTAATAGTATCAAGTTTTGGTATTTCTTTCCATTGCTTTTTATATTGGAAAATGTATGGTATTTGTGGAGAAAACACTGGCTGAAAGCCTTTTGGCTGACTGGATTTTCATTGGGATTTATTCTATTAACTCATATTGGCTCCCCAACGACAC
Organism: uncultured Saprospiraceae bacterium; assembly: GCA_964571475.1. GTDB lineage: Bacteria > Bacteroidota > Bacteroidia > Chitinophagales > Saprospiraceae > JALVDO01. The sequence goes on along the minus strand of CAZNCI010000036.1, from coordinate 4,983 downwards.
CGTATCGTTTTTATGCAGAAGTGAATTATATGCCCTTGACATTGTTTGTGGTTATTCCGCTTTTATTTGATATTGTGCCAAATATTAAGAAAAAAAACATATTAGTGTTACTTTTTTCAGTTACCTTCGTTATTAGGTTGTTGGCTATATATAACCACCACAAGCCATATACGGCGCGGGTTGCCTGGTTCAAAAAGCAGTTAGACAACACCAAACAAAACTACACCTCTAATAAAGTTATCATTCCATTTACCAAGGAATTAGAAAGTAAACTTTCAATGACATGGGGTATCCCCTATGAGTCACTTTTACTTTCAACGATGAATGATCCGAAACATTCTGCTACGATATTCGTACCGATGGTAGTAGATAAATTTAAGGAAAATATTGAATTTCAAAATAATTGGTTTGTTTCTGATTTTGGAATTGTTTATTCGGATGATATGGATGATAATTCATATTTTAATTTAGGAAAAAATAAATACATAAAAATTGAGGAGGTCAAATAGTTCTATTTTGTATAAAAATCATCATCAATATATGCGATATATATTAATTGTCATTTCATTTTTCTTTTTTACCGGGGCTTTTGCCCAAAAGGTATCAATTTCGGATTTGGAAAAAGAATTAGCTTCAGCAAAATCTTCTGCTGATAAATTAAGGATTACTCAACAACTAGGGGAATCTTATTTGAAAGTTGATACTGATAAGTCCATAAAGTACAGTAAAAAGGCATACGAGTATGCGACCAATAAAAAAGATTCAGGACGGCAGGCGACTACCGCCTATAACGTTGGATTGGGCTATGAAAGGAAACGAAAATATTCTAATGCGGAAGTGTGGTTTAAAACGTGTTTGAGTCATGCAAAGGCTGCCGGCTATTCAGATTTGATTATAAAAAGTGTACAGAAACGAAGTAAACTGGCCGAAAAAAAGGGAGATTACCGCAAGGCTTATCGGATTAATCAGGAAGCATTTTCCTATTTTAGTAAGAATGGAAACAGCATGAGTGATTTGGATCGGCGTTACGACGAACAAAAGGCACTGTTTGAAAAAGAAAAAAGAGAACTTCAAAAACAAAGAGACCAAATGCAATTTGAAGTACTAAATCTCCGGGAAGAATCTCAAAAGTTAAGCACGGACAAAAATGTATTGGAAGAAAAACAGGCAGAGTTGTTAGAATCCAATAAGAACAAAGAAATGGAACTTGAAGAAAAGTCCACACAGATATCTGCAAAAGATGAAGAATTAACTGCCAAGGAGGAAGCTTTAGCCAGTGCCGAAGCGAAAAAGAATCGTGCTGAAAAGATTGCTAAACGAAAAGCAAAGGAAGTAGCGGAATTATCCAGAGCAGCGTTGGAAAAAGAAAGTGTTTTACAGGAATTGAAAATTGAATCACAAAAAAATAAAATTCTTGCGGAGGAAAGTAAGAACTTTAGAAATCTATCACTAGCAGCAGCCGGGTTTATTTTTTTATTGGCCATGTTGTTTTATTCCCGCTTTAGAGCGAAGAAAAGAGCAACTAATATATTGTTGGATAAAAATAAAATTATTGAAGAAGAAAAACAACGCTCCAATGAATTATTGTTGAATATCCTGCCGGAGTCTATTGCGGAGGAATTAAAGGTGCACGGAAAGGCGAAGGCTCAAAAATTTGAAGAGGCTACCGTTTTATTTACTGATTTTAAAAATTTCACCAAAATATCTGAGCTGCTGACACCGGAGGAATTAGTAGAGGAGCTCGATACCTGTTTCAAAGCCTTTGACTTTATTATTTCGCAGTATGATGATATTGAAAAGATAAAGACGATTGGCGATGCCTATATGTGTGCAAGTGGATTGACCGGTAAAAAGGGAGTCCCTTATAATATCATTCGTGCGGCACTGGAGTTTCAGGAGTTTTTGGAAGAGCGTAAACAAGAGCGGGAGCGATTGGGTAAACCGTACTTCGAGGCACGTGTTGGTGTTCATACAGGTCCCGTTGTAGCCGGTGTGGTGGGGGTTAATAAATTTGCCTATGACATTTGGGGGGATACCGTTAATATTGCGGCAAGAATGGAGTCCAATAGCGAACCGGGGAAGATTAATGTTTCCGAATCGACTTATCGTTTAATAAAATATAAGTACGATTGTGAATATCGTGGAAAACTCGACGCTAAAAATAAAGGGTTTGTTGATATGTACTTTGTGAAAAAAGCGATATAGCAGGGCAAGGGTAAAGAACTGTTAAGCACATGAATTTTCTTGATAAAAACCAAGGTGACGCTTATGTTTGAGTTCACTCCGAAAAGTTATCAATGCCCAAAATAATTCATTTTGTGATAATTGCCACTTTTCGGAGTGGACTCATTTCTTATTTATAAAACAACCAACTTTTTAGTTGTAAAATATCCGTTTTTATCTGTTATTTTTACGAAATAAAGTCCTTCTGTTAGTGCTGAAATATTGATTTTTGTGGTGGCGTTTACTGTTTTCTGCAAAATGTTTTGACCTGCATAATTGATGATTGTGATAGCTACCTGCTCTGAATTAGGTATGTTTTTGACAAAAAAGTAGTTTGCTGTTGGATTGGGGTAAATTAGGAGCGGACTAGAGGGGCTGGGAGCCGTATTCCCGGATATGATATTGCAATTGATTGGATTTGGTTTTGTGGTTTTTTGTTTTGTACAAAAGTAAGATATAAAAAGTAGAAAAAACTATTTCTTTCTTAAAGAATTATTGTAAATTTGCTTTATCCAAAAACTTTGATATGTCCAATCGATACTTCTTTCTTTTTTTAGTGTTTTTACCATTTTTATTGCAGGCACAGGTTGCTTATGATGATTGCTCTAGTGCATACCAACTAGAGGATTTAGATTCCTGGTGTTCAGAGATTGCCGCTTTCACGACGGATGAAGCTACGCTTTCCGAGGAGGTATTGCCATCCTGCTTTGAGCCGGCAGGGGAGCATGCAGATATATGGTTTTCATTTGTTGCAATTGCACCTAATTTGAGCGTGAGCGTCATTGGTGCTGTTTCCGTTAACGCAGGAGGGGTTTTGAGTGATCCCAATATTGCTTTATATGAGGGTAGTTGTGGCGATTTAAATATTATTGGCTGTCAGACTAATTCTTTTGAGATAGATCAGGCTTCCATTTTCTTGGCAGATTTGGAAGTTGGACACACTTATTTTATCAGGGTAAGCGCCTTGAGTAGCTTAGCGGGAACATTTGAGTTGTGCATCAACAATTTTGCAGAAGTACCTAATCCCATAGGGGATTGTGAGCCAGGAGTTGTACTTTGTGACAAGTCTTCCTTCTCAACGGGCTTCGTTGCGGGGGCGGGGAGTAATCCGAATGAAATAAATGATGTTGGGTGTAATTCTGCCACTTGTGACTTTTCAGAGTCAAGTTCGACATGGTATAAGTGGGTGTGTGATGAAGCAGGATCGTTGACTTTCACTATTAGTCCATTAAATCCGGTAGATGATATCGACTTTGTTTTATTTGAATTGCCAAATGGGATAGATGATTGTTCGGGAAAGTTTGATATACGTTGCATGGCATCGGGAGAAAATGTGGGGAGTCCGATTGAAGAATGGGTCGCCTGTACCGGACCAACGGGCTTGAGCCTGGGGGATCCCGACTTGAGTGAATCCTGTGGTTGCCAGGTAGGAGATAATAATTTTGCAGAAGCAATAGAGATGGAAGCAGGAAAAGCTTATGCTTTGGTGATTAATAATTTTAGTCAGTCGGAAAGTGGTTTTTCTATAGATTTTGGAGGGGCGGGGACTTTCTTAGGTCCGGAGATTGATTTTAATTATACGGCACAGGAGGAAATATGTATCGGTGAGACGGTCGTTTATGAAGATGCTTCCAGCTTTGTGGGGGAAATAACATCCTGGAATTGGGATTTTGGGCAGGGAGCTGACCCTCAAACTGCAACCGGTCCCGGTCCACATACCGTCACCTATACTAATAGTGGATCAAAGACTGCCTTTTTGCGTATAGAGACAGATATGGGGTGTTTTTTATCTCTTTTGAAAGAATCAACAACAGTAGTTTGCTGCAATAATTTAATAGAAGTGCAGGGAGAAGTAACCAATATTTTCTGTGGAAGTGATTCTACCGGTCGTATAAAATTAAATGTATTGCCGGAAGGAAGTCCCTACGTTTATCAATGGAGCAATGGCGCAACTACAAATGAGATAACAAATTTACCAGAAGGGATGTACAGCGTTACCGTATCAGATGGATTACAGTGTGAAAAAACAGCTGAGTTTGAAATAAAAACAGGAGGAGCTTTTTCAATAGATACCATCGTCATGCAAGAGCAGGGATGTGTTGGGGGAAATGGCGAAATAAAAGTTATCGTCGAAGGCGGTGTACCACCATATTTATTCGATTGGCATAATGGGGATGGCTGGGTCGAGACTTCATCTTATAATAATTTGACAGCAGGAACTTACATTATTGACATCAATGATGCAGCGGATTGTCCCACTCAAATCGAAGTCCAAATCACGAAAAATTTAACGGGAAAAGCGGAATATGATATTCCGAATGTATTTACACCAAATAATGATTCCGTCAATGATTATTTTAAAGTCTTTACCAATGCTGAACTTATTCAGAGCATCAATTTTTTCAGGATGGAAGTTTATAATAGATGGGGAGAGCTCGTTTTTGAATCCAATGAAATAGGGAAGATTTGGGATGGAGCGTATCGTGGAAAACCAGCAGCAAGTGATGTGTATATTTATCGGGTAGAATTACAATTTCCGTGTGATGAAGAAACTTCGATCAAGATGGGCGAGGTGACCTTGTTAAGGTGATGAGGTGTTTTTTTACTTTTTAATGGAAAATTTGTCGAAGTAAGTCTTTAGGAAGCTAGTGTCTCAAGAACTAAATAACACACCTATTAAATTGGCTCTTTTTCGCCTACTCTTTACCCCTAATCTAGGGGCTCTTGTTTCGTTAAAATGCCACGAATGCACGAATAATT
>CAZNCI010000035.1:11231-20566 GCA_964571475.1 uncultured Saprospiraceae bacterium | reverse complement strand
ACTGAAGCCCGAATACTACCCCTTAACAATCGTCGTCGGACAAACAAAGTCTGTTTTAGGAATACCCGCTTTTGCAATATCATCAAAAGAAGCCAGTACATTGACAATATTATGGTATCCTCTTGCTTTTAGAATAGAGCTGGTGATGGTTGATCGATTCCCGCTTTGACAATGCAAATAATAAGTCGTGTTCTTATCGAGTTCACTCATATTATTATTGATATAATCCAAAGGGAAATGCTTGGCAGGCTCAAGGTGTTCTGCCGACCATTCTCCGGGTTTGCGGACATCTCTAATCTGAATTTCAGGATCTTTTTGATAAGTAGCGGCGAGTTGAGGTGCATCAATTGAGGTGATACTGTCCACTTCTTTTCCACTTGCTTTCCAGGCATCGAAGCCACCTTTTAAATAACCTACTGTGTGGTCATAACCTACTCTGGCTAATCGCATGATGGTTTCTTCCTCTCTTCCTTCTGGCGCGACAATTAGGATAGGTTGTTTGAGGTCTGTAATCAACGCACCGACCCAGGTGGCAAATCCTCCATCCAGGGAAATGAAAATTGATCCGGGAATAAAGCCTTTAACAAACTCCTCTTTGCTTCTTACATCAAGGATGAGTGCATCGTGTTCTTCTGCTGCAACTTCAAACTCTCGAACGGAGAAGGAGTGGTTTCCTCTTTGCATGACCTCGTCTATGCTGTCATAGCCCGTTTTATTCATCATCGCATTTTTAGGGAAATATTGTGGCGGAGGTAATAATCCATCTGTTACTTCCTTGATGAATTCTTCCTTAGTCATATCAGCCCGTAACGCGTAGTTCGTTTTCTTTTGGTTACCCAAAAAGTCCTGGGTGTCTGTGCTCAAATTTTTGCCACAGGCAGAACCAGCACCGTGTGCGGGAAATACAATTACATCATCAGCCAATGGCATGATTTTATTGCGCAAGCTATCGAATAACATACCGGCGAGGTCTTCTTTTGTGATTGAGCCGTGTTTGATGGCTAAGTCGGGTCTTCCTACATCCCCCAGGAATAAAGTATCGCCCGAGAATAACGCGTAGTCTTTTCCATCTTCATCTCTTAATAGATAAGATGTACTTTCCATGGTATGACCAGGTGTGTGGAGTACTTTGAAGGAAACGGCTCCCAACTTTAGAATCTCACCATCTTCCGCACAGTGAATATCGTATTCGGTTGTAGCTGTTGGGCCATAAACGATGGTTGCTCCTGTTTTTTTGGCTAAATCCACGTGCCCAGAAACAAAATCCGCATGGAAGTGTGTCTCAAAGATGTATTTTAACTTTGTGCCATTCTTCTCAAGTAGATCGAGGTAAGGCTGGGTTTCTCTTAAAGGGTCAATGATTACGGCTTCGCCTTCGCTTTCGATGTAATAAGCGGCTTCGGCTAAACAGCCAGTATAGATTTGTTCGACTTTCATTAGTAATGATTTTAAATTGATAAACGATAATAAACAACCATTGCCAGTTGCCTATGCATTCAAATAATTTGGAAAATAAGATTTGGGCATTCAATCACGTATGTATTAATACATATTACCTCTTTATAACGAATAAAAAGGATTTTTGTTCTAAATAAAAAACCCTCTCAGGCGAAAGAAATCGCCTGGAGGGTCAAAGTCATCCCTATGATTATAATCTTTAATAAAAAGTATGTATATAGTTTACTTTTTATTAAACCTCAAAGGCGATAATACGCCATTTGCGGAAGGATGTCACAATTTTAATCTATATTGACAGTTTTATCATTTGATTAAAATTTTGTGCAAGATATAAGTTTTTTATTAAACGAACAAGTACTACCTTTATTTTATTAAAAAAACAAACATATTTCTCTTATGAAAAGACTATTTTTAACATTTACCGTTATTTTTTTCGTTATTTTTAAATCTTTTGCCACTGAAGGGATGTGGCTTCCCCTATTACTAAATGATCTAAATGAGGCTGAAATGAAGTCTTTGGGGATGAAAATGACCGCCGAAGATATTTATAGTGTCAATCATGGTAGCCTTAAAGATGCTATTGTCCATTTTGGTGGATTTTGTACGGCTGAAGTTATTTCCAATCAGGGCTTATTACTAACTAATCACCATTGTGGTTATGGAGAGATTCAAAGCCATTCCAGTCTCACCAATAATTATATTGAAAATGGATTTTGGGCCAACAGTCTTGACGACGAATTGGCAAACCCGGGTCTGTTTGCCACCTTCATCGTGATGATTGATGATGTGACTAAGAAATGTCTGGCTGGTGTTTCCGATGATATGACCGAAGAGGAGCGACAATCTCAAATTGATAAAAATATGGAAGCCATCAAAAGTGGATTTACACTTAAAGCTTTTGAAAAGGTTATGATTAAGCCATTTTTTAAAGGAAATCAATACTTCCTTTTTTTGACAGAAACCTATAATGATGTTCGATTGGTTGGAGCACCTCCTTCTTCTATCGGAAAATTTGGCGCAGATACTGACAATTGGGTCTGGCCAAGACATACCGGCGATTTTTCCCTCTTTCGCATTTATGCCAATAAAGACAATGAACCCGCTGAGTACGCTGAAGATAATGTGCCTTATCACCCCAAACATTCTTTACCCATTTCTATTGATGGGGTGGAAGAGGATGACTTTACACTTATATTTGGTTTCCCCGGACGGACGAATGAATACTTACCTGCTACAGCTATCGACCTCCAGGCTAATACGATTAATCCTATTAGAATCAGTATTCGAGATCAGTCTCTGGATGTATTAAATAAAGCGATGCGTGCAGACCCTACAGCAAGAATCCAATACGCTGCCAAACAGGCAAGGATTGCCAATGGCTGGAAAAAGTGGAAAGGGGAATCTTTAGGAATTAAAACCTCTAATGCTATTCAAAAAAGGAGGATGATGGAGCAGGAGTTTCAATCCCGAGTGGATAAAAAGCGAAAATGGAGGAAAAAGTATGGTCAACTTATTGCTGATTTTGAAAAAAATTACCTCGCTATTGCACCCTATGCCCGAAGCAGAGAATACATCTTTGAAATTACGCGCCGAAATAATGAATTGCTCAATCTGGCAAGTATTTTTAAAAGCTACCAGAAAATGTATGAATCAGGTGGATTAAAGGGGATTGAAGCCCGGCTGCCCCGTTTAATTAATTATTTGGAAGGTTATTACAAAGATTTCTCTCCGAGTGTCGATCAGGATATATTTGCCCGACTGCTGAAAATATACGATCAGGCTTTACCGGCGGAACATCAGGCTTCTTTCGTTAAATCAGAAATTGCTTTCGCCCAAAAAGATTATAATGATATTGCCCGGAAAGTATATTTGCAAAGTATTATTTCCAAGGGATCGTCTGTCCTGAAATTACTCAAAGATGACCCTGCTAAATTTTTTGATTCAATAAAGGGTGATTATGGCTTTCAGTTTCTGAAAAGTATGACTGACGTTGCAGAGAAAATGGTCTTTACACCCTATAATGAAATCCAACAAAAGTTAAACAAATTGCAGCGTATTTATATGAAGGCACTTATGGAGGTGTTTCCCGAACGTAGGTTTTACCCCGATGCTAATAGTACCATGAGGGTTACTTATGGTCAGGTGAAAAGCTACGAACCTCGTGATGCTTTGCATTATAAACCGGTCACTTACCTCGATGGTGTCATGGAGAAATATACTCCCGGTGATTATGAATTTGATGTACCTGCCAAATTAAGGGCACTCTACGACAAGAAAGATTTTGGACCTTACAAAGATAAAAATGGCAAGATGCCTGTTTGTTTTTTGGGGTCTAATCATACCACTGGCGGAAATTCAGGTAGCCCAACTATTGATGCTTATGGTAATTTGGTCGGGCTTAATTTTGATAGGGTATGGGAAGGAACGATGAGTGATATCAATTACGATCCAAACATTTGTCGTAATATTATGGTTGATATCCGCTATGTCTTATTTCTGATTGATAAATATGCAGGAGCAACGAGGCTAATTGACGAAATGAATTTGGTGCACCCAAAAGGATAGTATAAAGTAGGAGATAAGCGGTATAGATATGCCGTTTATCTCCCTGATTTTAACTACTCCATTAGAAAAGGCCAACATATAAAAGCCAAAAACCAAGCCCCCAAATTACAATAATCGGTATCAAAAGTAATAGGAAAATCATTCCAAAATTTCGCTCCAAAAAATAATTGGAAGACGCAGGGTTCTGCGGGTCATAATACACATCAATATGGCTTCCCCGTGGATAGACTTCCACTACTTTGGCGTATCTTTCCCAGGAGTCTCTATCACTTTGATGAAATCGCTGAAGGACATAGGTTGAATCTTCAACTTTGTACTCCACTTTAAATTTGAAGACAAAAGACCTCTTTTTTGCACCGATGGCATTTTCTTTTTTGGAACTTTCCAATACGAGCCCCGAAGTATGCGGCCAATTTTTTCCTTCTATCGTTCGCTTTAAGCCCGGAAGCCCTATTTGTAGCAGATAGGTGATTCCTCCAATGAACAATAATACGCCAATTATTATTACGGTCAGTTTTTTCATTGTTGCAAAGGTACAATTCTTTAGGGTTATCAACGCTTAAATTCTCTCAACCAAAAAACCAAATAGGATAACCCAGTCGTCAGTATTATTAATAGGCTATAAAAAACAAAGGCATTGTTCATTTTGTCCTTCAGGAAATAAATCAGCCATACCAGAATAGGAAGGTGTACCATATAGATAGTATAGGAAGATTTTGCCACTAGATCAATCCATTTTTTGGGCTGTGCGAATAGATGTGTAAATACTCCAAATACGGTTAAAACCAGGCTTGCGGCTGCAAAAATAGTCAAAAATGATTCTAGCACCTGCCAATAATACGCTGCTCCCAATAAGGCTTCTTTATCTCGGAAAATCAGGTAAACCGTCGTGAAAAATATTGCTAATAATGTGGTTTTTACCGAGAATTGCGTCAAGCGCAAAAAATACTCAAAATGCCCATAAATCCATATTCCCATCACATAATAACTCATGAAATACAAAACAGACCCCAATGGTGGTACCATCGAATAATCTCCGTGAATGCTGTCATTTCCCAATATAATCAATAGTAGAGTTTGAAATAAAAAGACACTCCAGTAAAAGGAGGAATTTTTTATTTTTAAACCTTGTAAAATGGGTCGCCTCCATTGCCACCCCACTAAATGTACCCCATAAAAAAAGATCAAATAATACAAAAACCAAAAGTGTACCGTATTGAGATAATAGATGGATAAATAATCCCGAATCGTGGCATTTGTAATATTTTGAACATCCGTAATCAATACATAAAAACCAAAAGTTACCACCGGTGCCAAAAAAAGCATTCCCAATAAAAAGGGAATAACAATTCGTTTTATCCGTTTTCTAATTACTTCTTTTAAGCCGTATTTATGTAGTAATAACGCCATGAAATAGCCTGCAATTATATAAAAAACCGGTATGCGAAACAAATGTATGATCGTCAGTGTAGCATCAAAATACTGATGTGTTATTTCAAATTTATAAGGCCACAACGCCTCAATTGGGTAAACCACAAAGGAGGCCGATGCGTGTAAAATCACTCCTAGCAGCATCATCACGCCCCTTAGGGCATCCAGACTATGTAAGCGTTGGCCAGCCATGATCTAACTCAAAGCATTTAAAGCCTGTGCTAAATCCGCCTTCAAGTCATCTACGTTCTCCAAGCCAAAACTCAAACGCACCAGACTTTTGTCCAGTCCCATTTCGATCTTCTCCTCATCGCACATGGAGGCATGGCTGCCCGAGAATGGTTGTGCGATCATGGAGGTCACGCAAGCCATTCCCGTTCCGGTACTGAATAGAGTCAAGGATGCCGCCAACTTTTCGTATTGGTCTTTGAAGCCCTCCGCCAGTCGAAAAAAAATCAAGGTGGCATAGTCGGTTAATTGTTCGCCATCTACTTCGGGGTAATAGATTTTTTCAATCTCTTTACGTGATTCTAAGTATTTGGTTAGCTCCACAGTTGTTTTTTTATGTTGAGCCAGGCGAACCTCTAATGTTAACAAACTTCGCCTCAGTAACCAGGCGTGAAAGGGAGATAAAATTGAACCAAAATAAAAGCGGTGTGATAATAGTTTTTCATAAATTCCTTCATTATTCATCAATACTACTCCTCCCATTACATCACTATGACCGGAGAAGTATTTCGTTGCGCTGTGTAGTGAAATATCTGCGCCCAATTCACAGGGCTGTTGATAAAGTGGCGTCGCCCATGTATTATCCACTACAACGAGGGCTTTGGCATTTTTAGCTTTGATGATTTGGCTTATTTGGGCGATATTTACGGTGTATAAAAACGGATTGGTGGGGGTCTCGAAAAATACCATATCCGCCCTTGGTAAATCCTCCAGATTTTCTTTTAAAGACAGATCAATAATGGACAATTTTATTTGATAATTCTCACAAAACCACTGGAATAATTTATAGGAACAACCGTACAAATGTTTGTTGATAATCAGATGTTGCCCGGGTTTTAGCAGGTTGAGAACCAGTGTTACGGCAGCCATTCCCGTTGCCATGCCCAGTGCGTATCTGGTTGCTGCCAGTATCGCTACTGCCTGTTCAAATTCCTCCACGTTTGGGTTGTTCTTACGTGAATAAAAGAAGTCCGAGTGTGCCTCAAATGCGCTTGCCTGATAAATGGGTGTTGAAATAGGTGCATCATTGGACGTATTTACTTTATAGTGTAAAGATTTTGTTGTCTTTTTCATGATTTTTATTTTTTTGTTAAATTTTTTTTGTCATTTAGGAATGAGAAATAAATAAATGTTCCTTCTTTCCTCGATTATTTTGTTCTTAGTTTTTACTTTAAAAGCGGGAGTCCCGCCTGGCGGCCCGACAGGCTTATCGAGATAAGTGACTGATTTTAAACCTGTCTATTCGGCTTGCCAGGTAGAGTGGAAAATAAGGGCAAAAGAAACAGTTAAGAATGGATAGTTATTTTTAACTCATTCCTTAGAGTTCATGCCTTTCCCAAAAAAGATGTCACCTTATGCTCCCCTTTTTCCTTTGCGACCTTTGCGTTTCCTTTAACGCCTCGTTTCCCTTGCGCCTCATTTCTTTTACCCCCGATTACCACTCAAGAGCTCACACCCTATAAGATAACACCTTTTGCCCTTCTCTTTTTCCGCCCCAAAAGATGTCACCTTATGCTGGTTTAGCTTGAACTCATTACGTAGTGACGGGGAAATGTGCTCGATCTAAAACGGGTAAAATATGGATTTCGGCATCTGTGTCCAATGCGATTTTTACCCCTAGTTCATCTTCTTTTGATCGGGATAGGATTAAGCGATCCACGCCTTCATTCATTTCAAAATATTCTATATCCAGTGAAGGGATTCTTGTTACTTTTAAAAGTCTGGAAGCCACTTCCCCTTTGGGTAAAACAATGTGGATACTATTTATTTTTTCATTCCAATTGAAGGTAAATTCTTTGATTTGAGTGAAATTTTTTATTATTTGTTTTTCGATTACCTTTCCGTGTATTGGTGAAGGAGTGTTGCATTTTTTACACTTACCCTGTTCATCTAAGCCGCGGTTATATACTGTTAGACCGAAGCGCTGTACGAGTAGGTTGTTACATGATTCACAGATAGTATTGCTTACATTTTCATTGTAAATATTACCTAAATAACAGTATCGAATACCTTCTTTTAAGGCTAGATTCCGGGCTTCGATCAGTTTTTTATCGCTTGTTCTTGGTTTTTGGTAATGGAAAGCGGGGTGATAGGCGACGAAATGCAAAGGAATATCCGTTCCCAGATTTTCAACAATCCACTTAGCCGTTTTGGTGGCGTCCTCGGCATTATCATTCAGGTCGGTTACCACCAATTGACTTATTTCGAGGTGTTTGCCGCTTGCTGCAATTTGTTTGATGCCATCCAGTACCGGTTGTAATCGTCCTTTGGTTATTTTTCGGTACAAATTATCATCCATTGACTTCAAGGAGATACTGAAAATATCAATGCATTCAATCAATTCTGCCAAAGGCTCTCGTTGGATATAGAGCGCCGATTTGTAGAGGGTTTTTATGCCATTGGCTTTCGCCAAAATTGAGGTCTCAACCACAAATTCCTGCCAGACAACCGGATCGTTATACGTCCAGGAGATAATATCAATATGATTACTCAATGCCATGTCTATGACATCCTGTGGGCTATAAATTTTGACATTGGATATGTTGAGGTGTTTGACTTGTGAGGTTTGCCAATTCTGGCAAAAACTGCAAGCCATCATACACCCGATATTACCCAGACTAAGAATCCTTGCCCCCGGTCGATAATGATAAACGGCTTCCGTTTCTATCGTCTCAATCGTCGCTTCAATAGATTTTCCGAAATTGTAAGTGTATAGTTTATTCTCCGTATTGCCTCGCACCCGACAAAAGCCATCCTGCCCTTCTTTTAATTTACATTCTCTGGGGCAAAGGTGGCAATTGACTTTATTTCTTTCTTCATCATAATCCCAATATTTTGCTATTTTTTTTCCTGTCTTTAACATGATTTTATTTTTTTACTATTTCTTTTTGATTGCCCTCTATGACTCGGCTTACTTGAATCGCTTTTGACTTTCGTTATCCAAAATTATTGTGGTATTCAGTCCAGTAAAATCACCATATCTTCGTATTTGATGGGGACTTTTTTGTCAAAATTCTCTAGGAAATCCATCTTGTCTATTGGGATTAAGCCTTTATCTATTGCTTCTAGTCCCATCAGAATATTTACCATTTTCAGGTGCCCGAATTTTGCCATGCTCTTTGTGTTGAAGTCAATAATTGTCTGTTCGGGGAAGTCCGTTTTTAATTTCAAAATGGGGTCTTCCTTTGGTTGCTTTTCCTTGAACCTTTCGCTGTAAAATGGAAATGTATATTCGTTTACGACCATTCCCGTGTTGTTATTAAATAATGAATAATACCGGGCTGCTTCGTTCGCTTCCAGACCAATCAATACATTTAATTCCCTTTCGGCTATCATCGGAGAATAGTGTTGGATTTGTTCTTCCTCTTTGCTCATTCTGATGATGGCATAAACACTTCCACGTTTTTGCGCCCCTCCTTTGAAGATGGCTCCTTTACTATGAAATTCGGACTTCAAAATCGTGGTTTGAAGCACTTTGTACAATGCATTTACTCCCTGTCCTCCAAGTCCTGCTATTAATATATTGGTCATTTTTACCTCTTTTTATTTTTATTGTTTTTTTTGATGCCTGCCTGATAATATAACACCTTTTGCGTTGCTTCTTTACCCTTCGGCTTAGCAATCTTCTTTACCCTTCGGCTTAGCAATCTTCT
>CAZNCI010000035.1:0-11131 GCA_964571475.1 uncultured Saprospiraceae bacterium | reverse complement strand
CTTCTTTACCCTTCGGCTTAGCAATCTTCTTTACCCTTCGGCTTAGCAATCTTCTCTTCGTTCAGCTTACTAATCCGAAGGAAATTGCTTCATTGGGACAAATATTGTGGCATACACCACATCTGACGCACAGATTTTCATCAGAAAACAATTGTTCATTTTTATCTTTTTGTATAGCAGGGCAGGCTAATTTTTCGTAACACAAATTACAGGTTCCGCACTGGTTATTATCAATTTCTATTGTGTATTGGAATGGCGCATTGCCCCTTTGAGCGTTGGTCACTAAAGCGCAGGCGCCTCTTGCCCAGATAATACGTACTCCTTTTTGTTGGACGGCAGCCTTGATGGCATCTCGCATTTGATTTTTTTCAAATACATCGACTATATAATGTTGCGAGATACCGATTGCTTCCAAAAACGGTTTGATTTTAAAATTAGACCCAAGCGAAGGTGAATATTGGTGACCCGTCATGGCGACATATTGATTATCAAAAACGATGTGGATCATATTGACCTGATTCTCTACCGCACTTTGCAAGGATAACAGGCCTCCATGGAAAAAACTGCCGTCGCCTCCTGTTGATACCACCAATTGGTCGCTCACCATGGCAATGCCTTGAGATATTCCGATTCCCGCATTCATACATAATAGCCAATCTGCCTTAAATGGCGGCAGAGAGGAACAGCCAATATCTCCTCCCAGTACATAATCGACTCCTTGTAGTGCATCAAAAATGGCGTAGTAGGACGCCGTGTGTGGGCAGCCCTCACAAAAAGTACCCAAGCGTTCTTCTACTTCAAAATTTGCACCAGTGGGCGCTAATTTTTTGTCAAATTTTTCAGCAAAATACCGGGTGATTAATACCCTATTTAAAGCACCGTAAGCAGGGAAAATATCCTTGCCATGAATTTTGCAATTTAAGTCATTAAAACATTCCTGTTTTACCATTGTCTCCAAAAAACCATCCTGATCCTCTACAAATATTAATTCTTTTTTGCTTGCCGCAAATTCGACTACAGTCGATTGATTAATGGGGAATACCCGGTCTATTTGATACAATGCGACCTCTTTCTGAATTCCTAGTTTTGCGATGGTTTCCATTACATAACCGAAAGCTAGTCCACGAGTAATGATTCCTGTTTTGGCGGATGTATTAAAGTAGATGTGCCCCACTTGTTTTTCGGTTGATATTTGCTTGACTTTTTCTAGTAATAACCGATGGTTGGCGACGGCTTTTTGACCTACATTGATGTATCTTTTTCTATCTTTTTTGAAATAAAATTCCTTTGCTTCTTCCTGCGAATTAATTCGGCTAAGGGAGGCAACGGTATGGGCTAGTTCAACTGGAATGAATACGAAAACGGGTATTTCGTAGGTGGTTGATAGTTGGTAAGCATCTAATATTTGCTGATAAATGGCTTTGACATTAGTCGGTTCGAATAAAGGAAAATTAAAAGCTTTTGCATACCAGTGTACATCCTGTTCTCCGGTGCTTGAATTTGCGCCCGGATCTGTTCCTACTACCACTACCATGCCGCCCCTTACACCACTGTATCCGGAGTAAACCAAGGGATCGGCTGCAATATTCAGCCCTACATGTTTCATGACCAACATAGATTTTGCTTTCGCAAAACTTGCCCCCATGGCCGATAGCGCTGCGATGTGTTCGTTCTGTGCATCATTGAAAACCATTTCTGTTTCCTGTGTTTTGACCAGCTTTTTGAGAGCGGTCTCAACGGTATTGACCGGCGATCCGGGATAGTGGCTAAAGAATTTCACGCCTGCATCTATCGCAGCATAGGCGACTGCTTCATTTCCACTTACCAATAAAATATCCTGTTCCTTCATTTGTTTTTCTTTTTTGCTAAATAGGAATCGTAGCCTTCCAATAGGTAAAACAAAAGCGTATAATCGCTGATGAGGGTAATGACAAAAACAAAGGATGAAACCAGTCCGAAGATCACAATTGGCAAGATGCTGCTTATCGCAAATAGCCCAAAGCCAACCACTAGGATAATGGTGGTCGTAAGCATACCAAAACCTAATTCGTCTAAGGATTGACCCATTACCTCCTTTCTATAAAAAGCATGAATGGTGTCATCCACTATCAGCCCTAAGCAGACGACTGCTGTTACCGCCGTTACAATGTTGATATTGAGATGAAACCCGACAAAAATAATCACAATGACCGATAGGGGAACAATATTGGCAAACATGCCAATGAAGGCCCGCACCATGGAGCCCGTCAGAAAATAAAAGACAAAAATCAGAAAAATGGTCGAAATGAGTAGAGAGCGAATCAATGATTTGGCCACCTCTTTGTTGACAAAACTAAAAATCAAGGCCGGGCTGGTCAGGCGGATCTCACTCATGCCGAATCGTTTTAATATTGCCCTGATGTCTTCTTCGATTACCGGAATGTCATTGGGGTCACTGACGCGCACCTGCATTCGTTGTGTCCATCCATCATCTGCCTCAAACCTCCTTTTGTAACCCGACATTTTGGAAAGGTCGATTGGCATGAAAAACTTCCCCTTCACATAGGCACTGGTCGCCGCACTCCGAACGACCGTCACTTTATTCACCTTTTCGATTTCTTGGGCAATTTTCTTCATGCCGGTTGCTTTGTTCAGTGTGTCCTTTAGGCGGAAGGTTAATTCTAAAGCTGCCTGGGAATAATAATGGTCTCGAATTTCGTCGTGTTGGATTTTTGCCGGAGAACCAATGGGTAGGAATATTTCGAAATCATTTTTGAATTTCAGCTGCGGCAATAAGACCAGTGCGATGACGACTAAGGGTAATAATGAATAGGTGAATAAGCTTTTATGTTGTTGAAAAAAGGAAGAGATTACAAAAAAACGGTTATTGGTCCGACTTGACCGATACCATTTAATGATAATGAATGGACTCACGAGATAGCAAATTATAAAGGAAATCATAATGGAAATGCCCGTTATTTGTCCAAGGTGTACGACACTTTTCGTATGATTAAAACTCAAAGTCAAAAAAGCAACCGATGTGGTCAGAGACGTTAAAAAAGAAGGGATTAGGTATTTTTGATAAACTTCTTTTAATCTTTGCGATAAAGGAATTTCAGTCGATTCTTTACTCAAACCCGTCAGTAAATGGATGCCATCAGCAACTGCCAAAACAATAACCACAGGTAGTACCATGAGCGTAATCAAATTGAACGGAACACCAAACTGCAAGAAAACGCCCCAGGTCGCCACCAATGTCAATACGACAATTGCCATCATATAAAATATTGTAAAATAATTGCGATAAGCAAGAATCATTATCAATATAAAAGCAATGAAAATACTCAATACGATGCGACCAATATCCGTCATCAGTACCTGATTAATCGAATTTTCAATATGGAATTCGCTGGTGATATTTAATTTTTTTATGCCGTGGAATTGGGTGGTGTTTTTGGCTTGTTCGATTTTGTCAACAATTAATTTTGGATCACCCCGCTTGAGACCTAATACCAATAAATAGGAGTTTTTATCCTTACTGACTAAGTCTTGAAATATTTTGATCGTGGAGAATTTTTCAAGCGCTTTTTTGACAGGGGTTTTCTTTTTTTCCTGATTGGAATAAAAAACATTCGCCAATTTGATGACCGACCGGAAGGAAATTGTATCAAACTCCTGTTTTAGGTGTTTATTAAAGGAATCCATATCCGCTACAATTGTTTCTAAATTTGTCTCCTCCGGAATGACTTCAATAAATACCTTTTTGTCTTCGTGGAATATGGAATCAATGGTGTTCATATCACTGATGTAATGATTCTTACGAATACCCAGAGACTCAAATGAGCCATCAAAACCGGGGTTTTTTACCAGTGTTAGCAGTAATGCCATCACTATTAATACCCCCCAAAAGTAGTGTTTTGCATGACTGATGATATGTTCGATGATTAGAGTCATATTCTTTTTTTTGTTGTTGTAATTTCGGCTTGCCTTCTCGAAAAAGCAAAGCGAAAGCCATCCAGTAAGTGTGATTTTTTATTGGTTCGTTCCGGTAATGCATCTTCTTTTAGATCCCAATATTCCAATCCCGGATAGATGTGGTGTTCGTAGTGTAGTCCATTATTCATAAAAATACGGTTGTAGAATTTTCCATAATAGGAATAAGCAATTTGGTGTTGTTTGCCTGGTAGGTGTTGCCCGTAATTGTGTAGAGCGATCATTGACCAGCCAAGGTAAAACATGACACCAAATAGGATGCCGTATGTCCAGTTTATGTAAAATAATACCATAATGAATAGGATATTCAATAACCCTTCCGCTATCATTTTTTTATGATCTTTTGGGGTGAAATACCGGTCTTTTATCGCTTTTTCCTTCTGTTTTTTGAATCCTCCGATATTTAAAAACCAAAAAAACACATAGGGAATGAATGCTTTTGCCACTGTTTTGTCATCTTTTATTATATAAGTACTCGTCATATCTTCCACCTCATTATTGTACTTATGATGATTCAGATGTTGTAATTTATAGAAATGAAAAGGAAGCCCCAATACTAAGGAGATTAAAAAATCTACCAGGCGATTCAAGGTCTTTGATTGGGGTTTAAAATGTACATGATGATGATAACTTATATGTAAGGAGAAGCTCATAAAGAAAGCCGCTAAAAAAATAAACAGCCCGGTATATAAAAGATTCGTTTTAACAAAATAAGCAGCCAATACAAAACAACTTACCTGCAATGCAGGATAAAGGAGTAAATTTAAATGGTAGTTAATTTTCATGAGCCTTCTATTTTATGTGTTCTCCTTTTATTCCCAAATAGGACCAAAAATCATTTTTGTCAGCCAAAAACTGACTGGGTGAAATTACGCCATATTTTTTGATGTGTTTCTCAGTTATTATTTGTTTAACAAAATAGATGATTATTTGGGCAGTCATCAAATACATATCGCTCCCTTGTAATCGAATCGTTTCGCATTTCCCGCTTATGTCTTCTGCTTCGATGACTAAGGTGAATGTTTGCTTTTTTCTTTGTTGTTCTTTGGGCCCTTTGGGTTTTCGAGCCTGAAAGGCATCGAGCACCTCCTGTTTGCTCTTACTCTCCGGTTTTGAATGTTGGAGGTATTTGGCTTCGACCGGGTCTATTAGTAAATAGGAGCCGATATTTTTGGCATCCGTATTCCATTTAAAAAAACATACTTCCGGAAGCGGGTAGGGGATGGCGGTATAAATAGCCATTGTCTGCCAACTTTTTTCGTGATGATCTATGGTTTTAGTCGGGACTTTCGCCCCATTTTTCCAAAAAAAAGTCTGATTAAATGCCGATAATTTCAGGGTTAGTCTCGTGCCGGGAGATGGTTTTGCTTTGCCAAGTAGATAATAGGAATTAAGGGTCTCTATTTTCTTTAATTTGGGTAAAAGCGCTGTCGCCAGTAAATCTGCCAATACGGATTCGAAGGCACAGCTGTGCAAAATGGTGGCTTGATGCTCTTGGGCTGTTTTATGGTACTCTTGAAAGGAGTTTTGGACAAAAAACACCTCTCCTGTGATGTCCAGATAGGTTTTGTTGCCAGTGGAAATATATTGCAAAATCAATGCTGCTGTTTCTGCAAAAGGTCCGATACAATTGATGAAAATATCGTATTTATCTACTAGTGAAGCCACCTGTTTTTCGTGCTGCATCTCTATGATTTCAATTGGAGAACTGATGGATAATTCGGTCAACTTTGCCCTGTCTCGACCGGCAATGGAAAAGTCCAGTCCGGCAGTCTGCAATGCTTCACAAACCAATGTTCCCGTAAATCCATAAGCGCCTAAAACAACTATTTTCATTGATCAAATTTTAAATGAATAGAACCGGGTGGGTGGATAAATAAGTCATTGGGAACGATCCTGCCGGCGGCGATAATACTGCCTCCGCCCGTCTTGGAGCGATGCCCGTAAGCGATGCCTAATAAGGGCTGCTGTGAATCAATGACTCCTATTGAAGTTGGAATTTTTATATTTTGTTGATCGAGCCTGAAGTCACAGTTAATTACTGCAAAACAAGCACTGTTTTTTCCAAAAATAGAAAACTGATAAGGACCGTGTATCAAAAAAGCCTCCTCGTAAGTCATGCACAATTCGATGTAGTTGCTATTGGATATATAGGTCTTATTCGCCAATACGGAATTGGTCACGACCACGTTGTCACTAATGCTGCAATCGTCTCCAATGTAGGACATTCTCACGATGGAATTGGCGCCAATGCGTACATTATTGCCAATGACCGAACCTTCGATAATCGCCGAAGGATGGATGAAGCAATTTTTGCCAATTTTGTTTAAACGTTTCAATCCCCTGGTGAAAAAGAAAACGCCCAATCGTCCTTTTAGGTGTTTAAAATAACCCTTGAGAGTCCCCTGCTGAATCTTGATTGACCGGTTGAGATTCAGGGCAATATTGACCTGTAATAAATGAAAAGGCGAAATAATAGGCGCTGCAAAACAGGCACATTGAGGCATTGGAAACCGCCTTCCCTTTACGATCTGTTCTGGTAATATTACATCAAATTCATACAGTTTTTGTGGTAAATAACAGGGTTTTACCTCTTTTCTGTCATGAATGTATTTAAAATCAAAGCGGTAGTCCCCCTTTTCTTCTTTTGAAAATGGTAAAATATATCGTTGGTTAAAGTCATTTTGCGCTAAGCTAAATTGCAGACTTGACGTTGCCTCCTTTACCTTCTTCAATATCTCCGAAAAAAAAGTGTCGGTAAAGAATAAATCTTCCCTAAAGACGAGATACGTCCGGTCTGAAATATCCTCCTCTTTTGACACATCAGTAATCAAAAAGCCATGATGACGTACGATCTGATTTTGGGTCTCACCCAATGTTGAAGCCAGGATAGGAACAGCACCTATGTCATCCCCAAAGCTGTACAATTTAGTACCTGATATGATGCGATAAATTTTCATTTATGCCTCTTTTTTGTCGATTTGATATTGCACCAGTTTGCATAAAGAATGCACTGTGAATAATTTCATCAATTGATGAATGGTCAGCCCTTCTACAAAATGCGCCGGATTGACCTCTGTCATATTTCTTTTGAGGGATTCCAGCCCTTCTGGCGTTAAAATACCGTCTATTTCATAAGGTCTTCCCTTTAATTCTTCGGTTGATCTTTTTTCAAGGTCGCTAATTTTTAACTCTACATCGTATTCCGTTTCCAACTCAAATAAAATGTCCACCATATCAATAGAGTCGATGTCTAAATCGTCAAATAAAGTCTTGTCTAATTGAATTTCCTCCTGGTCAATGCCACAGGATTCTTCGATAATTTCCTGTGTTTTTTTAAAAATTTCATTGATCTCTGTCATATATATTTTTTTTGTTAAGTTTTTATAATCCCAACCCTCCATCTACATTTAAGACGTGGCCGGTAATAAAGGAGGCCGTTTCTTCTGATGCCAAAAATAAAACGGATTTGGCAACTTCCTGAGGTATGCCATATTTTTGTAGGGCGGTACTCGTTAAGATGATTTCTTCGGCGACAGAGCGTAAATTGGTGCTCATTTCCGTCGCGATTACCCCGGGGCATACAGCGTTGATGCGCACCTTCTTTTTGCCTACTTCCTGTGCCAGTGTTTGGGTCAAGCGTTCCAATCCCGCCTTTGCGGAGGCATAGACGGCAATGCCTCTTCCCCATACGTGTGTTGATGCGGAGCTGATGTTGATGATATTACCCGACTTTTTTCTCATCATATACCGCAATACCGCCTTGGAGAGGTAGAGTGGGCTTCTTAGATTTACATCTAACATTCGTTCAATAGCTTCTTCATCTAACATCAAAAAAGGAGCTTCTACGGCAAAACCGGCGCAGTTGACTAATACGTCTATTTGACCATGGGCTGCAATGATTTTTTTGACGACCTCCGTGATGGATTTTGTGTCGGTGATTGAGGTGTTATAAGCAAATATTCGCCCCTCTGTTCCGACTTGTTCAGCCAGCCATTCTTTAAGATTTTTAAGTTTATCTTCATTGCGATAAAGCAAAACAGGAATAGCTCCTTCCCGTAAGAAGTCTAGGGTGATATATTGCCCAATTCCGCCCGTAGCCCCGGTTATTACCACAATCTTATCATTTAGCTTTAGGTTCATTTTTTAGTATTTTTTAATAAAATAGAGGTATTTACACCACCGAAAGCAAAATTGTTGGTGAGTGCATAATTAATTCTTTGTTTTTTATTCTTGCGAATGAAATTGACGGTTTCATCAACAGGGTTTTTGAGGTTGATATTGGCAGGCATGAAGTCATTTTCCATACCATTTAGTAGGATGTTGAACTCCTGAATTCCGGCAGCGGCAATGGCATGACCGTGTCGATCCTTAGTGGAGGAAATCCATACTCCCTTGATACTGTCACCAAAAACATCTTTTATGGCTGCGGTTTCGATTACATCATTGTGGCGGGTTGCTGTTCCATGTGCCTGGATATAATCAATTTTATCAGGTGAGATTCCCCCGGATTCAATGGCTTGTCTGATGGCTTTTCGCATGGCAGTACCCTCCGGATCCGGCGCTGTTATTTTGTAACCGTCCAGGGTGTTGCCGTAGGATAATAACTCGGCGATGGGCGTTAGCTGATGTTTTTTCAGATAGGTCTCGGAGACCAGAATGACCAAGCCGGCAGCTTCGCCCGCCAGTGTACCTTTGCGGTTGAAGTCGAAGGGGAAACAGCTTGGTATTTCACTTCCATCACATTCGGGGATGACACCCAATTTACCAAAAGAAGCCAGCGCCAATGTGTTGATGATAGAATCTGTACCTCCGCAAACGACTAGGTCGCAACTCGCATTTTTAATCGCATCAAACCCAAAAGCAATGGCTTGTGTGGAAGAGGTGCAGGCCGTGAGGATAGACTCCTGAAAGGCGGCTAATTGTAATTTTTCGGCAATGTAAATAGCGTGAATGTCGTAGGGGTTCCAAATCGTATTCACCTGACCAATGTCGTTGTTTTGAAGTGCGATGAGTTCTTTGTACGGCTCTTTTTCTTTTTCAAATATCACTTCTAATTCTTCTTCAAAAAGGGCAAATTTGGTTACATCTGAGCCGACGCCCAAGATGACACCCGCTCTTTCGGGATTCGAATATTGGCATATCTTTTCAAATCTGTCTTTCCCGAGGTGGTAGCAGGCGACTAAGAGCTCCAATTTTCGATCGTATTTACAGGCGGTGATGATTTTTTGATCTTCTGACTGATACAAATATTTCAAATCCTGCTTTATTTCGGCTCCTACTTTGAAGGGCATTCCGCTGGTGTCAAAGTTGGTGACAAGCGTTTCCCCCATTAAATTATTCGCCAAATTTTTAGATAGATTTTCCCGGCCCAAAGCGATTGGACTCAATAATTCATAATCTACGATATATACTTTCTCCGCCATTTGTTAAGCTTTAGCTAATTGTAAATAGGTGCTTCGTCCGTAGGGGTCTCTGTCCAAAATATCCACTACTTCCTTTTCTCCGGATTCGATAAATTGAATGCCTTTGATGATATTCATCGGAATGGCTGCCGCTCCTAAATTGCCATATTGGTCATTCCATGAAAAGAAGGAAGGACAGATTTTTGCAACCTCTTTTTTGTTTGCCACAAATTCACTGGGCGTAAAGCCTCCTGAATAGATGATGAACTCAGGGCTGGATTCCCCTATGAAGCTTTCCTCCCAATTTCGGATTTGGCTTGAGCCTAAAAGAGAAGGTACTCGTTTTTCGTGTTTAATTTTGGTTATTTGGATGGAGGATTTTTCTTTTTGTAACAAAATGAAAGCAGAGGCGGCACTTTCCTTCCATCCGGCAACTTTGTCCTGAAAATTCAGATGCGCCAGGGCGGAATAAGCCCCCGAACCGTTTGCGCCTCCAATTAAAGCATTTGTCAGCCCCTTGGCGGAAATATCTTCCATTCCTTTGCGCAAAGCAGAAAATCCGCCGTAGGATGTATTGCCAAAGGTGGTGTTGTTTCCCTTGATTCCCGTGTATTTGGCAATGAAACTCATCGTAGAATTGGTGAGTGTCTCCAAGGCTGTTAAAGGCGGTACACTTTTGTAAACATAGGTTAATTTTTCCGTTTTGCTGCCCAGCTCGCTTACTTTTTGAAGCGTTTTCATGATGCGTTTCATGTGTTTATTATCTTCTTCCAAAAATGCACCATTTGCGACAAGCAGACTGACATCCGCTAATATTTCCGGGGGCATATCCAGCTTTTGCAATAATTCCCGGATTACAATAATGGAGGCAACCACGTCCATTCGCATGATTTTTGCATCACTTCGCTCTGGATAAAGTGGGTGGGTTCGGGGAATATCCAATTTCCCAAATGTCCCCCTGATCTTTTTTTCGTAGGAGATAAAACGCTCTTCAAAAAAATCGGGTAACATCATATTGTATGCTCGAATATATACGCTCATTCGTTTAAATCTTTAAATACTATATGATAAAATTCTTCCCTCCGCTGCAAGTATTTATTAGGACCGACATCCTTCACCGTCGCAATCGAAAAGGATAAAGTTGCCTCTGCCATAAGCACCTCATCCACCAAAACCTGAACTTTGCCAACTGCCCGGGTTTTATCCAGTGAAGCTAGTTTTGCTTTGAGAATCGTCTGATCTCCCGGTCTGACCAATTTCCTGAATTTCGCCTTTTGAATAATACTCAAAATTGGATAGACCTTCAACGCTTCACCCCATTGATCGTAATAAGAGGACTCTATTAATAACCCAAATAATTGCGCCATCGACTCGGTCAATAAAACCCCCGGAACAATGGGAAATCCCGGAAAATGATCGAGAAATATCTCATTGTCCAAGCTCCATGCTTTGATGCCTGTAATGGATTCATTGACGGTCATACTTGTCACTCTGTCTATCAGAAAAAACCTCATGTTTTGTCAGTTTTATATTTTGTTTTTTTTGTCGGAAAAATAATTCACCCGATGACCAAAGATAAAAAAACAAAGCAAAACTTTTCTTTTATGTACAAAAATATCGGGGCAACCGCATAAAAAGGGCGATCTTTACCGCTTGGCCTTAATCCTGCCGTTATGACATATCTTTGCAACAAAAAAAAGTAAGTTCAAACTGGTTTCAGAGAATCTTCCTCTATCCCGCTAATACAACTATTC
>CAZNCI010000034.1:0-20813 GCA_964571475.1 uncultured Saprospiraceae bacterium | reverse complement strand
CAGGCCTCACTATTCAGGAGGCAGGGATCGCCGCTACGAGTGATGCGAAACAAAATAGCACCATCGGTGCGGCATTATGGTAGCAAAAAGTAGGAATCAGGTTTGTGCCATGCGATTATTACCATAATGCCGCGCTTCCAGCGCTTTAAAATGCTGTTTAATGCCGCCGGTAACAGCTAATGAAGACAGCAAAGCGATAAGGGGGAGACGAATAGTCGTAGTAGCAGCATAGAGGGGGCTCTGAATTTAATTTGAACTTACTTTAATTATACCTCATCATATATTCAGTGAGGTTTTCGGATTTATCCAGGTGAAGTTTTTTTCGTAAGCGATATCTGCTAATCTCTACCCCTCTTATCGAAATACCCAGAAGGGGAGCAATTTCTTTTGTGTTTAGGTTGAGGCGAAGGTAGGCACAAAGGCGAATATCTCTTGGGCTTAAATTGGGGTGATCTTCTTGTAATGCCCGAAAAAAACCCTGATGAACACTTTCAAAATGCCGGGTAAAATGCGCCCAGTCATTATCCGTATTTTCATGAGATTTTATGACGCGAATAAGCTTTTTTAAAATTTTTGTAGTCTCGGGTTGTGTCGTTTTTTTACTGAGGTCTTCCAAGGCAATCTTGAGATTTTGGATAACCTCATTCTTTTTAGTTAAATGAAGTGTCGTTGACATGAGTTCTCTATTCTTGAAATCCAACTCATTTTGCAGCTTTTGTGTTTTAATGTTATTTAGTTCTTTTTCCGTTTGCTCTATCACCTCTTCTTTTTCTTCGAGAATTTCGTTGTGTTCTTTGATAATTTCTTCTTGTTTTTGTTCAAGGGCAAGTGTGATTTTTTTTATTTTTATTTTGGGGTACAACAATAATCCAAGTGTAAATAATAAAAATGACAAAAGGTAAATAATTTTTGCAGTTTGCGATAAATACCACACGGGAAGAATTTCAAAGTCACAAGTAAAAACCGGACTAACTTTTTCACCTGTGTTAGATTTTCTTGCTTTTATATTGAAGGTGTATTTACCGGCAGGCAAACCGGTAAACGTGCGTTGAGAGATGGTTGACCACGCACTCCATGCTTCATCGTACCCCTTTAGTTGATATTGATATTGTACCGTATAGAGCGGCGAAAAATAGGGCGCGACATAATCAAACTGGATACTCTTCGTCTTGTGATGGAATATCAAATCCTCTCCATCCATCCTTCTGTGCACGGCACAATTGTCAATCGAGGAACATGCTTTGATACTGTTTAACACAACCCTAAGTGATCTCGATATTATTGAGCGATGATGGTAGAGTAAAAAGCCATCTTCCGTCGCTAAAAATACAAGCTTTTTTTTATAGGGATAAATGTATTCAAATCCACCGACAAGCATATTTACGGGGGCGGGAATGATACTTTTTTTTATTGGAATTCCCTTTGGGGAAAACGGGCGTAAAAATCCGATGTCGTTTTGAGTGACAAAATAGAGTGTACTGTCATTGGGGAAGTGAAAGAGTTTTTTGATAGATGAACCAATCTTAGGACTCCATTGCTCCTCGGCTTCAAAGCGATTATCATTTTTATTGAATAAGTACAAGCCTTTTTTAGTAGTACAATATAGGTTTTTATCAATTACAGTAATGAAAAAATTGGATGCCTGAGCATTAACGCCCTCTATTTGATACTTTTCAATAGCTAGTATTTCATTGGAGTCCTTAGTCAGCGTGATGCAAAATATACCATTGAATGCGTGGGAAATCCAAATTTTATTATCAAAAACGCAGATATTCCTAGATGTAAAATCGAAGCCTTTTAATTGATGGGAGAGATTTAGTTTTCCATTTTTCCTATTGTAAATAGCCAATCCCCTATAATTCCCATTGATGAAAATATCCGGGTGATTTGGCAGGGGGATAAAACCCCAGGATCCGATTCCGGCGCCTTCAATTTTCGTAGCCTTATTATTGGAGATACGGAACACCCCATCATGGTGAGACATAATGAGCTCGTCACCAATAATATCAAGGTTCCAAACCTGCCCGGAAGCATTTAATACAGGAGTCGGTATCTTCTTTTTTAGGGAGTTATATCCATCTTCCCAATCCATGACATAAAGCCCGGTGGAAGTCCCAAAGTAAAGATGATTGTGCCAAATTTTGACAACATAGCCTATTCCGCTCAGTCCCTCCTCTTCTCCGATAAACCTGAGGGGGGCATCTATCGCAATAATGTCAATTCCTTTTTCGTGAGCACCCCATAAATTATCATCTTTATCCTGAAAAAGCGCCCTGATATAATTGGATTTTAATCCGCTGGATTTATTAAATAGATCAAGTGTTTTACCATTATTATCAATGATGATGATACCTCCCAGCTGCGTCCCAATAGCTATGCGCCCGGCTGAAAGACGGATGGCTGTCGTTATTCTTTTGTCCTTGAGAAATTTTGTTGACGGGATATTCCAAGGGCTTATTTTATTATCTTTATAGATTAAAAGTCCATTTTTTTCCGTGAAAATGATATTCCCTTTGGAAGCGTGAGACAAAATAGTGATAATATGCTCATCAATGTACTTGGGGTTATTATTTATTATAATTAATGAATCGGCTTCTAATTGCTGAAATCCAACTCGGGAGGTAAATACAACAGTATGCCCGTCAATAGCTCCAACGAAAGGAAAATATTGATCGGTAGAAAAAACGTGAATACTATCGTTTTTATATTGAAAAATTTTTCTGGATGCCCGGAAAAAGATGGATTCACCCACTTTAGATATTTCCCATATATCCCCGAATATTTTATCTGCTGATTGGAGCTCATTCGTCAGTGAATGGTAGGCAGGTTCTCCTGTTCTTTCTTCAAAAAAATAACCGATGGTATTATGACCACCGCAATAAATAATATTTTGGGAATCAACTAATATTTGCCGTAGTAACATTCGTTTGCTGCTTTCTATATGCCATTCTTTACCATTAAAAGAAAGAAGACCTCCATTGTTGGCAAAAAGCATATTCCCATTCCAATGCTGTGCAATATCCCTGGTTTCTATTCCACTATGATACTGTTTCTTAGTGTAATTTCTAACAAGCGGATGGCCTAAATTTGAGTGTTGCCCAAATCCCGGTAATACAGCGAAAATTGAAAAAAAAACTAAAAATAAGAATTGATGCACTTTAAAAAGCATAAACCAAAGTATCGTTATTCCACCACAAATGTAAGGTTTTTTAGTCAGAATAGATGGTTGCATACTCAAAAGTAAAATTAATATCGAATGATGTAGTCATGATGTAGTCCGTTTTTTTTATAAAAAAGTGTATTTACCTAATTTTACATCATAGAAGTGCAGATACATTTTAAGTACGACTTCTCGATTCAAACACTTATCAAATTTGTCATCGGATGAACAGGTATTTATTCATTTTTGTTATTTTACTATTTTATTCAAAGCTACTAATCGGGCAACATCAGGTGTCGGGAGTGATCACAGATGCAGCGGATGGGACGCCAATGTCTTTCGTGGCCGTAGAAGTCGTTGGAGATTCAACTGGAGGGCTGTTTTCGGACATCGACGGTCGATACAAGATTGCTGTTCCTTCCAATGATGCTACTCTACGGTTTTCCTTTTTGGGCTATCAAACACTAAATATTCCTGTAAATGGACGTGCTGTTATTGATGTTGTGATGAATGATGACGTCCAATTACTTCATGAAGTAGTGGTGGTTGGTTACGGAGTTCAAAAGAAAAGTGACATCACGGGCTCTGTATCCATCGTAAAAGTGGAAGATGCCAAAAGAGTGCCTACTACAAATGTAGCTGAGCTACTTAGAGGTAAGTCTCCTGGAGTTCAGGTAACACTTAATGATCCTTCCCCCGGCGGCTCGTCATCCATCGTGTTTCGGGGAAGAAGTTCCCTATTAGCGGGGAGTCAACCCCTTTATATTGTAGATGGGGTTCCAGTTGAAAATATCAATGGGATCAATACAGAAGATGTCGTTTCCATGGAAATTCTTAAAGATGCCTCCGCACAGGCAATATATGGTGCTCGTGCCGGTAATGGGGTTATCCTTATTACGACCAAACGGGGCGATAGCGGTCAGTTTAAAGTGTCTTATCATGGTTATCAAGGCGTCCAGAAACTCACCAAAAATTTCGACTTATACAATGGAGAAGAGTGGGCAAATTTGAGGCGCGAAGCATTCCGGTCAGAGAATAATGACGAATACGAACCTGAAGATTTTGTCTTTACCCCTCTTCAGTTGGATGTGCTTGCTTCCGGAGAATATGTGGACTGGGAAAAAGAGACCATTCACGATGCCACTCAGCAAAATCACTCCCTTACCCTTAGTGGAGGATCCAAAAGCACAAAAATATTTACAAGCTTTGGATATTTTAATCAATCGGGAATTATCTCTGGATCCGGATACAAAAGAGGGACTGCCCGCATCAACCTCGACCACAAAGTTTCCGATCGGTTTAATTTTGGTGGTAACATTTATTTACTGACAGATAAAAAGAATATTCGTTCCGGTGGGCTTAATTTTATCACCCTGGAGCCCTTAGCTAAAGTAAGAGATGACAATGGTGACATCATTCAATTTCCTACGGGTGACCCCAATACTATTAATCCATTATGGAATATCCAGGAGTCAGTCAATGAAGTATTCTCCAATGAGTATAATTTGACCCTTTTCGGGGAATATGAATTGGTGCATAACCTAAAATACAAACTCAACGCCAATCTTTCCAAAAATAATTATACTGGTGGCCTGTATGAATCACGCAATCATGGAAGTGCTTTTGCGACTAATGGGCGGGCTGCGCTTAGTAGTGGAAATAGGTCATCCTATTTGATTGAAAATATCCTTAACTATGATTTGGATGTTAATAAAAATAATCGCTTCGACTTGACCTTTGTTCAATCCGTCGAACAAATTGATAAATCTAATTTTAGAGTAGAGGCAACTGATTTTCCCAATGATCAGCTGGGCTACAATGGTATCGCTTCGGCGGCTAATATTCTTCCTGTTCAGAGATTCGCCCAAAGAAGAAGACTTTTATCATTTATGGGGAGGTTAAGATATTACCTCATGGATCGATACCTCTTTACTTTTACGGCAAGAAAAGATGGATCTTCTGTTTTTGCAAAAAATAAAAAATGGGCATTTTTCCCTGCGGCAGCTTTTGCATGGAAAGCCCATCTTGAACCGTGGCTGCGTGACCTTAGTGCTATCAATGAGCTCAAAATCAGGTTGAGTTATGGTAGTGTTGGTAATCAGGCAATAAGTCCTTATCAAACACTCGGATTGGCATCTGCTGAAAACTACATCTTTGGTGGGGTGGTTTATGGTGGGTACCAGCCCGGCCGGCAACTTTTTAACCCCAATCTCAAGTGGGAAACATCCACCACGGCCAATTTAGGAATAGACTTTGGACTCTTTAATAATTTTTTGGTTGGTAATGTTGAATTTTATGATAAAGAGACAACCGATTTACTTATAGACCGAAGTACCCCACAGGGAACCGGATATACCAGTTTAATTTCAAATATTGGCAAAGTTCAAAATCGGGGTGTTGAACTGGGTGTTACCGCCAACCTCGTTAGAAAAGAGCACTTTAACTGGTCGCTTTCAACGGTTTTTTCTAAAAATCAAAACTCAATTAAAGAATTATTTGGAGAGGTGGATAGTCTTGGAAATTTTGTTGATGATATATCCAAAAATAGATTTATTGGGGAACCTATCAATATTATTTATCAATATGCCTATGATGGAATTTGGCAAAGCGAAGAAGAAATTGCCGGATCTTATATGCCGGATGCCAGACCGGGTGATATTCGTGTAAAAGACGTGAATGGTGATGGAGAAATTACCGCTGATGATCGGGTGATTTTCCACAAGGATCCAAAGTGGTTTGGTAGCCTTTCTACCAATATTGGTTTCAGAGGCTTTGAATTATACGCCGATCTTTATGTGGTACAGGGGGCTACGCGTAGCAATAGTTATCTTGCCGGCTTCAACGAAGGTGGTACCCTTCAGGGCGTTAAAAATGGCATCAAAGTTAATTATTGGACGCCGGAAAATCCGACCGGTACTTTTCCTCGTCCCCGTAGGAATGAGACACCAGGTTATATTTGGGCTGCAGCAGTTAGCGATGCTTCTTATATAAGACTTAGAACGCTTTCTTTGGCATATCACCTACCCAAAGCGTGGTTGGAAAAAGTTAATTTAAATGGAGTTACTCTTTATGGGACGGCTTCGAATTTATGGACAAAAACTGAATATTTGTCTTATAGCCCGGAGGTTAGTGTAGGGGCTTATCCTGATGGAAAGAGTTTTATTTTTGGAATAAAAATTAATAACTAAATAATTACACATTGATAGTTTCACACTTGTGCGATTCTTTAAAGCTAAAGATAAATTTTATGAATTTACTTAAATATGTACTGGGAATTTTGATTTTCACCCTGGTGGGTTGTAGTGATTTTTTGGAAGAAGAGCCCTTGACAGATGTCTCGATCGATTATTTATATACTACACCGGCTGGATTAGAGGCTGGGGTAGTGGGGCTTTACAATTTCAATAGGGAAGTTTTTCATATCTATCCCAATGAGAGCTCTAAACCCCTTTGGACTTATGTACAAAATGATCTCGTTATTCCTGCTGCTGGTTATATTTCTATTATTGGACAGTTTGCCAAGAGTGCAATGGATCCCAGTCAGTACGGAGGCTTGTTTTTGAAACTGCTTTGGACCGATTATTATCGGATTATTGACCGGGCAAATGCTTTGATACAGGCAGCTGAAAAAATAGAGGGTATGGATGAAGATAAACGGCAACAGGTAATTGCGCAAAGCAAATTTTTTAGAGCCCATTCTTTGTTTACCCTGTATCGTTTATTCAATAATGTGTATGTAAAAACAGCACCGACAACTCCTGAAAATGTCTTTGATAAAGTTGATAAGCCATCGACTAAAGAGGAGATATTCAATGCGATCAATGAAGATTTGGATGATGCGATTGAATACCTGCCATGGACGGACACTCCAGGGAGGGTAACGCAGGCTTTAGCTAGGCATATTAAGGCTAAGGCTGCCCTTTGGACAGAGGACTGGCAAGTGGCGGCCGATGAAGCAGAAGCAGTGATCAACAGTGGTTATTATCATCTTGAAACGGATCTGACTGCTATTTTTGGACATCCGACTAATGAAACACCTGGATTTACCCGAAATGGGCCAGAGGCTTTATTTACGATACAAAACGAAGAAGGTTCGGCAGGGGCAGGACCTCCTAACTTTATTGGAGTCAACTTCGTCCCAAGGTATGATAAAATACCGGGGATGAAATTTGATCGTCAGTTTGGTGGCCGGGGATTTGGGTTTATTTTTCCCAATCAATACCTCATGGGGCTGTATGAGTCTTTTGATAAAAGGCTTGATGCCTACTACGTACGCAAGTATTATTATAACGACCCAGAGAATATTCCAGATAGTGTTTTGACGGATAATGGATGGGTTTTTCCCCAGGAAGGGGATGAAGTCAAGATCGTTACAGGAGGAACGAATACAAGTGCTTATTATCGGTATTTATCTCCGACTGTGACCAAGCATTTGGATTACACATTAGATCCTAATGCTGCCGTGAGTCGTGGAAATATTCTAGTCTATCGGCTGGCTGAAACCTATTTGATTGCTGCGGAGGCTTATATGCGAATGGGCGATCAATCGAAAGCACTTGAAATGATCAATCCATTGAGAGAAAGGGCAGGGACTATCCCATTTTTTGATTTAGACGAAGTTAAGTTGATGAAGGAACACGCTCGTGAATTAGCTTTTGAAGGCCAGCGGTTTTATTTTCTTAAACGCATCGGTAAACTGGTGTCTCAGGTACAACGGTTTTCTGGAAATGACGATTATAAAAATGATGCCAGAGCTAATATCAGAGCCTATCATGTAAATATGCCCATCCCTACTTCAGTATTAGAGCTACTTGGACCCAATTACCCTCAAAATGAGGGGTATTAATAATTTTTAAAATTATATGTCGCTTTATATCTCATTCCTTAATTGATTGTAAAACGACATTATTTTTCACCACTAAATATAGTTAAATATGAAAAAGATTTTACTGTTTACTTTTTTCCTAATCCTTTGTGGATTTTTATCCGCACAGACGACGGCTGTCATTGCCGATTGGGATAATGTAGATCTTGCACCCGGTGCAGCCTTTGGAAACGGATCTCAGGATGGAGTCAATTTCCCGGTTGTAGAGAACCCCAATAAATCAGGAATTAATGAATCTGATAGCGTACAGACTTTTATCAAACCTGTTGACGCTGCTTCATGGGCGGGTTTTACGTTTACACTTCCTGAGCCGATTGACCTTACCGGTGGACACGGAACGGTATGTGTTGATGTTTTTTCCGATCACCAGTTTTTGCTTCGGGCCAAAATACAGGAAGACGGAAATGTAGAGCCCAAAGCCAGTTTTGATCTCGTTTATACCAAGACGGGAGAATGGCAACAGCTTTGTTATGACCTACTCGGACAGGATGTTGATGGCATCGCCGATTCAGAAGGAATCATGTATGGTAAATTAGTGCTTTTCCCTGATTTCGGTACGGTTCCTGATACAGAATCAACGTATTTTTTTGATAATATCACTAAGACGACCGGTGGTGGTTTTCCTCCTCCTCTTTCCGTTATTGCCGATTGGGATAATGTCGATCTGACACCTGGTGCAGCCTTTGGAAACGGGGCGCAGGATGGGGTTAATTTTCCTGTTGTAGAGAACCCGAATAAATCGGGAATTAACGAATCCGATAGCGTACAGACTTTTATCAAACCGGTTGACGCCGCTTCATGGGCGGGTTTTACTTTTACCCTTCCTGAGCCAATTGATCTTACAGGGGCCTTTGGTAAGGTATGTGTAGATGTCCTCTCTGATCACCAGTTTAAGCTCCGGGCTAAGATTCAGGAAGATGGCAATGTGGAGCCCAAAGCCAGCTTCGACCTCGTTTATACCAAGCCGGGAGAGTGGCAGCAGCTTTGTTATGACCTCCTGGGGCAAGATGTTGATGGTGTAGCCGATTCAGAAGGTGTTATGTATGGTAAATTAGTACTTTTCCCTGATTTTGGTACAGTTCCTGAAACCGAAGCGACTTATTTCTTTGACAATATCACTAAAACAACCGGTGGTGGAGCGCCAAAAGGTGAAGTAATCACTGATTATGAAACACCGGAGACAACTATTGATATGGCAGTTTCTTTTGGAAATGGTCATTATGGTTCGGATGTCTTTCCCATTGTTGATAATCCTTCTCCTGATGCAACCAATATGACGTCTAAAGTCCAGGAATGGTGTAAAGCTAATGATGCAGCCACCTGGGGCGGGTGGTTTTTTGACGTAGATACCCTTGACTTCACTGGAGATATGGCGACAGTGTGTATGTATATTTTAACGGATCATGAGGCCAATATAAGGCTAAAAGTCGAAGGTTCAGAAACAGGACCTGATATTAGTTTTGACCAGATGTACACGACTCCCGGACAGTGGCAACAGCTGTGTTATGATTTTACACAGCCAAATGACAACGGAGATGTGGCACAGGGTAATATCTATTCAAGGCTTACTTTTTTCCCAGATTTTGGTGTTATTCCGGCAGAAGATGTTTGTTTTTACATTGACGAAATATACGAGCAAACCAATGGATTTGGAGAAGTACGGGAGCTCATAGGCGACCTTATTGCCAATAGCCCAGACCATACCATGTTCACTGAAATGCTCAATACAACTGATCTGTGGGGATTCGTAAACAGCTCTGGTGTAACCGTTTTTGCCCCTACGGATGATGCTTTAAATGCCTTACCTGCAGATGAATTATCTGATTTAGAAAATAATATCGATAATAAACTTTTTGATTTTGTGCTTCATCATGTCACTAAAGATTCAATTACGACAGAACGAATGGCGATGGATGCCACTTTTATTGCTCAAAATGGTCAGGATATGACAGTTACTGCGGCTAATTCAGAAATGGATGACGGCCATATTTACGAAGGAGATATTCTTGCCATTAATGGTATTCTTCACCTGATGGATACGCCGATGATTTTACCGGACGATGGAGATGAGCGGGTGAGTTTAACATTTGAAGACCCTTCTGAACATGGCGGATGGACTGCTTTTGCCGGTGCTGCGGTGGAAGAGGTGGATAATCCAAATCCTAGTGGTATCAATACCAGTGCACGTTGTGCCAAATATACAAAAAGCACGGGTGGCCAATTTTGGCAGGGCGCATTTGTTTATGTGGCAAGAAATATCAATTTCAGGAGACAAATGCAGGAAATATGTATGGATATGCTTACAGATCATGAGGGTTTCCAAAGGTTTAAACTGGAGCAGCCTATCTGTCCATCGGAGAGAACATCCCATACTTACATTTCTTCCCTGACAGTGCCTAATGAGTGGACGACCATTTGCGCTGATGTTTCGCAAATATCCATTACTGCTGATGGTGATCCGGAAGAGGCTGCTTATACGCAAATTTATCCGCAGATTACTTTCTTCCCCGATTTCCCGGTAGAAGGAGGAACTACTCCGGATAATCCAACTGACTTTTATTTTGACAACATTAAGGTAAGGAAAACTGGGGTTTACACCAATGATTTAGATAAATTAGAGAACTTCAGTATGTTTCCTAACCCAACGCATGATTATTTTATCATCACTACAGACTCGAAGGTTGGAAGGGCGATCATATATAATGCCTCCGGGGTCAAAATGAACGATCTAAGCAATCCTTTAGGTCGAAAAATTGACATCAGCAAACTGCCCAATGGTATTTATTTTATGGGGCTTTTAACCAAAGATTCAGAATACCTTGGTACAGCTAAATTTATTAAGCAATAATTTTTTTAAGTGATTTGTTAGTGACAGGTCGGTTTTTTTATAAGAATCGACCTGTTTTTTAATCTTTTTTATGCGGCAGACATCTTTTATTCTTTTCCTTTTTTGTTGTCATCTTCAGCTACTGCAATCGCAGACTTTGATAAATGTCACCAATCGAAGTACAACATCTCTCAATGGAAAATGGCATTATATTATCGATCCTTATGAAACGGGCTATTACGATTTTCGATACAATGCTTATGATGCAGATGACGCAAGAAAAAGCAACCCGGCTGCTTATTATAATAATGCCCAGCCCAAAAATAAACTGGACAGAATCGAATACAATTTTGACGAGTCGCCTACCTTGCTCGTACCCGGCGATTGGAACAGCCAGGAGGAAAAGCTGCTTTATTACGAAGGAACCATTTGGTATAAAAAATCTTTTGACTATCAAAAAACTAAACAGGCTAACCGGGTTTTTATTCATTTTGGGGCGGTTAATTATTTGGCGGAAGTCTATCTCAATGGACAAAAACTAGGAGTGCATGAAGGGGGATTTACGCCTTTTAATTTTGAAATCACCAGCCTTCTGAAACCCAAAAATAATTTTATTGTCGTAAAGGTCAATAATACGCGATCCAAAGATGCCGTCCCGACTATTAATACCGACTGGTGGAATTATGGAGGAATTACACGTGATGTAACTTTGATTGAAACACCTTCCGTTTATATTTCGGACTATTTCATCCAACTCAAAAAGGGAAGTAGGCGTGATGTTGCTGGCTTTATCCAATTACGGGGTGCTGATAAGCCAGAAGATGTGACCATTGAAATTGCAGCATTGGGCTTTTTAAAAAAAGTTAGGACGAATGAAAAAGGAAAGGTAGATTTCTCTTTTTCGATTCCCAATTTAACACTTTGGACCCCTCAAAACCCAAAACTCTATCAGGTGACCATCAGGACTGATTTTGGAAAACTCAATGATCAAATAGGCTTTAGATCCATTGAGACCAAAGGTGGTGAAATACTGCTCAATGGGAAACCTGTTTTTTTGAGAGGGGTGTGTATGCACGAAGAAAATACCATGCGAGGTGGACGTGCTTATTCGCAGGCGGATGCCATCGTGGCATTGTCATGGGCCAAAGAAATGAATTGTAATTTTATGCGCTTGGCGCACTATCCACACAACGAATATATCGTTCGATTAGCAGATCGGGAAGGTATGCTCCTTTGGTCTGAAATCCCGGTGTATTGGACGATAGA
Organism: uncultured Saprospiraceae bacterium; assembly: GCA_964571475.1. Classification (GTDB taxonomy): domain Bacteria; phylum Bacteroidota; class Bacteroidia; order Chitinophagales; family Saprospiraceae; genus JALVDO01. The sequence goes on along the minus strand of CAZNCI010000034.1, from coordinate 8,675 downwards.
TTTTACCAAAGATTTTATTTACAAAAATGCCCAAAATCAATTGACTGAAATGATTCACCGGGATAAAAACCGGGCGGCGGTTATTATCTGGTCGATGGCAAATGAAACACCAGAGAGCAAAGCGAGAAACCTGTTTTTAACGAAATTGATTGATAAAACCCGAACGATTGATAATACGAGGCTGGTCAGCGCAGCCCTTTTGCATAGCTCAGAGAAGGGTATTAATAAAATAGCGGATCCTATCGCTAAAAAAGTGGATGTTATTGCATTCAATCAGTATATTGGCTGGTATGGTGGACACCCTAAAGACATCGCTGGCGTGAAATGGTCTTTTAATCAGGGAAAGCCCGTTATTATATCCGAGTTTGGAGCTGGAGTACTGGCTGGCTATCACGGAGACAGAGACACAAGGTGGACAGAAGAATACGGCGAATACCTTTATCAGGAAACAGTGGAAATGATGAAAAATATGCCTCAACTTCGAGGAGTAACGCCCTGGATTTTGGCTGACTTTAGATCGCCAAAACGGAATTTACCTAAAATTCAGGATGGATGGAATAGAAAAGGACTCATTTCCAATACAGGAAATAAGAAAAAAGCCTTTTTTGTGATGAAATCATGGTATGCTTCAATATTGGAAAAATATAAATAATGATTAGAATCTGCTCTTTTTTTTGCCTGTGCTTAATGCTCTTTAGCTCCTCCTGTGGTAACAAACAATCGGTAGCAAAAGTGATGTATTCAAACTCGACCCAATCGCCTTCTGACGATATTGATAAAAAAGTGCGTAAGCTTTTATCAAAAATGACCCTTGAAGATAAGGTTGGGGAGATGACCCAATTGTCTCTGGATGTATTGCTGAAAGGCGAACCTTATAACGTCAAAGAACCTCTTGAGTTTGATACGGCAAAACTAAAAAAGGTATTGGTAGAATACAAAGTCGGCTCCATCCTTAATAATGGTGGTCACACCAGATCAAAAGAAGAATGGCGTAAAATTATAGAGGTTATTCAGGATTACGCCATGCACAAAAAGGAAAGTGGTATTCCGGTAATTTATGGTATTGATGCCATTCATGGAGCTAATTATGTCAATCTGGCAACCCTTTATCCTCAACAAATCAACCTGGCTGCAACATGGAATGCTCCACTCGTCAAAGAGCTGGCTGCAATTAGTGCTTATGAAACGAGAGCTGCTGACCTTCCCTGGGCTTTTGCGCCAGTGTTGGATGTGGGACGGGATCCCCGCTGGTCTCGATTCTGGGAAACCTTTGGTGAGGATGTTTATCTGGTTAGCCAAATGGGGGAAGCAAGTATAAATGGTTTGCAGGGAGACAATCCTGCCCAAGCTGTCAAGGTGGCAGCCTGTATGAAACACTTCCTGGGGTATAGTAACCCACGCACGGGCAAAGATCGAACGCCTGCTTATATTCCGGAAAGGCAGCTTAGGGAGATATACTTACCTCCCTTTGAAAAAGCCATAAAGATGGGTGCTAAAACGATCATGATCAACTCTGGTGAGCTTAATGGCATACCTGTACATTCCAATCCGAAAATTCTAATCGACCTACTGAGAAAAGAACTCAGATTTTCAGGAGTCGTAGTCACTGATTGGGAAGATATTGCGTATTTGCACGACCGTCATCGAGTAGCAAAGAGTTATAAAGAAGCGGTAGCTATGGCAATCAATGCAGGGATTGACATGGCCATGGTTCCTCACGATTTAGCCTTCTGTGGATACTTGATTGAGCTTGTTCAGGAAGGGACTGTTCCTATCTGGCGAATAGATGAGGCGGTATCCAGAATACTGCGATTAAAAATTGAGCTGGGTTTATTCGATAACGTCGCCTATTCTCCTGATAGATACTCCGATTTCGGTAGTGAAAAATTTGCGGCAAAAGCACTTCAGGGGGCATTGGAAAGTATTGTCTTATTGAAGAATAATAACAAATTACTACCCCTTCAACCCAATTCAACTATTTTGCTTACTGGACCGACCGCTAATAGTTTGTCGGCTTTAAATGGTGCGTGGACGGGTACCTGGCAGGGGCGGGATACGCTGTATAATACCCCGGGCAAACTAACAGTTTATCAGGCTTTAAAGCAATGGACTGGGGGACAGGTGAGTTATGTAGAGGGAAGTTCCACAGACACCCCCATAAATATCCAGAAAGCGGTGGCTCAGGCGAAGCAGTCAGATGTTGCCATTGTGTGTATTGGAGAGCAGCCCTATGTTGAACTTCCCGGTAATATGGATGATCTTTCTTTGGAAAAAGCCCAGGCAGACCTCGTTAGGGCCATTGCAAAAACCGATACGCCTATTGTGCTTGTATTTATCGGCGGCAGACCTAGGATTATCAGAGAAATTGAGCCGTTAGCAGATGCGATTGTGTTTGCCGGATTGCCCGGTAATGAGGGAGGCAAGGCACTAACACAAATTATTTCAGGCGCTTATTGCCCGGATGCCAAACTGCCCTTTACTTATCCTCGTTTCGTCAACGACCTCGTTTTGTACGATCATAAGGGGACGGAGATTATGGATAAACACTTTGGAACTAATGGTTTTAATCCACAGTGGTCATTTGGAAGCGGACTAAGTTACACTTCTTTTGAATATGCAGATTTATCGGTTAAAAAAGCAGATAAAAGCCACTTTGTTATTTCAATTAAAATAACCAATACCGGTCTTCGCAATTCTAATTTAGTAGTACCTTTGTTTATTAATGATAAAATTGCCTCTGTGACCCCAAGTTTGAAGAAATTAAGAAAATTTACAAAAATAAAATTAGCTGCCGGAGAAACAAAAACGGTAACATTTTACATCAGTAAAAAAGATTTGATGTTTGTCAGTAGAGAAAATGAGTGGATAACGGAGCCTGGTGTTTTTGAAGTTAACATTGAGCATTTGACAACAAATTTCATACTGGAGTAAGTATGAAAAATAAGTTTTTAGTTTTTTTTTGAGGAATACATAAATATTCATATAAATGATAAAATTATTACCTTTACTAATAGTATTTGTCAGCTTTATTTCCTGTCATAAGCGGGAATTGCCCCATCCCTTGCCGGAGTTTAATAAAGCCTTTTTTTCTTTCTCCAATGTGGTTATTAGTGAAGGAGATGCTGTGATATTGGAAATACAGATTAAACTTACAGGAAAACACGAAAAGGCGATCTCCATTCCATACTACAGTCTGGATAGCACCGCGCTGTCCGGATTTGATTATAAAAATGTGAGTGGTAGTTTAAATTTTTCAGGTGATGATTCTCTTCAATATCAGTCTTTATTTATTGAAGTGATGGATGATGACCGTTTTGAGGAAATGGAATTTTTTAAAATTGCATTTGATCTGGATACTTCACAAGTTGATTTTGATTCCAATCAACTCCTGGTAACAATCATTGATGATGATTACGAATATACCGATAACGATTATCCCGGCTACGTAACGAAACTCCACCAGGAAGATCAGGGGTGGGAACTCATGTGGAAAGATGAATTTGGTGGCAATGAACTAAACGAGGACTACTGGTGGCTCCCAGACAGCGGTAATTGGTATAATGAAGAATTGCAGTACTATCGCCCGCAAAATGCCAGCGTTAGTGAAGGACAACTTACTATTACGGCAGATGAAGAAAATTATAATAATCACGATTATGTATCGGCTCGGATGAATAGCAGGAATAGGGTGTATTTTAAGTATGGGAAGATAGAATTTAGAGTAAAATTGCCCTATGGTCAGGGTCTTTGGCCTGCTCTTTGGTTGCAGGGGAATGAATTATACGATCTTGGTTGGCCAAAGCGTGGTGAAATAGATGTGATGGAACTGAGAGGACATACTCCTAATACGGTTAGCTCGACCATTCATTACGCAGACTTATCCGGTGACCATCAATATCCCACTTCAAAAAAATATACTCTTGATAATGGAGATTTTAGTGATGAATACCACGTTATATCAATGATTTGGGATGAATATAAAATAAAATTCTATGTGGATGATGTATTATTTAATACTATTTTTCATAATAATATCAATTTTTATAATAATCAAAATCCTTTTCGGGAATCTTTTTATATTATCATGAATGTAGCCGTAGGGGGTAATTTTGGGGGAGACCCCGACGCATCAACCGAATGGCCGCAGACGATGCAAGTGGACTATGTGCGGGTGTATAAAAAAGCTTAATATGAAGAAAATAACTCAATACGCTATACTATTATTCTCTCTCTTTCTGTGGTCATGTAGCCCTCAATTGAAAGTGTCACCGAAAGAGATGGACAAGGGAATATCCATTGTTGATTTCAGCAAAGATTCTGCTGCAATTTTTCATTATTTTGCCAATGGACATCTCAGCAAGGTAAATTACCCTTTCAAACTGAAGGAAAAAGCCGGACGGAAGGCGGGAGAAATTATCCGGGCATCTGATGCTCAACTTTTTTCAGGGCAATATTACATACTTGAATCACCTATCCAAATCAAAAATGGGAATCGGTTCTCTGTTGATGTCTATATGGATCATCTGGGATCATTTTCCCTCAAATTTGAAGACTCTTCCGATGGTGGTCCGACTACATCTATTACTATAAAAAATACTAAAGTCAATGAGTGGGAAACCCTTGTTTTTGATTTTAAAGATGCGATTATAGGAAGCCCTACTTACCCTAAAATTGCCATCTTTACAGACCTTTATCTTCCCCTTTCCGGAAAGGATCAATACAATTATTTTGCGAACATCGTTCAGCTTCCTTCCCTTATTTCCACCCCTTTGCAGGGCAATAAAGAAGAAGCCATAAGAATCGTCGTCCTCGGCTCATCAACGGCAGCCGGCACTGGTCCCTCCGAAACCAAAAATGCGTGGGTCAATCGGTATCGACGTCAGCTCCAAGCCCAAAATGGCTACAATCAGGTCATCAACCTCGCCGTAGGCGGATATACGACCTATCATTTATTACCCACAGCAACCATTGTACCCGGTGATAAACCACAGCCCGACCCATTTCACAATGTGACCAGAGCTTTAGCGCTCCATCCGGATGCCATTATTATTAATCTGCCAAGCAATGATGCCGCAAAAGGATTTTCTATTCAGGAGCAATTGGATAATTATCGAAAAATAATTAAGCCGATCCAACAAAAAAATATACCGGTTTGGGTCTCCACGACGCAAGGACGTAATTTTGAAAGAAAAAAATGTCTTGCACAAAAGGTGATGCGGGATTCTACCTATAAAATGTTTGGGCGTAAAACGCTTGATTTTTGGACAGGCTTTGTCGATTGGGAGGGGAGACCCTTGCGGCAATATGATTGCGGGGATGGTATTCATCTCAATGATGAAGGTCATAGGCTGCTCTGTGATGAAGTCCTTAGTAAAAAAATTCCTCGCCTTATTCGCGAAAAAAAAAGAGAGATTGTTAAAAATGATACATCCTATACGCGTCCCTTACAACGTCAGGGTTACACCCTTGTTTGGCAGGAAGAATTTGATAAAAATCAGCTGGATACCACTATTTGGTCACATGAATTAGGGGATGGATGCCCCGGACTATGTGGTTGGGGAAATGCCGAAAAAGTATGGTATCGCCCGGAAAACACCAGGGTGAGTGATGGCAAATTGATCATTACAGCACAGCCTGATTGGCAGCATAAGGATTTCTGGTCCTCTTCCCGGATTATCACTAAGCATAAAAAAACTTTCCATTTCGGGAGAGTTGATATACGTGCTAAATTACCAAAAACACAAGGTATTTGGCCGGCAATATGGATGTTAGGTCAGAATAGACAAAAGTTAGGTTGGCCCAATTGTGGGGAAATTGATATTATGGAAGAAAGAGGGCAATATCCATGGATTAGCAGGGGAACACTCCACTACAAAGACGCCGATGGTAATTACGCACATAGTGGTGCTAAAAAAGAGCTGCTTTATGGTAATTTTAGTGATGATTTTCATCTCTTTTCCATGGAGTGGGATAGGGTAGGAGTCCGCTTTTTTGTCGATGACGAAATGTATGCTGATTTGAAGTATCCATCCATCCATATTGATTCACTGGACAACCCATTTTTACAACCATTTTACCTGATTATCAATTTGGCGGTAGGTGGGAATTATCTTGGATACCCAGATCATACGACGGTGTTTCCCCAAACACTTGAAGTAGATTATGTGCGGTATTACCTGCCTCATTATTTAGAAAAAAAGCGTGAGATAGCAACCAGCCTTATGGCTTCCCAATACCGTATGATGACTTATAATATTCGACTGGATGTCGAAGTTGATGGCGAAAATGCCTGGCCAAACCGGAAAGAGGCATTTGTCCGGCAGGTCTCCGAAATAAGACCCGATATATTTGGCATACAGGAGGGACTTCCGCATCAGGTCCGGTTTATCAATGACCATCTCGGGGATTATCAGTTTGTGGGAGTCGCACGGGATGGACAAAAGGACAGGGAGGAATATTCCGCTGTTTTTTATCTTGCTCAGAAATTCAACCTTTTGGACTCGGGGACTTTTTGGCTGTCTGAAACGCCCGATACGCCTTCAATGGGCTGGGATGCTGCCTATTTGAGAATTTGTACCTATGCACATTTTGAAAATAAAGCAACAAGTACTAAATTTTGGGTCTTTAACACCCATTTGGATAATCAGGGTAAAGAAGCGAGGAGAGAAGCTGCCCGGCTGTTACTCCATAAGATAGACCAATTGACCGAAAAGGAAACCCCTATTATTCTGATGGGTGACTTTAATATGACTCCTGATGATCCCGTTGTTCAAAATCTGGCAAATTACCTCACCGATGGGTATATAAAAGCGAATGTTAATCATCAAACAGCAAATGGTACGTTCAATGGTTTTGACCCTGTTAAACCTGCGATGGATCGGATTGATTACATTTTTGTAAATGATAAAATTAGGATAAAAGATTATCGGGTCAATCGTGAAAAAAATGCAGGAAAATACATCTCAGACCACTTTCCCGTCATAGTGGATGTCGCATTTTGATTTTGGAGGGGAGGTATGAGTTAAAAATAACAGCAATTTGTATATAATGGCAAAGAAAGGAGTATTATTAATATTGATATTTTGGGTGTCATCCTGCCGCCCTGATAAGAAGAAAATGCCTCTGGCGGAGACGGCTCAAATAAACCTGTCTCCAAAAGTTGAAGCTATTTTTCGAAAAATGACCCTCGATGAAAAAATAGGTCAACTTAATCTTATTCGACCTGCTTTTGGCGTTAAGACGGGCGATGCAGTGAGTGCAGATTTCGAGAAAAAAATTCTTGCAGGACAGGTAGGTGCCGTACTAGGCGTTCAGGGCAAACAAAAAATTCGTAAAATTCAGGAGATTGCGGTTGACAAAAGCCGTTTGGGCATACCCCTTATTTTTGGTTTGGATGTAATCCATGGCTATAAGACAACTTTTCCTATCCCGCTGGCGCTCTCCTGTACGTGGGACTCCCTTTTAATCCAAAAGATGGCACGAATATCTGCCAGTGAAGCTACCAGTGATGGATTGATGTGGACTTTTTCCCCTATGGTGGATATCGCCCGTGACCCACGCTGGGGCAGAATTGCTGAAAGTGCAGGTGAAGACCCCTTCCTTGGCAGTATGGTTGCCCGGGCAATGGTGAAAGGCTATCAGGGAGATAGTTTGTCCAATCCCGAAACGATGATGGCCTGCGTCAAACACTTTGCGCTCTATGGGGCTCCGGAGGGCGGGCGGGATTACGCAACCGTGGATATGAGCCGAATAAGGATGCACAATGAATATCTTCCACCCTATCGTGCTGCCATCGATGCCGGGGTCAAATCAGTCATGACCTCTTTTAATGTGGTCGATTATGTGCCAGCATCCGCCAATAGTTACCTCTTAAACGGGGTACTTCGCGAGCGTTGGGGTTTTGATGGATTTGTCGTTACAGATTATACAGCCATTAATGAAATGACGAACCATGGGATTGGTGATCTTCAAAAAGTATCGCAAAGGGCCATCAGGTCCAATGTAGATATGGACATGGTAGGAGAGGGTTTTTTGACAACACTGAAACAATCAATTGAAATGGGAGAAGTGTCCATTGGACAGATTGATATCGCCTGTCGGAGAATCCTTAAAGCCAAGGAGCTACTTGGGCTTTTTGACGACCCCTATCGCTATCTGAACGGCAATCCTGAAAACGAATTGCTTTCAAAGAACAATCGGGCATTTGGACGAAAAGTTGCAGCGGCCTCTTGTGTCTTATTGAAAAATCAAAACAATTTGCTACCCTTATCCAGGAAATCAAAAATTGCTCTTATTGGTCCTCTTGCGCATAACCGGCGCAATATGCTTGGCTGCTGGAGTGTGGCAGGTGATTCCGATTCAGCTATTACCCTTATGGAAGGATTGCAGACGGAGGTAGGGGCTGATTATCTGCTTTACGCAAAAGGTTGTAATATAACGGATAATCCTGATTTGGCAAAAAAAATCAACGCCTTGGGTGAAGAAGTAATTATTGACAAACGAACACCGGATGAGCTGATACAAGAAGCTCTTGAGGTGGCTCAAAAATCGGATGTAATCATTGCCGCTTTGGGTGAAGTACCGAATATGACCGGGGAGTCATCAAGTATGGCTAATATAGGATTACAACCTGCTCAACGTAAATTGCTAAAAGCACTTAAAACGACAGGAAAGCC